>CAMHSI010000012.1 GCA_946187775.1 uncultured Clostridia bacterium
CAGTATACCGGACTGCCCCATCAACACGCTGTTCCGGAAGCCGGAGGAGTATACAAAGTCCGTGGGCGGCGCGGAAACCTTTGAGGAACTGTTCGCGCGGACCGGGGAATTCCTCCGGGAGGTTATCGATCCCCTGATGGAACAGGGAAAAAACGTGCTGATCGTTGGCCATGGCGCCATGAACCTGAGCATTATCGGCCGGATCCGGAAGCTTCCCATCCGCGAGTTCTGGACGCCGGGCATTGAAAGCTGCAGGATGATCCGGCTGATCTGACAGGGAAACGGAGCGGAAGGCTTTTTATCTTCCGGCTTTCCTTGCTTTTTTGTCCATATACAGTTTTTCATCCGCCCGGACCAGGCATTCCTTCATGGTGTCGTTTTTGTCCCTCAGCTTATCGTATCCGACGCTGACCTCCAGGAGATAGGGAAGCTCATTTTTCCGGACCTTTTCCGACAAGGCGGCCCGCAGGGTTCCGATCACCTGCTCCGGATAGCCGTCGTCCTCCCCGGGATCCTGGATGATGAGGGTGAATTCGTCCCCGCCGTACCTGCCGATAAAAATGGGGGTTTTGATCTGTCCGCAGGTCTGCTTGATCGCTTCCGAAACAAGGATCAGGGCGCGGTCTCCCTCGGCATGCCCGAAGGTATCATTGATCTGCTTGAAATGGTCAATGTCGATCATCATCGTATATAAGGAAACATTCTCCCTGTAGCGGACCTGCGCCATATACCGGTCAATCTGCCCGCGGTTGTTGAGGCGTGTCAGTTCATCCGCGGAGATCAGGGTCTGCATATGCTGGATATAGAACCACAGCAGCATGATGGTGCAGCCGAAGCAGAAGGTCGGCGCGTTCAGGGTGAGAAGCTGGATCAGCCCGCAGGCGACGACGCCGACAATCGTGGTTGCGAACAGCCAGCAATTCCATTTTTCTTCCATGGAGGAAGCCTTCCGGGCATTGTTCAGGGAAATGACAACGGCGATCAGGAGATAAAACAAAGGCGCGGCGATCTGCAGCGGATGGTACAGCGGGTTCAGCCTGCCTTCCTCGCTGATCCAGAAGTACGGGCTGATGATAAAAGCGATGACAATGAACAGGAAAGAAACGGCCATGGGCAGGAGCAGCAGGCGTTTCCTGGCCTTGCTGGTCCGGAAAAGCATCTTTTCCGAAGCGGCCATAAACATGAACCACTCAAAGGCCATGACGCTCAGGAGAACATAATTTGTCAGGTTCAGCAGCACCGAAAGCCAGCGGTAAGCCGGCAGCGCCCCGCCGAGCACCGCGGCCCAGAAAGCGTCGGAAATAAAATACAGGATAAAGGCAATAATGGAGCGGTTAAACCAGATTTGCTTTTCCTGTTTTGTTGTATGGCGAATATTGTGAATCAGCAGTATGGAAAGAATGACAATACAGACCAGGCTTGCTTCCGCATAAAAGACAACGTATTCCGAACCCATTTGCCCCTCCTGCCTTTCCGCTGTTTCCCGCCGGGAGAATACCGGCCTGTCCGAAAGCGGCAGTTTTTGCCGTTGGTTTTATTATACACCCGGACAGGGCTTTCAACAACGCAGGAGCGCAGGTTCCGGGAAACGGAACGGGTCAGCCCTGCAGGCCTTTCCGGATTTCATTTGCCCGGGCGATGATTTTTTCCTTCCAGTCGTCGTCCTGCGCGTTCAGCTGATAGGCGCGGAAGCCGTACTGCGGGCCCAGGGAGCAGATGACGGTTTCATCATCCACATGGAGGGAAATACGGTAATGGTTCGGGAGCTTCTGGGGCAGGGATTCCCTGTGGTTTCCCTGGACCTCCTTCAGGTGGCGCTGGCCGTTGACAACGCCGTCAAAGCGCACGCCGTACAGGCGGAAAAGGGTCCGGATGTACTTTTCTGTACGGAAGGAAGACGTATACACCCATACGTCATATCCGATGGACTGCAGTTCGCGGATCAGTTCGGGCGTCCCCAGCCGCAGCCGTTCCCTGAAGATCCTGTTCAGGGGAAAGGGAAGGGGCGGCTCCGTTTTATGCGTATCCGGAGATACGAAAAGCACCTCATCCAGGTCAAAGGAGACGCGCATTCTTGTTTCAGGTGCCTGATGCTTCATCTTGTGCAAAACCCCCGATAGTCCCGATGGCCGCGGCGGACCAGTCACCGCCTGCTCCGGTCAGCGGGTATTCGTCAAAGGCCTTTGTCCGGTGGTTGATGCGCAGGATCATATCCCTGTCGATGGAAACCGTGGTATGGTAATGACTCCTGATTTCCTTTTCGATCTTCTTTTTCTCCTGCCCCCGGACGGATCCGGTGACAATGCCGGTGACATGAACGTGCTTGAGCCTGAACAGCATACGGATATACTTCAGGGAGTAGTACTTTTCGGAATACACCCAGATATCATAGCCGTGGGCGTCCAGGTAGCTGAAAAGCCCGGGGATGCCCAGGCGCAGGCGCTGGGAATAGCGCAGGCTGAGGGGAAAGGGAACCGCTTTTTCCGCAGGCTCGTTTTCATCCTTCCGCAATACCACCTCATCCAGGTCCAGGGTGGCCCTTTTGTCATTTTCGGAGTTGCTCAGCATCCGTTTGATATCCGCCATCCGGGTGGCGTTGATGATCCGGACGCACAGGGGATTCTGCAGGTCCATCATTACAGCGGCGGCCCAGCGGTGATGCCCGTTGAGGATGATATACCCGTCGGGGTTCATCCTCTCGATGATAATGGGTTCCCCGAACACGGGAAGCCTGTGCTGGAGACGGCGGGACGCATCCCCCCTGTAGCCGGAGATGATTTCATAATTGGGTCCGATCTCCGGATTGCAGAATTCATCCTCCGGATTCGGGTGCAGTTTCCTGTACGGGAGCCGCCGGACGAGGATGCGCCGGAGGATGCCCGACAGGAGGGGAACACAGGTGCCCTGGTATTTCCTGACTTCTCCGCTGAGATACTCTGAGAACTTTGTATCATTCTGCGCCATTTTCCTTCGTCTCCTTGCATTTCTTTCGATGTGCCTTATCGGGGGAAAACAACACATGCCATTCAACAGACTTCCGACAGGGCATCCGCAGCGGGGCGGCTGCCGGCAATGGATATATCTTACCACAGGCTGATTCGTTTTAACAGACCGGGGACACGGAACCGCGGAAAGAAACAGCCGGAAAAAATGCGAAAAAAATTAAAAAACATTTTGTAACGAATCCTGAAGCTGTCCGTCTAATCCATGAGTGCGGCGGAAAAGACACGGAAACCGCTGTCACCGGAAAGATATTTTTCAGGAGGATCATGAATATGAAAACGATGATGACTGTGGCCGCCGGGCTGGCGATCGGATACTTTATCTGGCAGTATGTTGCCGGCAACCGGAAAGGAACGACAAACGGCCGGATCCATAAGAGCAGCCGGGACAAAAAGCTGGCCGGCGTATGCGGCGGCATTGCCGAATGGCTGGGGGTTGATCCCATGATTATCCGCCTGGCCTGGGCCGCGCTGATCCTTGGCTGGGGCAGCGGGCTGCTGGCGTATATCGTGTGCGCCCTGGTGCTGCCGGAGGAAACAGGAGCTGCAGAGGAGGAATAAACAATGTTCTGGCTTATTATCGGAGTGCTTCTTTTCCTGCTGATCCGCAATCAGTTTGACATGCAGCGTACGGGGAAGGATGTGCGCAGGATTGTCCGGGCCGCCGGGAGGGCAGCCCGGAGCGCGGTGAGGGCCTTCCGTGATTCAGCGCAGGAGGCGCGGAAGGAAGCGGAAGCCCGGAAGGCGGAAAAGAAACCGGCTGAAGGCGAAGAAGCGGTTTCCGCGGCAGGCGCGGAAACCGCTGAGACGAAAGAAAACAGGGAACTGCTCAAAGAAATGGAACGGAAAGCGGGGACCGCGGCCATGCTGGCCGGCGTTCCGACCCTCAGCTTTCCGGAAAACGACCCGAAGTATGATTCCTCGCGGAAATACACGTACGCCTGACAGGCGCGCCGGGCGCGGGATTATGCTTCCAGGCGGACCTGTTGGTCCAGGGGTCCGTTCAGTTCAACGGAGGCGGCCCCGCTGCTGCCTTTCAGGGAGTAATTTCCCATGAAGCCGGTGAAGGTAAGGAACCCTTCCCCGTCCGTAACGAGGGACTCATGGGTTTCCCATTCGCCGTGGATCAGGCGCTCCAGGGCGCGGTAGGAGGGCTTTTCGCTGTTGTCCTGCCGGACAAAGCCGGAGGGCGCCTTCAGCCAGCAGCCGTCATTGAAGTCCCAGGTGGTAATGGCTTCCACCAGGGGGTGGCTGAACAGGATGCTGTACATTTCGGAGATTTCCCGGGCCTGGCGCTCTTCTCCTTCGGGGGTGCTCGGCCACTCCTCCACCTGCCAGTCGTTCAGGTCCACAATGTGGGGAGGCATGATTTCGCCGGAGATCAGGGTGTTCTCCGTGAAATGAATCGGAAGGTTGAAGCGGGAGAAGCGCTCCAGCACCTGGTGCAGCTTCTCGGCTCCCCAGTAGCCCTGGTGCTGGTGGCTCTGGATTCCGATGACATCGATGGGCACGCCGGCTTCCAGCAGGCCCTCCAGCAGGATTTCATAGGAAACGCTGGTGTTGAAGTCGTTGATCAGCAGGACGGCGTCCGGATTGCTTTCCCGGGCGGCCTCAAACACGTCCTTGACCAGCCGGATCCGGCCCTTTTCCCTGCAGATGCGGGTGATGGCGTTGTCATACTTGTCAAAGTCCGGCATGATGACCACTTCGTTGATGACATCCCACATATCGATGACGCCCTTGTAGGCAGTAACGTCCCGGTGGATCCGGTCGATCTGTTTGCGCATAATTTCCTCGTTGCTGTAGGCGAGCAGCCAGGGAGCGCAGGCCGTATGCCAGCACAGGGGGTGTCCCTTGACGCGGACGCCCTTTCCGGTCAGCCAGCGGGCGGCAGCCATGGTCTCCTCAAAGACGGGCTTGCCCTCCTCCGGCTCATACCGGCCCCAGTAGAAGGGAAGGGTTCCGTAGTTGAACAGCTTCAGCCATTTCTCCATCCGTTCAGCCAGGAAGGAGCGGGTCTGCTCATCCTTGGCGGCCATCATGGCGACCGAGTCAAAGGCGCCGCAGCCGAAAAGGAAACGGTGGGAGGTCTGGTCGGCCCGGACAGGGCAGTTGCGGGCGGGGGTTCCGTCCGGATTCAGGATGCGAAGCCTGGCTTCCGCCCGGCGGTGAGTGAGGTTGCTCATGGGATGCTCCTTTCTCAGATCATACTCCGGTAGATTTTGGTGCAGTCTTCCTCATTCAGCGTGACAAAACCGGAAATGGTGCCCTGGCGCCCGTCGCCCCAGCACAGGGCGTGCACAAGGGCGGGGATGTCCTCTTCCCTGGCGCCGAGCTCCTCAAAGTTTTTCGGCATTCCGATGGAGACCAGGAAGGAACGGAGCCGCTCAATGCCTTCCCGGGCGGTGACTTCCGGGTGGGCAAAATCCATCTGGCAGCCCCAGATACGGACCGCGGCCTGGGCGAAACGGCTGACATCATGCTCCAGGACGTAGCTGAAGACGGCGGGCATGGTAACCGCCAGCCCCGCGCCGTGGGCGCAGTCATAGAGGGCGGACAGCTCATGCTCAATATTGTGGCTGTTCCAGTCCTGGCTGCGGCCGACCCCGCAGGAGTTGTTGTGGGCCATCATCCCGGCCCACATGATATTGGCGCGGGCGTCATAGTTGTCCGGATCGGCAATGACGCGGGGCCCCTCATGAATCATGGTCAGCAGGAGCGCCTCAATCAGGCGGTCGGTGACTTCCACTTCCCGGGTGTTGGTCAGGTACCGCTCATACAGGTGGGCCATGATATCGGTGATGCCCGCGGCGGTCTGGAAGGGCGGAAGGGACTGGGTGAGGGCGGGGTTGAGAATGGAGAACTTCGGCCGGATCGCGTCGCCGCTGGCGCCGCGCTTGAACATGCCTTCCTCCAGGGTGATGACGCTGTCCGGGCTGCCTTCGCTGCCGGCAGCGGCGATGGTGAGCACCGTGCCGACGGGAAGCGCCTGCTCAATCCGTTTTCCGCTGTAGAAATCCCAGAAATCCCCGTCATAGACGGTACCCGCGGCGATCGCCTTGGAGGAATCAATGACGCTTCCGCCGCCGACGGCCAGGATGAAGTCGATCTTTTCCTTCCTGCACAGCTCGATTCCTTGGTAAACCAGCCCGCTGCGGGGATTCGGCTGTACGCCGCCCAGTTCGCAGAAGGGAATGCCTTCGCTTTCCAGGGAGGCTTTCACACGGCCGAGCAGGCCGGAACGCACGGCGCTTCCGCCGCCGTAATGAATCAATACCTTTGTGCCGCCGAACCTGCGGACCAGACTGCCGGCACTGCTTTCCGTATCCTTTCCGAAAACAAAACAGGTAGGGGAGTAGAAGGTGAAATTATCCATATGCCTCATCCTTTCAAGGTAATTGTGATGTTTGTGTATTTGCTGGCGGCATCATCTTAAACCATGGAGTTAACTCTAAGTCAATCATCCGGGAGAAAAAAGTCTGTACAAATTCGAAAAGCGAATGAGCCGGCGGGGAATGGAAAAAGGAAACATGATGCGGTATAATGATCCGGAGCCGGCGCGCCGGTGCCCGGAGCCGCAAAAGGCTGCGGGAAGGCGGGAAAACCGGCCCGGACAAGGGGCAGGGACATGAGAAAAGACGGGTATGTTTCACAGTACGCGCGGATGACGGAGGAGCCGATTCCGAAGCTGATTGCAAGGCTTTCCGTTCCGACCATCCTCAGCATGCTGGTTACGAATATCTACAACCTGGTGGACACGGCCTTCGTCGGGCAGCTGGGAACCAGCCAGAGCGCGGCGGTGGGCGTGATCTTCGGTTATATGGCCGTGCTGCAGGCCGTGGGCTTCATGTTCGGCCAGGGAGCAGGAAGCATCGCGGCCAGGCTGCTGGGAAGCAGGGACGGAGAACTGGCCTCCCGGACCGCTTCCACGGGAGTGATCTGCTCCTTCGGGATCGGCGTGCTGCTGTCCCTGGCCTGTTTTCCGATGATTGACCGGATTGTGCGCTTCCTGGGAAGCACGGAGACCAGCGCGCCCTACGCAAAGGAATATATGACCTATATCCTGATTGCGGCTCCGGCCATGACGGGCGGATATACGCTGAACAATCTTCTCCGGTATGAGGGAAAGGCAGCCCTGGGCATGGTGGGGCTGATGACGGGAGCCATCCTGAATATCGCGCTGGATCCGATCCTGATGTTCGCCCTGGATCTCGGGATTGCCGGCGCGGCCATGGCCACCGCCTTCAGCCAGGTCGTATCCTTCCTGATCCTCCTGAGCATGTTCCTGCGGGGGAAAACAACCCTCCGGCTGTCCCTGCGGAAAACGGCCCCGGGAATCCGCTCCGTGCTGAATATCGCGTCCACCGGGCTGCCGAGCATGCTCCGGCAGGTGCTCAACAGCGTTGCAACCATCCTGCTGAACAGCCAGGCGTCCTTTTACGGGGACGAGGCGGTGGCGGCCATGAGCATCGTGTCCCGGATCACCTTCTTTGCTTTTGCCCTGGCCCTGGGAATCGGCCAGGGATTCCAGCCGGTGAGCGCTTTCAATTACGGCGCGAAAAAGTACGACCGGCTGGTTTCGGCCTTCCGGTTTACGGTGCTGGCGGCGGAGGGAATCCTGATTGCGGTGGCGGGGGCCGGGTTCCTTTTTTCCGACCGGCTGATCAGGCTTTTCCGGGATGATCCCAGGGTGATCGAAATCGGCACCCGGGCGCTCCGGCTGCAGTTTTCGGCGCTGGTGTTCCTGCCTTTTACGATGGCGGTGGAAATGCTGTACCAGAGTACCGGCCACCGGCTGGGAGCATCCCTGCTTTCCTCAGCCCGCAGCGGCCTGTTCTTTATCCCCTCGCTGCTGATCCTTTCAGCAGTCCGGGGACTGAGCGGCATTCAGGAAGCGCAGCCCCTGGCGTATATCCTGGCCTTTCCGCTGTCCCTCTGGTTCGTTTTCCGGTTTATGCGCTCGATCCGGGGCGGGGATGAAGCCTGAGGGATTTTCCGGCGGATACGCGAAGAAGGGAAGCGGGAGCGGATGACGGTATTTGAAACGATTTACGAGGCGGTGAAGATGATTCCCGCCGGATCGGTCGCCACCTACGGCCAGGTGGCGGAGGCAGCCGGAAACCGGCGGCTTGCCCGGGTGGTGGGTTACGCTCTGCATGTGAATCCCGAGCCCGGGGTGATTCCCTGCCACCGGGTGGTGAAAAAGGACGGGGAGGTATCCCGGGCCTTTGCCTTCGGCGGGATCAACCGGCAGGTGGAGCTGCTGCAGGGGGAGGGCGTGGGCTTCCGGGACGGAACCCATGTGGATATGGAACATTTTCAGGTGCCCTTCCTGCCATGGGTCCCTTCCGGACGTATCAAATAACGGGACCGGGGAGGCCGCCGGGCCGCCCCTGCCCCGGAGAGTGAAAACAGTCATGAATACCGCGCAGCGGATATGAAAGGAGTCACGAGTATGGCGGACATGAGAGAGTTGAACCTGGAACAGATGGAAATGGCCACCGGCGGAGTCCTGCGGCAGGTGAACACCGGATGCAGCGACAAAGCCCAGGTCCGGTCCTCTCCCACCACGGGGGAGCGCAACCGGCAGGACTCCCTGGTGAACGGAACCATGGTGGACACGGTGGACGATACCCTGCATTTTGATGATGTTTCCGGCCGGAATTTTGTCAAAATCCGGTACACCGACAAGTACAACAAGCAGAAGGAAGGCTGGATCGCCGCCTCCATGATCGGGATGAAACACTGAGCCCGGAATCCGGAGACGGAAAGGGTTCAGGTTTCTTCCCGTTCCCCCACCCAGTCCGGCAGCAGCTCAAAGCGCTTTTCCCCTCCCTGCCAGGGAAAGGAGAGGGCGCAGGAGAAGAGATACAGCTCCTTCTCCCGGTCCCGGGCGCCGTACCTGCGGTCTCCCCACAGGGGGCATCCCCGGGAGGCGAACTGGACGCGGATCTGGTGGGTGCGCCCGGTTTCCAGCCGGACCCGGACCAGGGTCCTGTCCGGGGCGGGGGACCCCAGCACCCGGTAGGTAAGACGGGCCTCCCGCACCCCGGCGCGGGGGCGGGATACAACGTATACCTTATTCTTATGGCTGTCCTTCCACAGCAGGTCCTCCATGGGGCCTTCGACTGCGGGAAGGGCGCCGTGGCACAGCAGCATATATTCCTTTGTCAGCTGTCCCGCCTGGATCAGGCGGGACAGCTGCGCTGCCGCGGCTGGGGTGCGGGCATAAACCATCAGTCCCGCGGCCGCCCGGTCCAGCCGGTGAACCGGCAGGAAGCTTCCGCCGGCGGCTTCACCAAGGGCCTCCGGAACCTCTTTTTCCGAATCCATCCCGGCGGGCTTGACGCATACCGCCCAGTCCGGGCACTCCGCCAGCAGCGTGATTTCTTTCATCCGGTTTTCCCTCCCTTATGTTCTGTCAAGAGTATATGCCCTTGCGGGAAACAGGGCAAGATGCCCGGGACGGTGCGGACGCATTTGCGCTGTTTTTCGCCGGCTTCCTGTGCTATGATGGAAATAACGGAAAAAGGAAAGACTCAAAGCCCGGGAGGAGGGGCGAAAATGGCGGAAATCACATGGGAGCTGTTTGAACGGCAGGTGGAGGAGTGCAGGCTGTGCCCGCTTTGCAGGAATATTACCCGCAAGGTTCCGGGACAGGGGGACCGGCAGGCTCCGCTGATGCTGATCGGCGAGGGCCCCGGGCAGACGGAGGACGAGGAAGGACTTGCCTTTGTCGGAGCGGCAGGCCAGCTGCTGACGAAGATGCTCGGGGCCATCGGACTTCCCCGGGAACGGGTGTATATCTGCAATATCGTGAAATGCCGGCCGCCGGACAATCGGGTTCCCACGCCGGAAGAGGCGGAAGCCTGCCGGATCCACCTGCGGATGCAGACCTGGCTGGTACGGCCGAAGGTCATCCTGCTGCTGGGGAGCACGGCGGCCAAAAACCTGCTGGATCCGGAGATCCGGATTACCCGGGAGCGGGGAAAGTGGACGGAGCGGAAGGGCGTCTGGATGATGCCGACCTATCATCCCTCGGCGCTGCTGCGGGACGCGTCCAAAAAACCCCAGGCCTGGGAGGACATGAAAAGCCTCCGGGAAAAACTGAAGGAGCTGGGGCTGTACCGGGACCTGCCGGAATTATGGAAAGAATAAAAAAACGGCAGCAGGAAACGGAACAGGACGCGGCGAAAAGAAAAATAGCTAAAACTCGAAAAATCTCGGGAGGGAACTGATAATGAAGAGTAAGTCACTGAAAAGATGGCTGTCCGTGCTTGCGCTGTCCGTGCTCTGCCTGGCGGTCCTGGGCTCCGCCGCGCTGGCTGAGGGCGGGAAAATGACCCGGACCGAATGGAACGACAAGCTCCTGGGAGCGCAGGATTTCCTGTTCAAGCATCACAAGGACGGGCTGGGGGTCCAGAGCACAAACTGCCCTGTTTACACGGCGCCGGATGAAAACTCCCTGCGCCTGGCGGACGGCAAGGCATACTGCAATCCAAGCAAGGATATTTATGAGGCGGGAACCGTTGACGGGTGGCTGCTGGTGCATTACACCACCGGGAAGGGCGTGAGCCGGACGGGATATATCGCGCCGCAGTACGTCAAAAAGTTCAGGAGCGGCATGTCCACCTACGGCTTTGTGAACCTTCCGGCCGTTGCTGCCGTGAAGATGGATGTGACGGACGATGCGGGAAAGGACGGCACCCCTTTCACCACCCTGCAGGAGGGGGACAGCTTCCGGATCCTTGCCAAGCATGTATACAAGAACACGGATAAGTGGTATATCGAGTGCACCGTGGACGGGAAAACAGCCCGCGGCTTCATCAACCGGAAAACCGCTTCCTTCCGGCCCGGAGAGGGCGTGGAGGACGGCGGCAGCGAGCCGGTGACGCTGGAGACCCTTGGCGAGCCCAGCGTTTCTCCCCTGGGAACGGAAAAGGCCGGGGACGTGGTGATTATCGGGAAGAAGGGGGACCAGCGGAAGTTCGTCCATGAGAACGCCGATGCGAAATCCCGGTGGATCAGCGTCGCGTATCCCGCCTCCGCCTATCCGTACTATTCCACAATAACCGGGAAGGACGGGAAGCTCTGGTACTACGTTTTTGTGGAGGAGGACAGCCGGTGGGGCTGGATTACCTCCCAGGTTGCTTCTCCCAAGGAATAAATAAGGAATGAAGAAGGGGCATCCGGAAACGGATGCCCCTTTCATCTGCCGCGGCTGTTATGCCTTCCCCGGCTGCTTTGTGAGCAGCCAGGCCAGCGCGTGGACGGACTGCTTAAATTCACCCCGGGAAAGCATGTCGTCCAGTTCCTCCCCGGTGTGCCTGCAGACCCGGAGGAGCTCCATCTCATCCAGCTGCTGCGTGGCGGCCGGGCGGCATTTTTCCGCTGCGAAAAGCCAGGCGTAGTTATCGGAAATGGTGGCGTTGGAAGGAATGGTCAGCAGGGGACGCCAATGGTCGGAAACATAGCCGGTTTCCTCCCGAAGCTCCCGCTTTGCCGCCTCCAGGGCCGCCTCTTCCGGGGAGGCGCCGTCTTTTTTTTCGATGGCGCCCGCGGGGAACTCGGTGGTTACCTCCCGGATTCCCTGCCGGAACTGGCGGACGCAGATGTAACGCCCTTCCTCATCCGAGGCGACGATGACCGCGTAGTCCCTGCGGGTGAAGCTGTAATAGGGCTGGAAAATCCGGCCGTCCGGAAAACGGAAGGCGGATCTCCGGAAATCGATCCATTCATCCTGGACGAGATGCTCTGTGGATACCTCTTCCCACCGGAGGCTTTCCTCCTGGGGGTTTTCGTGAACCGGGTTCCTGTCTGCCATGCGCGTTCCTCCGTATTTCGGGTATGGCTTTATTGTACCGGTACGGGAGCAAAAGCACAACCGGGAGAAGGGAAAAAAAGAGGGAGAATCAGGCCGGTTGCGGGAGAGAAATCTTTGTGTTAGAATACAATAACAAGAGAGAGAGATCATAAACCGGTATCATCCGGCTGTGGGAGGTCGCTCAATTTGATGAATATACATGAATCCGCGGAGGATTACCTGGAGAAAATCCTGATGCTGCTGGAACAGAAAGGGTACGTGCGCTCTGTGGATATTGCGGCGGGGCTGAACGTGTCCAAGCCGTCCGTCAGCGTGGCGATGAAGAAGCTGCGGGAGAACGGGTATATCCACATGGGGGCGGACAACCTGATTTCCCTGACGGACAAGGGGTATGCCATTGCCCGGAAGATCTATGACCGTCACCAGAAGCTGACCAGGTACCTGGTTCAGCTGGGGGTGCCGGAGGAAACCGCCCGGGAGGACGCCTGCAAGATTGAGCATGACCTTTCCCAGGAATCCTTTGACGCCATCTGCCGCCAGCTGAAATAATTTCCCGGAAATCCACCCGGGAAGGAAACGCCCGATGCCCCCGGAGGGGAGCCGGGCTTTTTTTTGCGCTCGGGGGAGGGAGCCGGCGCCGTCATTGACAAGAGGAACCGCCGGAGGTATCATGGAACAAGAGGAAAAGCCGCATCCAAGGCGGAATGAGTCGAAAGGTGGATATCAGATGAACGCTTGTACCGCAATCGTTGGAATCAACTGGGGCGATGAAGGCAAAGGCCGCATGGTAGACCTGCTGACGGAAGCTTTCGACGTTGTGATCCGGTACCAGGGCGGCGCCAACGCCGGCCACACCGTGATCAATCAGTTCGGCGAGTTTGAAATTCACGCCCTTCCTTCCGGCGTGTTCCGCAAGGGCGTTGTGAATGTGATCGGAAACGGCGTGGCGCTGGATCCGGAGAGGCTGCTGAACGAAATCCGTGCCATCCAGGCAAAGGGAGTGTCCATCACCCCGGAGAACCTGATGATCAGCGACCGGGCTTCCCTGCTGCTCCCCTGGCACCGGAGGCTGGACGAGCTGGAGGAGGAGCGCCTGGGAGACAAGCGGTACGGCTCCTCCAGGATGGGGATTGCGCCCTTCTATTCCGACAAATACCAGAAAAAGACGATCCTGGCCGGGGAAATGTTCTATCCGGAGCTTTTCAGGGAGCACCTGGAGGACCTGCGGGTCTGGAAGAACATGATCCTTTCCGGCGTATACAACGCGGAACCCGTGTCGAAGGAGGAGCTGGAGGCCTGGTACAAGGATTACTGCGAGCCGCTCCGGGAGTTCATCACGGATACCCGGACTTACCTGCAGGAGGCCTCCGAGAACAACAAACGGATCCTGTTTGAGGCGCAGATGGGCGCGCTGCGGGACCTGGACTTCGGGGTTTATCCCTACACCACATCCTCCAACGTGCTGGCCTCCTATGCGCCTATCGGCGCGGGAATGCCCGGGGTGGAGATTGACCGGATTATCGGCGTGGTGAAGGCCTATTCCACCTGTGTCGGCAGGGGACCCTTTGTCTGCGAGGCCTTCGGGGAGCAGGAAAAACTCCTGCGGGAGACCTGCGGTGAAACAGAAAAAACGTATCACCGGATCGGGCCCTTCGACCTGGTGGCAACCCGGTACGGCGTGAAGATCCAGGCGGCAACGGAAATCGCCCTGACCAAGCTGGATATGCTCAGCTCCCTGGACGAGATTCCGATCTGCGTGCGCTACAAGTACAAGGACCAGGAGTTTGAGGATATGCCTTTCCCGGCGATCCTGGACCAGTGCGAACCCGTGATCGAGACCATGAAGGGCTGGAAATGCAGCATCTCAGGCATCCGCAACTGGTGGGACCTTCCCATCGAGGCCCAGAATTTTGTCAAGTGTATCGAGGAATCCGTAGGCGTGGTGGTCAAGTGGATTTCCGTGGGCCCCGAGCGCCACAGCATCATCCGCCGGGGACAGACCTGATCCCCGGCCGGAGGGCTGCCTTTCCCGGCGGCGGGCCCTTGATGAAAAAACCCGGTTTCCGTTTTCGGAAACCGGGTTTTGATGATCGGGGGATTATTTTTCCACGAAGGTGCCTTTTTCCAGGGCCAGGGTGACGGTGGTCCGGTCGCAGACCTCCGCGGGTCCGAAGTACTGGATGGCGCCGGGGTACTGGAAGCAGGTCTTCACGGCCCACTCTTCCCGATGGGAGGCGAAGTAGGTGAAGGGGGCGCCGTCGAGCTCCACAAGCGCCTTGCGGATCACGGGCTTATCCTTTCCGTTTCTTCTTTCCATGTTCATCATCTTGGTGATGGGCATTCCGCCGGCCACCCACTCTTCCGCGGGGCGGGAGATGTTGGAAACCTTGGACAGGTATCCGTTGCAGCCGTACTGGATGAGCATGAAGGCGTTGTAGCCCAGGGAATAGCAGTAGTCGGCGTCAAAGTTGGACGGGAAGGCGCATCTTCCTTCGTAGCCGAAGAAGTGATGCTGGGATCCGAAGTGTCCCTTGTAGGTGCCGGCGGCTTTCCGCTTCGCCAGCTCGCTGGCCACCATCTCGGCGAACAGCTTGTCGGACTCGATGAGGGAAACCTGGACGTTGCCGTGGGGATCCCGGTCGAGGAAGAGCTGCTGCTGCACGAAGAGGGGAAGGATGTCAAACACGGCGTAGGATTCCGCGGTGAGTCCCTTCCGGATAAATTCGTTCTTTGCGTTCCAGTCCGGCAGGGCGTTGAACGCTTCGGCCTTCGCGCCGGCGAGGAGCTCGTTGATCTCAGCGATGAGCTTTGAGAACTCGGGAACGAATTCCACGATGCCTTCGGGGATGATGGCAACGCCGAAGTTTTCGCCGTTGTTGCCCCGCTTTTCCACGGAATCCGCGATATATTTCGTGATCTGGGCCAGGGACATCTTCTTCTCGGCCACTTCCTCGCCGATCAGGCAGATGTTGGGCTGGGTCTCCAGCGCGCACTCCAGGGCGACGTGGGAGGCGGAGCGGCCCATGACCTTGATGAAATGCCAGTATTTCTTGGCGGAGTTGGCGTCCCGGGCGATGTTGCCGATCAGCTCGGAATAGGTTTTGGTGGCGGTGTCAAAGCCGAAGGAGGCCTCGATGTCCTCGTTCTTCAGGTCGCCGTCGATGGTCTTCGGGCAGCCGATGACCTGCACGCCGGTGCCGTGGGCGGCCATGTACTCCGCCAGCACGGCGGCGTTGGTGTTGGAATCGTCCCCGCCGATGATGACGATGGCGGTGAGGCCGTGCTTCTTCGCGACTTCCGTCACGATCCGGAACTGCTCTTCCGTTTCCAGCTTGGTGCGGCCGGAGCCGATGATGTCAAATCCGCCGGTGTTCCGGTAGGCGTTGATATATTCGTCGTCAAACTCGATGTAATCGTCCTCGATCAGTCCGGAAGGGCCGCCCTTGAAGCCCAGCAGCACGTTGTTCCTGTCCGTTGCCTTGAGGGCATCGTACAGGCCGCAGATCACGTTGTGCCCGCCGGGGGCCTGGCCGCCGGAAAGGATGACGCCCACAACCTGCTTCTTTGCCGCGGAGGTGTTCTTTCCCTTGGTGAAGGTGATTTCGTTCTTCCCGTAGGTGTTGGGGAACAGGGCTTTGATCTGCTCCTGGTCCGCGACGCTTTCCGTGGGCTCGCCGACCTTGATGCTGATCTCGGAGATGCCGCCGCGAAGCATTGCGGGAAGCTTGGGCTGATACTCATATCTGGCCTTCTGAAGTGGTGAGAGATTCATCTTGGTTCTCCTTTTAAAATAATATAGGAACGAATGCTTGCAGCGCATTCCCTCAATTGTCGATTATATCACGCCTGTCAATATGCCCCGGGCGTTGAAGAGCCCTTTGTGAAAAACTCTTTGACAGGGGACCCGTTTCCGCATATCATCAGCACAGAAGCAGAAAAAACCGGGAGACCGGATATACGGAGGAGAGCAAGGCATGAACGGCAAGCAGGTCATCAATCCCTATCTGCCCAACTGGGAGTATGTTCCCGACGGGGAACCCTATGTTTTCGGCGACAGGGTCTATATTTACGGATCCCACGACTTTTTCGGCGGCGACGTCTACTGCATGGGGGACTATGTGTGCTGGTCCGCCCCGGCGGACAGCCTGGGAGACTGGCGGTATGAAGGCGTGATCTACCGGAAGGACCAGGACCCGCACAACGGGGACCTGCAGGGCAACCTCTATGCCCCGGACGTGGCCGTCGGCCCCGACGGAAGGTATTACCTGTACTATGTGCTGAGCACCTGGGGCGTGGTGTCCGTCGCCGTGGCGGACCGGCCTGCCGGACCCTATGATTTTTATGGTTATGTCCATTATCCCGACGGAACGAAGCTCGGGGAGAAGGAGGGGGACGAACCCCAGTTTGATCCCGGCGTGCTGACGGAGGGAGGAAAGACCTATCTCTATACCGGCTTCTGCGGCTACGGGGACAAAAGCCGCCACGGCGCCATGGTCACCGTGCTGGAGGGGGACATGCTGACGGTGGCGGAAGCGCCGCGGTTTGTGGCCCCCGGGGTGATGTACGGCAAGGAAACGGGCTTTGAGGGTCACGAGTTCTTCGAGGCGCCCTCCATCCGGAAACGCGGGGACCTGTATTACTTTATCTATTCCTCCATCAAATTCCATGAGCTGTGCTACGCCGTGAGCCGGGAGCCCACCGGGGGCTTTGAGTACAAGGGTGTGCTCATCAGCAGCTGCGACGACGGCATCGGTACCTACAAGCCGGCGGACAAGCCCATGTATTACACCGCCAACAACCACGGCAGCATGGAAAAGATCGGGGATGACTGGTATATCTTCTATCACCGGCACACCAACGGCACCAACTATTCCCGCCAGGGCTGCTTTGAAAAGCTGACATTCCGGGAGGACGGCACCGCCGTGCAGGCGGAGATGACCTCCTGCGGCAGCGTCCGGCCCCTCCGGGGGGAGGGATACTATCCCGCCTATATTGCCTGCCACCTGTTCACGAAGGAGGATGTGACCTACGTGCCCTGGTCCGGCTGGATGGATGACCGCTTCCCCAAGATCACCCAGGAGATCGAAGAGGGAGGAAAGGGCATCGGCTATATCGCCAACATGCGGGACGGCGCCACTGCCGGCTTCCGGTATTTTGACTGCCGGGGCGTGAAGAAAATCGCCGTCCGGACCAAGGGCTACGCCACCGGGAAGGTGGAGGTCCGCACCGCCTGGGACGGGGAGCCCGTCGGCAGCCTGCCCGTGGGCTACGCCAATGTATGGCATGACACAGAGGCGGAGATCACTGTGCCCGACGGAGTGCAGTCCCTGTACTTCACCTTTGCCGGCCAGGGGCACCTGCAGTTTGCCGGGTTCGAGCTCATGACAGAATAAAAGAATTACTTGTCCGCGTCAAAGAGGAGCTCCCATCCCTTTTCCGGAACGGTAACCCGGTGGGTGTTGATGGGAGCGCCCATGTCCACGGTGGGAGCCTCCCGCAGGCGCTCGTCCGTCATCCACGCCAGGAAGGCCTTCAGCTCCCGGCCCTCCCGGGGCCCTGCCCGGTGGGAGCAGAGGACGGAAGGGATTTCCCCGCCGGATTCCTTTTCCAGCAGCGGGACCAGCTCCTGCATCGTGTTCCGCCACCTGCGCACCGGCAGGGAGCAGGGGAACCACATCCAGGTGCAGGGGTTCCAGTCGTCCCCGGTCAGCAGCAGCCGGGTTTCCGGCACAAAGAGCACCACACTGCCGGCGGTATGGCCCGGGACGCCCAGGGCCAGGACCTCCAGTCCTCCGAGATCGAAGGCGCGGCACGGGAAGCTTCCGATCCGGCCGGTATACCGGAGGGGCTCCGGCAGGGGAATTTCCGCCGTAAGGAAGGCCTCCGGGACGGAAAGGCCCCGATCCGCAGCCTGGGCCGCGACCCTCCGGCGCTGCTCCTGCCCGGAGCGGAGGAGAAATTCCTCCCGGTCCGCCGGGTCCATGAGGCTGCGGCCGAACCACCGAGCGCCCAGGATGTGATCATGGTGGCCGTGGGAAAGGAGCAGCTCCACGGGCTTGCCGGTCAGGGTTTTCACATAGGCGGAAACATCCTCCAGCCCGTATCCGGCGTCAAAGAGGAGGGCGGAGTCCTCTCCCTCCAGCAAGGTGAAGGAAACGCCCATGGCGTCGGTGATATGCGTGATGCCGGGAAAGGGGCGGCAGGAGGTGAACATATCCGGATTCCTCCGTTCATTTCATTTTGACCGCAGTATAGCACGGATGAGGGGGAAAAGGAATGCCTGCCCTTACTCGGGGCAGGCGATTTCCGCGATTTCCTCAATCATGCGGTGCAGGGCTTCGGCCTTGCGGTTTTCCGCTGCACGGTAGCGGACCTCCCTGCCTTCCCGGCGGGAGACGATGAGGCCGCTTGCCCGCAGCAGCTTCAGGTGGTGGGAGAGGGCAGGACTGGACATATCCATCATGGCGGACAGGTCCAGGAGGCAGGCTTCGCAGTGGCACAGCAGCCAGAAAAGCCGGATCCGGGTGCCGTCGCTCATCAGGCCGAACAGATCCGCGGAGGCGGTGAATTCCGCCGGCGCGGGCATGTGGTCAAAAAGCCGTTCCGCGGCTTCATCATGGGCATGGGGCAGGTGCTGCATCGGGGAGCCTCCTTTGGTTTATTTACCGGTAAACAGGGCGCGGATGGCGTTGAGCACGGCCAGCACCATGACGCCCACATCCGCGAAAACGGCAAGCCACATATTGGCAATGCCCAGGGCGCCGAGCACCAGGCATACGGCCTTCACCGCCAGGGCGAAGAAGATGTTTTCCCGGACGATGCGCATGCATTTGCGGGAAATCCGGATGGCTTTGGCGATCTTCAGGGGATTGTCATCCATGAGGACGATATCCGCCGCTTCGATGGCGGCGTCGGATCCCATGGCGCCCATGGCGATTCCCAGGTCCGCCCGGGTCAGCACGGGGGCGTCGTTGATGCCGTCCCCGGCGAAGGCCAGCACCTCCTTCGGGTGCCTGGACTTCAGCAGCTCCTCCAGCATGGAAACCTTGTCCTCCGGCAGCAGGTCGCTGTAAACCTGGTCCAGCTCCAGCCGCTCCGCCACCTGCCGGGCAACGGCGTCCCGGTCCCCGGTGAGCATGACGGTGCGCCGGACCCCCGCGGCCTTCAGGGCGGCGACGGCCTCCTTGGCTTCCGGCTTCTCCCGGTCGGAGATGACGATGTGGCCGGCGTAGGCGCCGTCCACCGCCAGGTGGACGATGGTTCCGGTTTCATGACATTCCACACAGGGAACTCCCAGCCGTTCCATCAGCCGGGCGTTGCCGCAGGCAACCTCCTTTCCGTCCACCAGGACCCGGACGCCGTTGCCGCTGATCTCCTCCACATGGGAAACCCGGGAGAGGTCCAGGGGCCGGGTGCAGGCCTTCCGGATGCTGACGGCGATGGGATGGGAGGAGGAGGATTCCGCCAGGGCGGCGTATTCCAGCAGATCCTCATCCGACAGGGGAGAATGGTGTACGGCGGTGACCTGGAAAACGCCCTCCGTCAGGGTGCCGGTCTTGTCGAAGACCACGATGCCCGTACGGCTCAGCTCCTCCAGCCACACGGACCCTTTCACCAGGATGCCCGCCTTGCCCGCTCCGCCGATGCCGGCGAAAAACGTCAGGGGGATGCTGATAACCAGGGCGCAGGGGCAGGAGATGACCAGGAAGGTCAGGGCCCGGTAAATCCATTCGCCCCACTCCGGCGAAAGGCCCAGGAAGAGCCCCCGGACCAGGGGCGGCAGGAGGGCCAGCGCCAGGGCGCCGAAGACCACCGCGGGAGTATAATACCGGGCGAAACGGGAGATGAAGGTTTCAGACCTGGATTTCAGGGAGGAGGCGTTCTCCACCAGCTCCAGGATTTTTGACACGGTTGATTCCCCGAAGACCCGGGTGGTGCGGATCCGCAGCACGCCGCTCATGTTCACGCAGCCGCTGCAGATCTCGTCCCCGGGCTTCACATCCCGGGGGATGCTCTCCCCGGTGAGGGCAGCAGTGTTCAGGGA
This sequence comes from uncultured Clostridia bacterium, assembly GCA_946187775.1. Taxonomy (GTDB): domain Bacteria; phylum Bacillota; class Clostridia; order Christensenellales; family Aristaeellaceae; genus Aristaeella. Next base: position 19,871 of record CAMHSI010000012.1, read on the forward strand.
GGATTCCCCTTCCAGGACGACGCCGTCAATGGGTACCTTCTCCCCGGGGTTCACAAGGATGACGCTGCCAACGGGCACCTCGTCCGGATCCGTTTCCTCCGCGCCTTCCGGGGTTTCCAGCCGGGCATAATCCGGCCGGATATCCATCAGGGCGCTGATGTTCTTCCGGCTCCGGCCTACGGCGATGCCCTGGAACAGCTCCCCGACCTGGTAGAACAGCATGACGGCCACAGCCTCCACAAAGTCCCCGGTTTTCAGGAAACCGATGGCCAGGGCGCCCAGGGTGGCCACCGCCATGAGGAAATTCTCATCAAAGACCTGCCGGTTCAGGATTCCCCGGAAGGCCTTCCGCAGGATGTCGTATCCGATGATCCCGTAGGGGACCAGGTAAAGCAGCAGCCGGGGCAGCCGCCCCAGGGGCCCTTCCGGCAGGAAGGACAGCCGGGGAAAATCCTCGGGCAGCAGGGCCAGGGCGATCAGCATGGACGCTGAGACGCAGATGCGGATGAGAACCTTTTTCTGTTTCCGGGTCACGGGGCATCCCTCTTTTCCGCCGCGGAGCGGTCCGCGGGCTTACAGTTCGATTTCGCAGTCGTTTTCCACCTTTTTGCAGGCTTTGAGCACTTCCTTCATCACGGCGGCGGGCTCCGCGCCTTCAGCGAAGGAAACGTTCATTTTCTGGGTCATGAAATTGACGGTCACGGATTCCACGCCGGGCACTTTGGAGGCGGCGCATTCCATTTTGTTGGCACAGTTGGCGCAGTCCACTTCGATTTTGTAGGTCTTTTTCACGGCTGGGGCCTCCTTCTTCATCAGCGATTGTTTATTCAACGATTAAACAATCGTTTAATCATTACAGGTGAAGTATAAGCCTGTTCCCAGAGGATGTCAAGGTTTTTTCGAAAACAGGTAATAACAGAACAGCAGGAAGCAAATGCCGCAGACAGAGAAAAGACAGGGAGAGAGCAGAAAAGAAATTGACAGAAAGCTGCTGTTTTTACTATAATTCGCGTGATTACTTCTGGTAAAGAGAAATGTGCGGAAGGAACAGAGAAAGAGAGGTAAGGAAAAATGAAGAATAAGAAGACACTGATTGCCGCGTGTATTGCGCTGATCGTGATCGTGCTGGCTGTGCTACTGCTTACCGGCGTAATCGGCGGAAAGAAACAGCAGAAGATCACTGTGGCACTGCCCAACGACGCCACCAACGAAGGCCGCGCTCTGCTGTTGCTGCAGGCTCAGGGCCTGATCAAGCTGAAGGACGATGCCGGAATCACCGCCACGAAAGCTGATATCGTGGAAAACAAGCTGGGGATCGAGTTCAACGAAGTGGAAGCGGCCATGGTGCCCAATGTGCTGAAGGACGCGGACTATGGCGTGATCAACGGCAACTATGCCCTGGCTGCCGGCTTGAGCAAGGCTCTGCTTTATGAAAACTCCGAATCCCCCTACGTGAACGTGGTATGCGTGAACGAGGCCAATAAGGATACAGACATGGCCAAGGCCTTGGCTGCCGCTGTGCTGAGCCAGCAGGTAGCCGACTATTTCGCGGAGAAGTATCAGGATGGTTCCGCTATTGCCACCATCGACAATCCCACCGACGGCTATGACGCCTCTGTGGATTACGCGGCTCTGGCCGGGCAGACCATCAAGGTCGCCTGCACGTTGGATCCCCATTCCTATGTGTTGGAAGTGGCCAAGAAGATCTTGGCCGAGAAGGATATCACCTTGGAGATCGTGATCGTGGATGACTATGTGACTCCTAACACCATGGTGGATACCGGGGACGTGTTCGCCAACTACTTTGCGCATCAGCCCTACCAGGATGACTTCAACAAGCAGAACAATACCAAGCTGGTCACCATCGCTGGCGTGCACGTGGAGCCCATGGGCCTCTACGCTGGCAAGCAGGCAGATCTGGGCGCGCTGGGTCTGAAAAAGTAAGCAGCTTGAGGGACCTTTTTCATCCGGGCGGAAGCCCGGATTTTTTCATTGCTTGAAGTTTGGACTTGATCCGGATATAATGGGAAAAGTTCAAGACCCGGAGGAACCTGTATGATCGAGCTTCGCAACCTGTCCAAGCTGTTCACTACTACGGACGGCCCAGTGGATGCCCTGCGGCATATCAATCTGACCATTAACAACGGGGATATCTATGGGATCATTGGCATGAGCGGCGCGGGGAAGAGTACCCTGGTCCGCTGTATCAACATGCTGGAGCGGCCGACGGAAGGGACCGTGTTGATGGACGGGGTGGACCTGGGAACACTTGGAAAGAAAGAAATCCAGAAGGTGCGTCGGCGGATCACCATGATCTTCCAGAGCTTCAATCTGTTGATGCAGCGGACCTGCCTGGAAAACGTGATGCTGCCGCTGCGGCTGTCCCGCGTGCCCGTGGCCCAAGCTCGTGCGAAGGCCATGGAGTTGCTGGAAATGGTGGACCTGCCCAACAAGGCTAACGCCTATCCAGCCCAGTTGTCTGGTGGACAACAGCAGCGGGTGGCTATTGCACGGGCCCTGGCCACAGAACCGGAGGTACTACTGTGTGACGAGGCGACATCCGCCCTGGATCCGAAAACGACCCATTCCATCCTAGAACTGATCCGGGAGATCAACCGGAAGATGGGGATCACCGTGATCGTGATCACCCACCAGATGAGCGTGGTGCAGGAGATTTGCAATCGGGTGGCGATTCTGGAGAACGGCGAAGTGGTGGAGGAAGGGGAAGTGAGCGAGGTTTTCTCCAATCCGAGGACTAATGCCACCCGCAGCTTGATCTATCCTGAAATGACGGAGGGTATGATGCTCTTCTCCAGTGGCGGACAGCGCCTGCGGGTACTGTTCAACGGTGCGGTGACAGAGCCGCTGATCGCCCGGATGGCTATGGAATGCAATATCGCGGCAAGCATTCTGGGAGCATCTACCCGCTCCGTGGGGGACCGGGCTTACGGATACATGCTGCTGGATATCCCGGGAGGGCCGGAGGAAATGGCCAAGGCCGTGAGCTACCTGAGCCGGATCCAGGATATTACAGTGCAGGTGGAAGCAGAATATAAAGCAGGGGAGGCGGAAGAGGAATGAACTTCGCAAGCGCCTTTACGCCGGAAAAACTGCAGGAAGCCTGGGACTGCCTGCTGAATGAGTTTCCCTTTGCTATCTGGGAGACGCTGTACTCTACGCTTCTGGCCACCTTCTTTGCCATTGTGATCGGCCTTCCCTTGGGTGTGCTGCTTGTGACGGGAGAGCAAAAGGGAATCCGCCCGCTGCCCGCCCCTGTGATGAGCTTTCTGAACGTATTTATCAACTTGCTGCGTTCGGTGCCTTTCATCATCCTAATGGTTATGATTATTCCCCTGACCCGGGTGATTGTGGGGACGTCTGTAGGCACAGTGGCTTCAATTGTTCCGCTAACAGTGGCAGCCTTCCCCTTCATCGCCCGGCTTGTGGAAAGCAGTCTGCGGGAGGTGAACCCGAACATCATCGAGGCGGCTCAGTCCATGGGCGCTTCCACCTGGCAGATCGTAACACGGGTGATGCTGACGGAGAGCGTGCCTAGCCTGATTACCAACTTTACCTTGGCCATTACTACCATCATGGGATATACGGCTATGTCCGGCGCCGTCGGCGGTGGCGGGCTGGGAAAACTCGCCCTGTCTTACGGCTACCAGCGGTACCGGTTCGCGGTGCTGTACTTGGCGGTGATCGTGCTGGTGATCATCACCCAGGTGATCCAGTCCTTCGGAACCTGGCTGGCGCGCAAGAGCGACAAACGACTGAAAGAGAAATGATCCGGATACAATAAAAAGAGACTGCGGCTGCAGCCTCTTTTTTCGTGCCCTTACAGAATCTCCTTCAGGTTTTCCTTCCCGGGCTTCCGCTTTCCGTCCTGGATTTCCCGGATGAGGGCGGAAATCCGGTCGTTGACGGGGGTGGGGACGCCGTGCCTCCGGCCCGCGTCACAGACGACGCCGTTGATGGCGTCCACCTCGCAGGGCTTGCCCTTCTTCAGGTCCTGCAGCATGGAGGGCTCGATGGAGGCGTGCTTCTTCATGGCGACGGGAAGGATCAGCTTCGCCAGGGCTTTTTTCACCGGGCCCCTCCAGTAGAACAGGGCGGTGATGTTCTTGCCCTGCACCGGGGCAAAGGTCACCCCGGCGGCGCGGCCCACGTCGATGACTTCCTTCATGCAGCGGATGGCGGCTTCCCGGCCCAGGGGATCCCCGGTTACGTCCCCGAAGGTGCCGCCCATGACGGTGCCCAGGCCCGAGAACGTCGCGTTGATCAGGAGCTTGGACCAGCGGGCGCCGGGAAGGTTTTCCTCAATCACCACGGGGCACATTTTTTCCAGCACCTCCTGGACCCGGCGGAGGCTGCCCTCCGGGAGGCCCGGCATGCCGCCCATATGGAAGGACAGGCTGTCCGGCGAGGAGGTCAGGGTGCTTTCACCGGGGGCGGAAAGCGTTGCGCCCCATTCCACGACCGCGCCCACCGTATGCTCCGGGCCGACGATTTCCGCAACGGAATCCTCCGGGATTCCGTTCTGGAGGGTGACCACCAGGCCGTCCTCCGCCAGGAAATCCTTCAGAAAGGTGAGGATTTCCCGGTTGCGCAGCTGCTTGGTCATGAGGAAGATGATATCGTATTTCCCGCTCATTTCCTCCGGCAGCAGGGCGTGTACGGGCACGGTGAAATCCACGGTGCCCGTGATATGGGCGCCATTTTCCCGCAGCGCTTCCACGTGGGCTTTGTTGTGGTTGACAAGGTCGGCTTCCGTTCCGTTTTTCGCCAGGTACGCCCCGAGGACCGTTCCCAGGGAACCGGCGCCGTAAATCGCGATTCTCATGCTTTTTTCCTTTCCTGCGGATGCGAGGATACAGCTGCGGGGTACCCCCGCAGCTCCGGATATTATATCCCCGCCGGGGGAAAAGGGCAAGGGCGGGAAAAACCGTTTGTTCGCCTTGAAAAGGCAGCGGGTTTGCTCTATTATAGACTTGCATTTTTGTCGGAGAACGGGACGGAAAAGGAGACAGGACCATGAATGTGACACAGCTGGCCGAGCAGCTCCGGCGGGATCATATGTTCATGAAGGATGTTACCCGGTGGGAGGTTCTTCCTGCCCGGGAAGCGCGGACTGCGCCGTTTCCCGCCTGCATGGACGGGCGGCTGAAGCCCGCCCTGGAGGCCCGGGGGATCCATGAACTCTACATCCACCAGGTAAAAAGCCTGGAAGCCACCGCCCGGGGCGAGGATGTCACCGTGGTCACCCCCACCGCTTCCGGAAAAACCATGTGCTACAACCTGCCGGTTCTTTCCGCGATCCTTGAGAACGAGGACGCCCGGGCCCTGTACCTGTTTCCGACGAAAGCCCTTTCCGCCGACCAGGTCAGCGAGCTGTACGACATGATCGAGGAAATGGGTGTGGACATCAAAACCTACACCTACGACGGGGATACCCCGGCCGCGGCGCGCAAGGCGGTCCGCCAGGCGGGGCACATCGTGGTCACGAACCCGGACATGCTGCATTCCGGGATCCTGCCCCATCATACGAAATGGGTCAAGCTTTTTGAGAACCTGAAATATGTCGTCATCGACGAAATCCATACCTACCGCGGCGTTTTCGGAAGCAACCTGGCCAACGTGCTGCGGCGGCTGCTGCGGCTGTGCGAGTTTTACGGAAGCCATCCGCAGTTCATCCTCTGCAGCGCCACCATCGCCAACCCCGGGGAGCTGGCGGAAACGCTGATCGGCCGCCCCGTCACCCTGATTGATGAAAACGGCGCCCCCATGGGGGAAAAGCATTTCGTGTTCTACAACCCGCCGGTGGTGAACCGGCAGCTGGGCATCCGGCAGGGAAGCATCCCCATCACCCGGAGCATTTCCGGCATGCTGCTGAAAAACGGAATCCAGGCCATCACCTTCGCCCGCTCCCGGCTGACGGTGGAGGTGCTCACGAAGTACCTGAAGGACCTGGTGCGGGACCCGCTGGGGAACGCCGGGCGTGTCCGGGGATACCGGGGCGGATACCTGCCCGGCGAGCGGCGGGAGATTGAGCGGGGCCTCCGGGCGGGGCAGGTGGACGCGGTGGTTTCCACCAACGCACTGGAGCTGGGAATCGATATCGGCGCCCTGGACGCCTGCGTGCTGTGCGGCTATCCCGGGACCATTGCCAGCGCCTGGCAGCAGGCCGGCCGGGCCGGCAGGCGGCAGGGAACAAGCATCGTCTTTTTCATCGCCTCCTCCGCCGCCATTGACCAGTATATCGTCAACCATCCGGATTACCTGCTTCACAAGAGCCCGGAGAACGCGCTGCTGAACCCGGACAACCTGTATATCCTGCTGAGCCACTTCAAGTGCGCCGCCTTCGAGCTTCCCTTTGCCCGGGGGGACGCCTTCGGAAACGCCCCGGGAACGGAGGAGCTGCTGGCCTACCTGAGCGAGCAGGGCATCCTCCACGAGGCGGAAGGGAAATACCACTGGTCCGCGGAGGATTTTCCCGCCAGCGAGATCTCCCTCCGGTCCGCCGCGTCGGAGAACTTCATCATCATCGATATCACGGATCCGGCGCGCCACCGGGTGGTGGGGGAGATGGACCGGTTCACCGCCCCCATGCTGCTGCATGAGAACGCCATCTATATGCATGAGGGACGCCAGTTCCAGGTGGAGAAGCTGGACTTTGACGCCTGCAAGGCCTATATCCGCAGCGTGGATGTGGGCTATTACACCGACGCGGACCTGAATATCAGCCTGAGCCTGCTGGACGTGGAAAAGGAAGAGCCCTTCGCCCGGACGGCCGTGGCGGCCCTGGGCGAAATCAAGGTGACCGCCCTGGTGACCATGTTCAAAAAGATCCGGTTCGACACCCATGAAACCCTGGGCTTCGGGCACGTGCGCCTGCCGGAAACGGATATGCACACCACCGCCATGTGGTGGACGCTGCCGGATTCCCTGGCGGAGCGGATGGCCGGGGACCGGCTGAAGAACGGCATGATGGGAATCGCCAACCTCCTGCGGATCGTGTGTCCGCTGTACCTGATGTGCGCGCCCCAGGACGTGGCGGTGGTATACCAGGTGAGGAGCCCCATTACGGACAAGCCCACCATCCTGATTTACGACAATACCCCCGGCGGCATCGGCCTGTCCCACAAAGCCTTCAGCATGAAGGAGCTGCTGCTGGAGAAGGCGCTGCAGGTGGCGGAGGACTGCGGGTGCGAATACGGATGCCCCTCCTGCGTGGGCCCGGTGGGTGAAATCGGGGAGGACGGGAAGAGGACGGCCATACGCCTGCTGAAGGAGCTGCTGAAATGAACCTGATGGACAGGATCCGGGCGGTGGGCGGAACGGGAAACAGCCGTCCTTCCGCTCCCCGGGAGGTATCCACCGACTGCCGGCACTTCGCGGTCTACCGGGAGGCAGGGGAATTTCCCGGCGCCTGGGACCTGACGGCGGAAACCCTGCGGATGATGAGCAGCAGGGAAATCCCGGAGCCCCTGGATCCCCGGAAGATCCTGTACCTGGATACGGAGACCACGGGGCTGGGCGGAAGCGGAACCGTAGCCTTCCTGGTGGGGATGGGATACCTGACGGACAACGGATTTGAAGTGCATCAGTTCCTGATGCGGGACTATCCGGAGGAGCCTTTCCTGCTGAAGCATGTGGCGGCGGGGCTGGAAAAATTCGATGTGCTGTGCACCTTCAACGGAACCACCTTTGACGTGCCGCTGCTGGAAAGCCGTTTCCTCATGAACCGGATGGACCGCGGCTGCCTGAACCTTCCGCACCTGGACCTGCTGCACATGTGCCGCCGGCTGTGGAAGCTGCGGCTGGGCCGGTGCAACCTGGGCCGGCTGGAGGAAGTGATCCTGGGGAAGCCCCGGGTGGATGACCTGCCCGGCAGCGAGGTGCCCCAGCGGTATTTTACCTATCTCAAAACAAAGCGGATGGAGCTGCTGGAGGATATCCTGAAGCATAACGCCCAGGATATCGCCTCCCTGTGCGTGCTGCTGAACCATATGGCGGACCTGTACCTGCACCCGGAGAAGATCCGGTTCAGCGAGGACGTGTATTCCATGGGACGGGCCCTGGAAAAGACGGACCATCCGGAGCAGGCAAGGCACTGCTACCGGCTGGCAAGGCGGGGCCGCATGGGCTCCGCTGCCGGAACCGCGCTGGCCATGAGCTACCGCCGCAGCGGGGAGAAGGACGCGGCAGCGGAAATCTGGCGGGAAATGGTCCGGGAAAGAAAGGGCGGCGCCGTGCCGTACATCGAGCTGGCCAAATATGAGGAGCATACCCGGAGGAACATTGCCGCGGCCCTGGAATGGACGGAGAAGGCGCTGATGCTGGTGAGCGAACCGGCCCTGCGGGAGGACGCGGCTGTACAAGAAACAAAAAATGGTTTACAATACCGCAGGCAGCGGTTACTGAGAAAGAAAGCTGAAGGAGCGGTGATCCATGGGGATTCTGACAGTGATGAAGGCCAACAAGGCCATGAAGATCCAGAGAAACGGCGGGAACGTGCAGGAAGCGCAGAAGCTTTATGAGGAGGCTTTCGCGGAAGGACTGAACGACGCCCGGTTCAATATGCCCTACGCCCTGATGCTGATCCGGGACGGGCAGTACCAGAAGGCGAAGGAGTTCCTGGTGGCTCACCAGAAGACCCCCATGCAGCCCCAGCAGCGGATTGAAATGCTGGTGTATTACGCCACCTGCTGCCTGCGCCTGGGCAATGTGGAGAAGGGCGTCAGCATCCTTGAGCAGCAGTTCCGGAAAACGGAAACGGGCCTGCTTTACCAGACCCTGGGCTATCTGTATGTAGAGAAATACGACGCAGCCCGCACGCCGGACTTCGCCGCCCTGAAGGCAGAGGCGGAACAGAAGGCGGCGGAGGAAGCGGAAAAGGCCGCGGAGGAAGCCATGGACGCCGCCGGCGGCGAAGATCAGGCGGAAGCGTCTGCCGAGGAAGAGGCGGAGGCCGCCCCGGCCGCCTCGCCGGAGGAGGAGTGGAACGCCGGAAAGGACAAGGCGGAGGAGTTTATCCGCAAGTCCATCGAATATGACGATGAGGACGCCATCTGCCTGGACAATATGGGCCAGTTCCTGTACCGGGTGCGGGAAGACAAGGCTGCCGCGAAGGAATACTTTGAGAAGGCCATTGAGCTGAAGCCGGGGCAGATTGACACCCTGTATTTCCTGAGCCGGTACGACCTGGAAGCCGGGGACCGGAAGGCTGCCCTGGAGAAGCTGGAAAAGGCGGCGGAGGGCCACTTCTCACCCCTGAACTACTGCAGCAGGGAGACGGTACAGAAGGAAATTGAAAACCTGAAGGGAGCCGAGTAACATGGACGGAACGGAAAAGAAGGTTACGGAACTTTCCCCCGAAGAGGCCGGAACGGCCCCGGAGGCGGAAGGCGGAAAGAAAAAGAAAAAGGAAAAGGTCAAGAAGTCGGTGGGTGCGGAAATCATCAGCTGGGTCCTGACGATCCTGGCGGCCCTGGCGGCGGCCCTGGTCATCCGGTCCGTCATCTTTGAACCGGTTCGGGTGGACGGGGAGTCCATGCTGAACACCCTGAAGGACGGGGAGGTCATGCTGGTCAGCAAATATGACTACTCCTCCACCTGGCTGTGCATGCCCTGGCAGAGCGACAACGCCGCCCAGCAGATGCCGCGGATTGCCTTCGGGAACCCGAAGCTGCTGGACGTGGTGATCTGCCGGTATCCGGCCCGGGGCGCCGTGAACTTCGTCAAGCGCGTCGTCGGCATGCCCGGGGACACGGTGGAGCTGCGGGAAGGATACCTGTACCTGAACGGAGAGCAGGTGCAGGAGGAGAAGGAGCTGATCGACAGCGCCTACCGGGTTTCCGGAGGCTCCGACGGCTATTCCTTCGGTCCTTACCGGGTGCCGAAGAAGGGGGACACCCTGACGGTTTCCGGAAGCAGCAGCGCCCTGCAGGTGCAGGTCAACGGGGAGCTCTGGGACCGGAAGAGCACCACCCTCACCGGAAAGGACGAGGACGGGAAATCCCTGAAGATTTACAACAAAAAGGTGCAGGAATCCCGGGGCGGCCGGAGGGAACAGGAAACCGTGGTGATTACCTACGACGGCAAAAGCTATGAGATGGGGAACTGGAGTGAGATCATTCCCGTCCTTTCAGGCAAAACCTTCACCCTGGACCAGGATTATTATTTCATGATGGGAGACCATCGGAACAATTCCAACGACAGCCGCAGCGTCGGCGCGGTGGAGCGCAGCATGGTCATCGGCCACGTGCGGCGCATTGTATACCCCTTCGGGGACTGGCGGGGCGTCCGCTGATCCCGGGAGGGAACCGGTGGAAAAAGTAGCGGCAGGTCATCTGACCTGCCGTATTTTTGTGATTTCCTTGCCATCCTTGTCGGATATGTAGGGATCCGATCCGCTGCGCTTCGCGGTGATGTACATCTGGTCCCCGACGTTCAGGGTGTTCCAGAATTCCTCGCCGACCGCGTAGGTGGCGGGGGACTGGTTTTTCTTCTCTGTGTGCTCCACGGTGAAGAGGTATTCCTCCCGGCGCTCCCCCTCCCGCTCGTTTTCCGCCAGGGTGAATTCCGGCCAGGCGGTATTGTGGTCCTCCCCGGAGGAGGTGACTTCCCGGGACGGGGTCCACCGGCGGATGTTGTAGTAATACTTGGTGGCGTAGCGGGGCACCTGGACGTACACGGGCTCCTGCACGGTTTCGGTGTAGTATTCCGTGGTATAGACCGGGCGCTGGTGGGAAACCTCGGTGAAGGTACCGTTACCGTTGTCCTCATAGGTGTAGTAGGTTTCGTAATGATCGATGACGCTGCGGGAGCGCTGCACCTCCCGGCTCTCGTAGTGGTCGAGGACGCTGTCGAAGTGATGGAGCTCCCGCCGGCTGTCCGTTTCCTCCGCTCCGGCCGGAAGCTCCCAGTCGGATTCGCTGAACAGGCGGTTTTCCTCGATGGTGATGGCGCGGCTCCAGTTCAGGGCGGTGACCCGGAGGTCTCCCACGGTCTTCCTGCCGTTCATCCACATGAAGAGGCCCACGATGACCAGAAGGATCACGGCGGCGACGGCCAGGGGACTGCGGGAGCGCTTCGGCGCGGCGGAGGAAACCTGGGGCTGGGCGGCCTGCTCGGCCGCTTCCTTTTCCTGCCGCTTTTTCAGCTGGTCGAAATAGTTGCTTTCGGAATCCGCCCGGCTGGCGCCGCAGGTGTTGCAGGTCTGGGCGTTGTCACTGTTCAGGGAGTTGCAGAAGGAACAGTACCAGTCGGGATTTTTGCTGACATATTTCGCCTGCTCTTCCGTCAGGTATTCAATGTCGCTCCGCTGGTTTTCCTCGCGGATTTCCCCTTCCCGGACGGTTTTCAGGTAGAACTTCACATCGCCCCGGGCCCGGCCGCAGGAGGGGCAGTTGACCACATCTCCCCGGATTTCCTTGCTGCCGCAGACCGGACAGTCCCAATAACCCATTACGAGATTTCCCATCAGCTTGCTCCTTTATATCGGTTTGCGGATCATGAATCTTTTCAACTCTGTATTTTACCGCAGATCGCTTTCGTTTGCCACTGTTTTTTGCCCGGGCCCGGGAACTTTGTTTTTGGCTTTTTTTCGCCCCGGAATCATTGCAAAAGAACGGGGAATTTGATATATTATTCCTTAGTTGTGTATCAGGGAGGAGGCCGGCGCGGGAATGGATCCGGCAGTGAGGAAGGAAACCGGCTATATCGCCCTGTGGACGGTGCTTTTAAGCGTGATCATGGAAGGGGTCTTCCTGGTCCTGAACCAATGGAATCTGAAGGTGCTGCTGGGGAACCTGGGGGGAGCGGCAGCCGCGGTGGGAAGCTTTTTCCTGCTGGCGGTCACCGTAAGCCGGGCCGTGTCTTCCGGGAAACCGGAGGAGGCGGCGCGGCGGGTGAAGGCTTCTGCCGGGCTCCGGCTGATTGCCATGGGCGGGGTGTGCGCCCTGTTCATCGGCGTTCTGGGTACCAATGTATACGCGACGGTGATCCCGCTGCTGTTTCCCCGGGTCGGGCTGTTTTTCCGCCCCCTGGCGGACCGGAAGCGCAAGGGATCCGCGCCCGCGGCGGATACGGAAGGAAGTGATCTGATTGACTGAGACGGCTGCGCCGGATGTGAAGAGCAGGCGGTTCCGCATGGTGGATTACGGGCTGATCGCCATGATGCTCCTGCCCATCCTGGCGTGCATTGTGCTGAAGGTTCTGTTTACCCCGGCTTCGGAAGGGGTGAACATCTCCGGCGCCCTGGTATACTTTGCAACCGATGAGAACCTGACCGCCACCACCTTCTATATCTCCGAGAGCCAGGTAAACAGCATCGCCGTCACCATTTCCATCTTCGGCCTGTGCCTCTACCTGACCCACGGGCTTACGGCCAAGGCGGTGTGCAAACGGCAGCTGGCGGCGGAATGGATTGTGGAGAAGTGCGAGAAGCTGGTGCGGGACAACATGGGCGGCTTCTTCGCCGGATGGGCCCCCTTCGTGGCGGCCATCATGGCCCTGAGCGCCTTCAGCTCCCTGATCTGCCTGGTTGGGCTGTTCTCCCCGACGGGAGACGTGAACATCACCTTCGGCTGGGCGATCCTGGTGTTCTTCCTGATCATGCACTACAAGTTCCGCGGGGGACTGTGGAACTACTTCATCGGCCTGTTCAAGCCCATTCCCTTCTTTGCGCCGATGAACCTGATCGGTGAGGTTGCCACCCCGGTGAGCATGGCCTTCCGTCATTACGGCAACATCCTTTCCGGCGCGGTGATCTCCGCCCTGGTCGGATCGGCGCTGACGGGGCTGAGCCACTCCCTGCTGGGCTGGCTGCCCGGGATCCTGGGGGATATGCCCCTGCTGCGGGTCGGTCTTCCCGCGGTGCTGAGCATTTACTTTGACGTCTTCAGCGGAGTCATGCAGGCCTTCATCTTCGCCATGCTGACGATGCTGAACGTGGCGGGCGCCGTCCCCTGGGACGACTGGAATGCCCGCCGGAGGAAACAGAACAAACCGGAAATTCAAAATACGGCCGCCTGAGGCTGAAAAACGGAGGAAACAAAAATGGACAACGGAATGCTTCAACTCGCAACAGGTATCATGCTGGGACTGCTGGGACTGGGCGCCGGATGCGCGATGATCGCCGGTATCGGCCCCGGTATTGGTGAAGGCAACGCCGTGGCCAAGGCCTGCGAAGCCATCGGCCGCCAGCCGGAATGCAAGAGCGACGTCACCTCTACCATGATCATGGGCTGCGCCATCGCCGAGACCACCGGTCTTTACGGCCTGATCGTCGCCATCCTGCTGATCTTCGTGGCGCCGGGCTCCTTCACGGACATCCTGAAGAACATCACCAAGTAATCCGAGGCCGGAACAGAAAAAATGACATCCCCTCAGCCGCCTGAAGCGGGGCGAGGGATGAAACGGGGAAAAACATGCAGAGCTTAAAAGTGATTTCCGTCAACGTGTGGGCAATCCTGGCCGCCCTGGCCAACCTGCTCCTCCTGACGTGGATCGTGAAAAAGTTTCTCTTCAAGCGGGTGAAGGCCGTTATGGAGGCGCGCCGCGCCGCCATCGACGAGGACTACGCGAAGGCTGCTGAAGCCCGGGCCGAGGCAGAGGAAAGCCGCCTCAACTACGAGGCTGCCATGGCCGCGGCGGAGCAGACCTCCAGCCAGATCATCACCGAAGCTACCCGCACCGCGGAGCACCGCAGCAGCGAAATCGTTGCGGATGCCCGGGAGAAGGCCGCGGCCCTGCGCCGCCAGGCCGAGGCGGACGCGGCCCTGGAAAAGAAGAAGGCGGAAGAGGACATCAAGCGCGAGATCGCGGACGTTTCCGCGCAGCTGACCGGAAAGCTGCTGCAGCGTGAAATCAACGAAGAGGATCACCGCGCGCTGATCGATTCCTTCCTGCAGGAGATAGGGACAGATGACAACAGCGATCAGTAAGGAATACGCGGAAGCGTTGTTCGAGCTTGCGGCGGGTGAAAACCTGCTGCGGGAAACCTCGGACGGACTGGTGACGGTGCTCAGCGCCCTGCGGCAGACGCCCGAATACCGGCAGCTGCTTTCCAGCGCCGCCATCGGTAAGAAGGAACGCATGCAGGCCCTGGACGACGCTTTCCAGGGAAAGGTTCCGAATGTGCTGATGGGCGTGCTCCGGATGATGATTGCCCGGGGGCATATCAGCTCCCTGGAGGAAATGGCCCGGGAATACGAGGAGCTCAGCCGGGAGTACCGGGGAGAGTCCGTGGCGCTGGTGACTTCGGCGGTGGAGCTGAAGGAAGCGGAGGCCGTGGCCATCCGGAAGGAACTGGAAAGGCGCTTCGGGCGGACGATTGTCCTCCGGTGCCAGGTGGATCCGGCCCTGATCGGCGGTGTCCGCGTAGAGGTTGAAGGCCGTGTGATTGACGGCAGTATCAGGAATAAGCTTGCGCAGATCAAGGATGTGATGAACGAATGAGCTCCAAGGCAGTAGAAATCAGCAGCATCATCAAGGAGCAGATCAAGCAGTACGAAAGCAAAATCGAGATGAAGGAGAACGGCACCGTTATCACCGTCGGCGACGGAATCGCCACGGTTTACGGGCTGCGGGCGTGCATGGCCAACGAACTCCTTCGCTTTGAGGACGGCAGCTTCGGCGTGGCGCAGAACCTGGAGGAGGAAACGGTATCCGTCGCTATCCTGAGCGACCGGGACTCCATCCGGGAAGGCAGCGTGGTTTACCGCACCGGGGAGCCCCTGAGCGTTCCGGTGGGCGAGGCCCTGCTGGGCCGGGTGGTGAACGCCCTGGGCGCGCCGATTGACGGCAAGGGCCCGGTGGAAACCACCGAAACCCGCCCCATCGAATCCCCCGCGCCTGGCATCATCCAGCGCAAGAGCGTCAGCGTTCCGCTGCAGACGGGGATCAAGGCCATCGACAGCATGATTCCCATCGGCCGGGGACAGCGCGAGCTGATCATCGGCGACCGGCAGACCGGCAAGACCACCATCGCCGTGGATACCATCATCAACCAGAAGGGGACGGATGTGATCTGCATCTACGTCGCCATCGGCCAGAAGCGGACCAGCGTCGTGCAGATTGCCCAGGAGCTGGAAAAGGCCGGCGCCCTGGGATACAGCATCATCGTGAACGCCTCCGCGGCGGAGAGCGCACCCCTGCAGTATATCGCCCCCTATTCCGGATGCGCCATGGCGGAGTATTTCCGGGCCC
>CAMHSI010000013.1 GCA_946187775.1 uncultured Clostridia bacterium
GATCGTTCCCCGGATTCCATATATACCCGCTTGCTGGTGCAAGCGGTTATTTTGTAATTAGCCGGCGGACCGCAATCTCAGTCGGTGCATCGGGCCTTTGGGCCCTAAAAGTTTGCAGTATACTACGAACTTTTATATAAAACCGGAAAAGTTTGTAGCAGGCAACCCACGACGCGCACAAAATGAGGATACGGATCGGGAATCGAGGAACAACCGCTGCGTAAGTTATGGTATAATATTTCCCGGTGAAGAAACCGGGAGGAGATTACAATGAGTGGGGTCATGCTTACTGTCCTGATCGGCGCGGCCATCGGTTACTGGCTTGTGCGGAGAAATACGCGGGAAACGAACCGGGAAACGGAGTCCGAGCCTCCGGTGGTGCGCACCGTGCGCACGGTTCCGGAACGCCTGGATATAGCGCCCGTGGATCTCCAGGATGTGATTGACGCGGGAAACAAGGCGCTGGCCAGCCTGAAGGCGGCCAAGGAAAAGCTGAATTCGGCGCGGGTATGGGGCATGGCGGACATCATGGGCGGCGGCCTCATTGTGGGGGCGGTCAAGCATGTGAATATCCGCAAGGCGAATGAATGGATGGACGCCGCCAATGAGGACCTCAGGCGTTTTACCAGCGAGCTGCGGGATGTGGCCGATGAGGAGTTCCAGGTTCGGAACGGGGACCTGCTGTCTTTCCTGGACCTCTTTTGCGATAACTTCTTCAGTGATTTCCTGATGCAGAACCGGATAAATGAAGCCCGGGGCAGGATTGACCGCGTGATTGACCGGGTCCAGAACACCGTCTGGGATCTGCAGGCGATGAAACACAGCACCAACGCCAAACGGTCCGCCTTCGCGGCTTCCGACGCCCGCGGCCCGATCCTGGACCAGCCGGAGGAAGCGGAAACGGATCCCTATGCAGAGAACCGGAGGATGAGGTACCGGTAATGCTGCTGCCGGGTGTAAAACCGGCCTGCCACACGCGGCAGGCCGGATCTTTTTCTTTTTGTTTAATCCGGAATATGATACAATGAAAAAGTACTTTTTGGGATCGGGGAGGCGGAGACGGTGCGTCGGGACAAGAATCCTTACGTTTTTGCTTCGGGATCCGGAAGATTCAAAAAATCCCACAGGATCCGGAACACCCTGCTGCTCCTGATCCCGCTGCTGGTGCTTACCTTTGTGATTTCCAACCTGGCTGTGTCCAGGCGGGTCCTGCTGCAGGAGGTGCGGCTGACGGTGCTGAACCTTCCCATGGACCTGGAGGAATATTCCATTCTTCATATCAGCGATCTTCACGGGGCCCGGTACGGGGAGAAGCAGAAGGCCATCCGCAACGCCCTGGGGAGCACCCGGTATTCCTGCGTGGTGATGACGGGGGATATGCTGGGCGAGGACGGGGACGTGGAGCCGCTGCTGGAGCTGATTGACCTGCTTCCGGCGGATACGCCGAAATACCTGATACCCGGGGATATGGACGGAACCCTCGTGGATTCAGGCGCCCACGGGAGCCTTTCCCCCTACGCGGACTGGGCGCTGCGGGTGCAGGCAGCCGGCGTGACGCTGCTGGACCGGCCGGCGGCGGAGACCCGGGGGAAGGGAACCATCCGGTTCGTGCCGGAAGAAGTATACATGCTGGATCTGGATGTGACGGAATCCGTTTACCGGAAACAGCTGAACGCCCTGAACGAACGCGCGGCCTCCCTGACGGCGGATGAGGCTGCCAGGACCCGGGCGCTGGAATATGAGCTGGCGCGGCTGGAGGAAATCCGCGCGGTGAAAAAGGAATTCAAGCCGGAGGATATCCAGATTGTGCTGAGCCATACCCCCCTGACGGAGGAATACGTGCAGAGCATGGTTTCCTGGACGGGCAAGGAATCCGTTTTTTCCATGCGGTATGCCAGCCTGATCCTGGCCGGGCACTACAACGGCGGCCAGTGGCGGGTTCCCTGGGGAAAAGCGGTGTATGTCCCGGAAAAGGGCTGGTTCCCGGAGGACAGCGAAATCATGGGGCTGCAGTACCTGGGGGACATTCCGCAGTACATCAGCCCGGGGCTCGGTTCAGATCCCCACTATGAGCATCAGCCGGGACGGGTCTACAATCCGCCGGTGCTGACAAAAATCATCCTGACCAGGAAAGCAGACTGAATTTTGAAATACGGAGGGAAAATATGCTGCAGGACATTATCGGAGCGAAAAAGGACCTGTTCGCGGAAGGGGTGCAGACCGTTCTGCGCGCCCATGAAAACAGGACGCGGCAGGTTGCGCTGCTGAAGGGAAACCTTATCAGGAACAACCGGAGCGAGGCAGCCGGCATCAGTGCCCGGGTCAACAACCGGGGGACCTTCGGTTTCGCGTCCATCGCGGAATACACCCCGGAGGCGGCCGAAAAAGTAATCCGCGCGGCAACGGAGAACGCCCTTTCCCTGGGGCGGCATTCCGGCAGGAACATTGCCCTGCCGCCGTCCGTGGGAACGGGAACGGTGGCGCTGAACGCGGAGATTGTGGACACGGACCAGAAGACCATCATCGACGTGTGCAGGACGGTGGACAATTATATTGAAAAGAAGTATCCGGATCTGACCAGCCGCACGGTGATCTACACCGAGGATTCCCAGGACCGGATCATTTATTCGTCCGACGCCTGCAGCGGCCACCTGGTGACGCCCCGGTGCTATATCTATGTGATGATGAGCGCGGAAACGAAGGACGGCGTGCCGGTGGAGCTTTTCAAGGCCTTCGGCGGATTCGGCGGACTGAAGGATTATTTCACGGATCCGGAAAGCCTGTATCCCGGCATTGACGAGCTGTACCGGAAGCTGATGGACAAAAAGGAAGGCGTTTACGCCGAGACCGGCTACAGGACGGTGGTGCTGGGCGGCATGATGGGCGGAATGCTGGCGCACGAAGCGGTGGGGCATACCGTGGAGGCCGACCTGGTCCGGGGCGGCAGCGTGGCCGGGCCGAACCTGAACCGGCAGGTTGCCTCTGAGCTGGTGAACCTGGTGGATTTTGCCCACACCTGGCAGGGAGGAACCGTGCCGCTTCCGGTGTACCTGGATGACGAGGGAACGAAGGCGGAGGACGCCCCGCTGATCCGGAACGGGATCCTGGTGGGATACATGAACGACCGGGAATCCGCCGCGGAATACGGGGTGCGGCCGGCCGGAAACGCCCGGGCCTGGGCCTTCTCCGACGAGCCCATCATCCGGATGCGGAACACCTGCATCCTGCCAGGGAAAAACACCGTGGAGGAACTGATCGCGTCGGTGGATGACGGCTACTACCTGGTCAATTCCGGAAACGGGCAGGCGGACCTGACGGGTGAATTCATGTTCGGCGTGACCTGCGGCTACGAAATCAAAAACGGCAAGCTGGGAAGGGCGCTGCTGGATACAACGGTTACCGGCGTGGCCTTCGATATGCTGAAGACCGTGGACATGGTTTCCAACGAGGTGGAATGGTCCTCCAGCGGCTTCTGCGGGAAGAAGCAGCGCATGGCCGTGGGCATGGGCGGTCCGCACATGAGATGCAAAATCATGATAGGAGGCAGATGACGGATGGAACTGAGAGAGACCACGGCCCTGCTGGACGGAATCCTTCGGGAGCAGGGAATCGGAAAATATACCTATACCCTGTCCGAATCCGAGAAGCAGGAACTGAACATTGAAAACGGCGGGTTCAAGCTGCTGCGCACCGTGTTCGGAAAGGCGGGATCCCTGAAGGTGTTCACGGACGGCCGCATGGGCTCCGCCAGCGGGAACGACCTGACGGAGGCGGGACTCCGGAAGCTGGCAGGGGCCGCGAAGACCGCGGCGGAATCCGCCTCGGAGGATCCCTGCCACGATATCGCGCCGGACCAGGGAAAAGAAGTTTTCCGCCAGGGGGAATACAAACCGGACCTGGATCGTTTTATTGAACGGATCCGGGAATTCCTGGAAACCGCGGCGAAGGAATACCCGGAAGTCAGGATTATGAGCGGGATCGGTTCCTTCGACCGATGGCACCGGATCATGCGGAACACCAACGGAACGGAATTTGAGACCTTTGCCGGGCAGTACGGTTTTTCCATTGAAATCTGCGCGTCCGACGGGGAGAAAACCACCGGCCTGGACTATACCGGCGTCAGCATGAAGGACCTGGATACCCCCTTCATGGAGCTGGGGGACCTGCGGCGCCACCTGGAGGATATCCGGAAGAGCATTTCCCCGGAAACCCTGCAGGGGAAGTTTACCGGAACCGTGGTGATGACGCCCGGCTGCGCCGGGGAATTCCTCTCCATGCTGCTCTCCAATTACATCGGGGAGGGCGTGGTGATCAACGGAACGAGCCTGTGGCTGGACAAGGTCGGGGAAAAGGTCGCGAGCGAAAAGCTGACGGTTTCCCTGAAGCCGTATGATGAGCGGATCGTCATCGGCGAGCGCGCCACGGCGAACGGATTCCGGTCGGAGGATGTGACGCTGATTGACCGGGGCGTGCTGAAGACCCATCGGCTCAGCCTGTACGGCGCCAACAAGACCGGGCGCCCGGTGGTGAAAAACACCGGAGGGGACCTGGTGGCGGAGCCCGGGGACAAAACGCTGGCGGAAATCATCGCCGGGGTGGACCGGGGCCTGCTCCTGGGCGGCTTTTCCGGCGGGGAGCCGGGGACCAACGGTGAATTTTCCGGCGTGGCCAAAAACAGCTTCCTGATCGAAAACGGCGAAATTCGCTGCGCCGTGACGGAAACCATGGTGAACGGAAACCTGGAGGATGTTTTCCGGAGGATCCGGGCCGTTTCGAAGGAGCTGCTGTGCGACGGCGACACCGTTATGCCGTATATTGCGGCGGATGGGATTGTTGTCTCGGGAAAATAGTTGTATAATACCGGAGATGTATACAGTTTTCAGCAGGTCATAGCATCCGACAAAAAAGATTTCCGCAAATTCCAAAAAGGACTGCCACCTGTCCTGAAATGTGCGTATAAATGTGTGAAAACACGTTATGACGTGCTCGTTTCAGGAGAGGAGGGAAACAGCAATGAGCGGAAAGCTTACGAAACTGTTTGATTTTCAGCGGTTTGAGGGGAACAAGGAACTGCAGCAGGTGATCGATACCGTTCATGCCCGCTATGCCGTACGGGAGCTGGAGATGGACGAGATGGAAATGATCTCTGCAGCCGGCGTTCCGGTCAAACCGGATCAGCAAAAGGAGCAGGAGAAGTAAAGAATGCCGGACATTGAACAGGTTTACGAAGAGTACAGGGGAAAGATTATGGGCTATATCCGCGCCAGGGTACGCCGCTGGGCGGATGCGGAGGATCTCTGTTCCGATGTGTTCGAGAAGATCCAGAGGAAGCTTCCGGAGTTTGACAGCCAGAAGGCCTCCCTCAACACCTGGATCTTTACGATCACCCGGAACACGGTGATTGATTACTTCCGGCGCTCGAAGCCCTCGGAGGAACTGGACGAAAACCTGTCCGATGATACGGAGCTGGACGAGGACCTGCTGAACGGGGAAACGCTGGGCGAGCTGGCCGGAGCCCTGAGGGCCCTGCCGGAGGAGCTGAGGGACCTGATCGTCCTTCGGTATTACGACGGGAAGCCGCTGACGGAAGTGGCGGAAGTCATGGGGCTCAGCTACGGAGCGGTGAAGCTCCGTCACCAGAACGCGCTGGCGAAGCTGCGCAAATATATGCAGGGGGACGTGGACCTTCCCTGAGGAGGGAAAGGGCGGCGTTCCCGCTGCGAAATCAGAAAAGAGGATTGCTATGAAAAGGACACTTGGACTGATTCTGGCGGTTGTTCTGTGCGCGGCGCTGCTGCTGCCGGTGCTGGCTTCCGCGGCAGGAACGACCTATTATGTATACACCGCCGACGGGAAAACCCTGAACATCCGGGATTATCCCTCCACGGAGGGCAAGGTGGTTGCCAGGTACAACTTCGGGGATCCGGTGGAAGTGATCTCCTTCATGGGCAACGGATGGGCCATGGTGAACTACAGGAGCACCGTGTATTATGTGTCCGACCGGTACCTGGTGAAGAATCCCCCGAACGGAAAGACGGTTCCGGTTTACAAGTCCGGTACCGAGGCCCAGGAGAAGGCCAGTGAAAAGACGGTGGAACCCTTCTATATTGCGGCCCGGCCCAGCCGGCCCACCGGTTGGGTAAACTTCCGGCAGGGCCCCGCTTCTTCCACGAAGCGGCTCGGTACCCTGGCTGACGGCAAGGAGCTGAGGGTCATCGCCGAAACCACCGGCTGGTACAAGGCGGAGGATCCGGTGACCGGAAGGATCGGCTACCTCAGCAAGAACTACGCGGAGCAGATCGTCCGGAACGTTACGCCCGTGGACGGCAAGACCCAAATGGGTACCCTGAACGTGAACGGAAAGTTCAACCTCCAGTGCAAGCAGCCCACCAGTTACCAGATGTCGGTGGTGAATGACAAGGGTTCTTCCGTGGTGGCGTCCATCACATCCGCCGATGAGACCAGGCCGGTTATGTACCTGTCCGTCGCCTTCGACGAGATCATGGCCAATGTGGAGCGGATGAACGACCTGACGGATGAGGCCATGAAGGCCCTGGAGAAAACCTTCACCGATATGAACGAGGTGGAGATCGAGTACCGCCAGACAGCCTACGGAACCAAGCTGATGGTGGCCCGGGAAATCGGCGATGATACGGACTTCGTGGATATCCTGACGGTGTACAAGGGATACCTGATTGAGTTCAACATGACGCCCGGCCCCCTGGCTGCGGACCAGAAGCTGACAGAGAACCAGATTGCCCAGTGCGTGCAGTTCCTGAGCGATCTGGATTTCACTCCCGTGAACTAATCCGGCAGAAACGAAAAAAACAGGCAGGCCGTTGAAAAAACAACGGCCTGCCTGTTTCCGTTCCGGGAAGCGGGAAAGCGGAATTGTAAAAAAACGGCGGAGCTGATAGAATAAGGAGCCGGCCCGACAGGGCAGGAAGGGCATATGAAGAGAGTCCCGGAACCTCCGGGCGGGATCGGAGTATTTCAGAAATGATTCGAAAACTTGTTCGGCAGATGCTGGCGGCGCAGATTTTTTCCGCGCTGACGGTTTCCCTGTGTTTACTGATTGACAGCGTAATGATCTCCCGCTTCCTGGGGGAGCAGGCGATTGCGGCATACGGGCTGGCGAATCCGCTGCTGCTGATGATCGGCGCCATCGGAACGCTGCTGGCCGGCGGAATCCAGGTGGTATGCAGCAAGGCGCTGGGGCGCAGCTCCCAGGAGGAAGCCAACGCCGGATACTCATCCGCCCTGGCGGTGGCCGGCGGCGTATCCCTGCTGTTTATGCTGCTGGCGCTGATTTTCAGCTCCTTTTTCGCCACGGTGATGGGAGCCGGAAGAAGCGGCGTGCTGTTTGAGCAGACCCGGGATTACCTGGCCGGCTTCAGCATCGGCGCCCCGGGTTCCGTCGGCGCCCTGGTGCTGGTTCCCTTCCTGCAGATGGCGGGCCAGAGCAACCTGCTGATCGTGGCGGTGCTGGCCATGACGGTGACGGATGTGGCCCTGGACCTGGTGAACGCGCTGGTGCTGCACTGGGGAATGTTCGGAATGGGACTGGCGTCCGCCCTCAGCTACTACGCGGCGATGGCGGTGGCTGCGGTTTACTTCTGCTCAAAGAAGTGCATTTTCCGTTTCTCCCGGAAGGGGATCCGGAAGGATACCATCGCGGACCTGTTCCGCAGCGGCATTCCGGCCGGCGTGAACATGCTGGCATCCGTGATCCTGGTCTATGTGATGAACCAGCTCCTGAAAGCCATGCCGACGGCTGTCCATGGCGGGGCGGTGGCGGCCTACACGGTGATTATGTCCATCGGCAACGCGGCCAACTGCATTACGACGGGAATCGGCGGCGTTTCCCTGACGCTGAACGGAATCTTCTACCATGAAGAGGACAAGTCGGCCATGCGGGAGACGGTGAAGCTCCTGTGCTGCCGGGGAATCCTGCTGGGCTTTGTGATGGGAGCTTTGCTGCTGGTGCTCGCGCCGCAGCTCATCGGCATTTTCATTGCCAACGAGGGTGAAGTACGGGACATGGCGATCCTGGGGCTGCGGCTCTTCGGCGCCGGGCTGATCCCCTGCTGTATCAACAATGCCCTGAAGTACGCCTACCAGGCGTCCGACCGCCCCGGACTGACGGAGCTGATCTCCCTGGCGGAGGGAGCCGTGTTCCCGGCACTGGCGGCGTTTGTGCTCAGCCGTTTCCTCGGAACCACCGGGGCCTGGATGGCTTTCGCGGCGGGAGAAATCCTGACGCTGGCTGCCCTGGGGGTGCTGATTTTCCGGATCACCGGGCAAAAGCCCTGGGACGAAACGGCGGTGCTGCTGCTGAAAAAGGATTTCGGCGTATCGCCGGAGGATATGCTGGAAATGGACATCTCCTCCCTGGAGGAAGTGACGGAAGCCTCGGAAAAGGCGATGGAATTCTGCCGCAGCCACGGCCAGGACACACGGACGGCCAACCATATTGCCCTATGTATTGAAGAGATGGCCGCGAATGTAATCCAGTACGGGTTTTCCAGGGATGTAAAGGACCATCACCTGTCGGTGCTCATCCTGGATAAGCCGGACCAGTGGGTGCTGCGCCTTCGGGATGACTGCGCGGCCTTTGACCCGCTTCAGTTTGTTCCCAAGGAAGCGGACCGGGGCATCGGAATCAGGCTGGTGCTGGCCGTGGCGGACGAAGTGTATTATACCTACAGCATGAGCCTGAACAACCTGGTTTTCAAAATGCCGAAATAATAAGGATTCCGCTGGACAGGATCCCATAGGAATTGGTATACTGAAAGTCAATGGAAATCCATTCGGAACAAGGACCTTCCCCGGAAATGGAAGGGAAAGCCCGGAAGATTCCGTCAATAAAGGAGGACAAACAATATGACCATTACAAAGAATCAGAACGGCAAGGACCTGACCATTGCGCTGGAAGGCCGGCTGGATACGATGACCGCGCCCGAACTGGAAGCGGAGCTGAAGGAAAGCCTGAACGACGCGGATACGCTGGCATTCGACCTTGCAAAGCTGGAGTACATTTCATCCGCCGGCCTCCGGGTGCTGCTGGCTGCCCATAAAACCATGATGAACAAGGGCGGAATGCAGGTAAAGAACGCCAACGAAATCGTCCGGGAAGTGTTCGAAGTGACCGGGTTTGCGGACATCCTGAATATCGTCGGCTGATCTCCGGGAGGAATACAGATGGTTACAGATATCATTACGGTTTCCGGTGCCGAAGGGCAGGAAACCGCTCTTCGCCAGGCGGAAAAAACCGCGGTTTACCAGGAGCTGAGCCCGAAGGGAGCCCTGCACCTGCGGCTGCTGACGGAAGAGATGATGGGCCTGATGCGCACCGTTACGGGCGCGCCGGACGCGCAGTTCTGGATCGAGAACGAAGACGGCGAGTACCGGCTGCACCTGAAGGTGGAAACGCTGCTGAGCACCGAAAAGAAGGAAAAGCTGATTGCCGCTTCCACCACGGGCCGGAACGAAAGCGCCCGGGGAATCATGGGACGGCTGCGCAGCTTCTTTGACTGGGGCGGGGATGAGGACAGCCTGGCGGCCTACGGAGGGCCCCTGGGAATGCCCGATATGTTCGAGGGAAGCTCCTCCCCGATGCTGGACTGGGAATGGAGCATGACCCGGTATGAGAGGGCCCTGCAGGCCGGCGCGGAGCAGGGGGATACCCGTGCCCGGGAAGCCTGGGACGAGCTGGAAATGAGCGTTGTGAAGCACGTGGCGGATGAAATAACGGTTTATATCCGCAGCAACAGCGCGGAGATGGTCATCCTGAAGAAACTGGCCTGAGGCCGGGGAACCGGGAGGAGGCGCAGAGATGGGCACTAAAAAATCGATAACAACGGAAGCCCTGATCGGAAAGATTGCGGAGATCACCGCTTTTGTGGACGCGGAGCTTGAAGCCGCGGGGTGCCCCCTGAAACAGCAGATGCAGATCGATGTGGCTGTTGACGAGCTGGTTTCGAATGTGGCGCGGTACGCCTACGGGTGCGGAACGGGAAAGATCACGGTGGAATTCGAATTCGACGAAGACAGCCGCCTGGCGGCGCTGACCTTTATCGATGAAGGAATTCCCTACGATCCCACGAAGAAGGAAGAACCGGACGTAACCCTGCCGGTGGAGCAGCGGGAGATCGGCGGACTGGGGATTTTCCTGGTGGCCAGGACTATGGACGCCATGAAATACCGGCGGGAGGACGGCCGGAATATCCTGCGGATCGAAAAGAAGATCTGAGAAGAACGGGGGGGGAGAAGGATGGAAAACGGACTTTTCCGGCAGAAAAGTCTTGAACAGATTGTCTCTCCTGAAGAAACCCGGGATTACCTGCGGGTAACGAGCCCCCGGCTCTGGATGATCCTCGGGGCGCTTGCCGTGCTGATTGCCGGGTTCATTATCTATGCTTCCACAGCCAGGCTGGAGAACACTACGACCATCCGGGCGGAGGTTACGAATTACACAGCAACCGATACGGACGGGGTGGAGAAAACCATTTCCCTGGTTTACGCGAGCATTCCAAAGAGCGAACTGCAGCTGGTGGAAACGGGCATGACCGTCCGGCTGGAAGGGGAAACGGGAAAAATCAGCTGGGTCAGCATCACAGGAGAGGACAACGCGACCCTGATGGTGACCATGAACAAAGAGGATCTCGTCCTGGCGGAGGGAGAGCATAAGGCGGAGCTTGTGCTGGAGCAGATGGACCCCTTCAGCTTCCTGAGAAACTGAGCGTACCCCGGAAACAGGGAAAAAACCTGACCGACAGAGTGGAAAGATGAAAAAAACGTTGAAGAGCCCGGTGGAGGGCGGAGTGGCCAAGGTGCCTGTAATCATGCAGATGGAAGCTCTGGAATGCGGAGCGGCCAGCCTTGCTATGATCCTGGCATACTACCAGAAATGGGTTCCGCTGGAACAGGTGCGGCTGGACTGCGGCGTGAGCCGGGACGGCAGCAACATGAAGAATGTGTTCCTGGCAGCGCAGAACTATGGCCTGGAGGTGCACGGATACCGGATGGAAGTGGATTCCATCCGCAAGAGCGGCACGTTCCCCTGCATTATCCACTGGAACTTCAATCACTTTGTCGTGCTGGACGGATTCAAGGGCAACAAGGCGGTGATCAACGATCCCGCCCGTGGCCTGGTAAAGGTAAGCATGGAGGAGTTTGACACCTCCTTTACGGGGCTGGTGTTGTCCTTCAAACCCACGGACCGCTTCGAGCCCAGCGGAAAACGGAAGAGCACGCTGGCCTTTGCCCGCAAGCGGCTGAAAGGCGCTGCGCCGGCGGTGGTTTTCATCATCCTGACCGGCGTGATCACAAGTCTATTGAACATTATCAATCCGGTTATGAGCCGGATCTTCTATGACCGGCTGCTGACCGGCCGGGCTCCCGGCTGGCTGTATCCCTTTATCGCCGTACTCGGACTGCTGGCGGTTTTCCAGGTGGTCGTTCAGTGGGCGCAGACGGTGTACAGCCTGAAGATCAGCGGGAAAATGGCGATTGAGGGCAACGCCGGGTTCATGTGGAAGGTGCTGCGGCTGCCCATGGAGTTTTTCTCCCAGCGGATGACGGGGGATATCCTCCAGCGGCAGACAACGAACGCCTCCATCGCCGGAACGCTGGTGAACACCATCGCCCCGCTGGTGCTGGACACGGCGATGATGTTTTTCTACCTGCTGGTGATGATCCGGTACAGCCCGGTCTTGACGCTGGTGGGCCTCGCTTCGCTGCTGCTGAACCTGGGCGTGGCCCAGTACCTGAGCCGGAAGCGGGTGAACCTGACCCGGGTGCAGATGCGGGATGAGGGCAAGCTGGCCTCCGCGACACTGGCGGGAATCAGCATGACGGAAACCATCAAGTCTTCCGGGGCGGAGAGCGGATTCTTCCGGAAGTGGAGCGGATACCAGGCCGCGGTGAACGCGCAGCAGGTGCGCTTTGACACCCTGAGCGCCCGGGTCGGACTGATTCCGGCCTTTATCAGCAGCGCCAGCAATTACGTGGTGCTGTTCATGGGCGTGGCCCTGGCGATGAATAACCATTTCACCGTAGGTATGATTGCCACGTTCCAGGGCCTGCTGACCTCCTTCATGGGGCCGGCCCAGACCCTGGTGGACGCGGGACAGACCATCCAGGAAATGCGCACGGACATGGAGCGCGTTGAGGACGTGATGGAATATCCGGACGATCCGGCCCTGGGCTACGGCGCCGGAACGGAGAAGGAAGAATGGTCCAAGCTGAAGGGCGAGGTGGAGCTGCGGCATGTGACCTTCGGGTATTCCCGGCTGGGGAATCCCACGGTTACGGATTTCAGCATGCACCTGGAGCCCGGAAAGCGGATTGCCATCGTCGGCCCCAGCGGATGCGGGAAGAGCACCATCAGCAAGCTGGTAACGGGCCTGTATGAGCCCTGGGAAGGGGAGATCCTCTTCGACGGGAAACCGATCCGGGAGATCCCCCGGGAGCTGTTTACCGGATCCGTGGCCATGGTGGACCAGGATATCGTCCTGTTTGAGGACACCATTGCCAACAACATCCGGATGTGGGACGAGAGCATCGAGGACTTCGAGGTGATCCTGGCGGCCCGGGACGCGCAGATTCATGACGACATCCTGCAGCGGCCGGGGGGCTACCAGGGAAAGCTGACGGAGAACGGCAAGGACCTCTCCGGCGGCCAGCGGCAGCGGCTGGAGATCGCCCGGGTGCTCGCCCAGGATCCGTCGGTCATCATCCTGGATGAGGCCACCAGCGCCCTGGACGCGAAGACGGAATACGAGCTTGTGAAGGCCGTGAGGGACCGGGGCATCAGCTGCATTGTGGTGGCCCACCGGCTGAGCACCATCCGGGACTGCGACGAGATCATCGTGCTGGAAAAGGGAAAGGTGATCGAGCGCGGAACCCACGAGGAGCTGTTCGCCAAGGGCGGGGCCTATACGGAACTGGTAACCTCGGAATAAAACGGCAGCCGTTTCATCAGGAATTTTCATCAATCCCGGAAGGAGGTACTCCGCGTTGGGCTGGTTCAGTGAACAGATACGGAAACGGTCGGAAAGCGACCGGGTGATCCTGGAGGACTCCTTTTTCCGCATGGCCTCGGTGGTCATGGACAAATGGAACACGGAACGGCTGGAGGACGACCTGGCCAATTCCAGGGAAGCCATCGACCAGGTGCTTCAGTATTATCACCACAAGACGATTGAAATTCCGGAGGACATCCGGGATCCCCGGGAGCAGCTGGAGTATGTGCTGCGGCCCACGGGGCTGATGACCCGGGAAGTGAACCTGGAGGACAACTGGCACAGCGACGCCTACGGGCCCATGCTGGGCTGCATGCGGGAAACCGGGGCCACGGTGGCCCTCCTGCCGGGAAAGGTCTTCGGATACTGGTACCGGGATCCGGCCACGGGGAAAAAGACTCCGGTGACCCGGAAGAGGGAAAAGCTTTTTGCCCGGGAAGCCATCTGTTTCTACCAGCCGCTGCCCATGAAGAAGCTGCGGATCCGGGACCTGCTGATCTATATGAAAAACAGCATCAGCACCGGGGACGTGATCCTCATTGTGCTGGCAACGCTGGCCATGCAGCTGGTAGGCTTCATTGAACCCCGGGTATACAACCTGGTGACGGGAACCGTGCTGAAGAGCCGGAACCTGAACCTGATGGCCGGACTGGGAGCCTTCCTGCTCAGCAGCGCCTTCTCCGCCCAGCTGATCAACCTGGTGAACCAGCTGCTGATGGGACGGATCAACACCAAAACCTCCCAGGCGGTGCAGGCCTCGGTGATGATGCGCATTCTTTCCCTGCCGGTGAGCTTCTTCCGGAAGTATTCCTCCGGTGACCTTTCCAGCCGGGCGAACAGCGTCTCCTCCCTCTGCACCATGATGCTCAACAATATTATGGGAACCGGGCTTTCCAGCCTGCTGTCCCTGGTGTATATCACGCAGATTTTCCGCTACGCTCCGGCCCTGGTGGTACCTTCGGTGCTCCTGATCCTTGCGACGGTGGTCATCTCCATGGCGGCTTCCCTTGTCCAGATCGGCGTCAGCCGGAAGAAAATGAAGCTGGACGCGCAGGAAATGGGCATGAGCTACGCGCTGATGAACGGCGTGCAGAAGATCCGGCTTTCCGGCAGCGAGAAGCGGGTCTTTGCCCGGTGGGGCCGGCTGTTTGCCCGCAGCGCCCGGCTTGAGTACAATCCCCCCATGTTCCTTAAACTGAAGACAGCGCTTGCCACGGCGGTTTCCCTGGGCGGCACGGTGCTGCTGTATTACCTCGCCGTGGAGACCCATGTGGCCCCCAGCGAGTACATCGCCTTCAACGCGGCCTACGGCCGGGTGATGGGCGCCTTCTCCGCCCTGAGCGGGATCGCCATTTCCATGGCAGCCATCAAGCCCGTGCTGGAGATGGCGGAGCCCATCCTGCAGGCGGAGCCGGAGGTGGCCGAGGAGAAATCCCCGGTGGACCAGGTGTCGGGCCATATTGAAATGAGCCATATCACCTTCCGCTATGAGGAGAACACCCCCTATGTCCTGCAGGACCTTTCCCTGGATATCAAGGCAGGGGAGTACGTCGCCATCGTCGGGCGCACCGGCTGCGGGAAGAGTACGCTGGTCCGCCTGCTGCTGGGCTTTGAGAAGCCGGAAAGGGGAGCCATCTTCTACGACCGGAGGGAGCTGGGCAGCCTGGATCCCAGGTCGCTGCGCAAGCATATCGGCGTGGTGATCCAGAACGGGCAGCTTTTCCAGGGAGATATTTACTCCAATATCACGATTTCCGCGCCGCACCTGACGGTGAATGAGGCCTGGGAGGCCGCGGAAATCGCCGGGATCGCGGAGGATATCCGGGAGATGCCCATGGGAATGCAGACGGTGATTTCCGAGGGACAGGGCGGTATTTCCGGCGGCCAGAAGCAGCGGCTGCTGATTGCCCGGGCCATCGCGCCCAAACCGCGGATCCTGATTTTTGACGAAG
Source organism: uncultured Clostridia bacterium (assembly GCA_946187775.1). Classification (GTDB taxonomy): domain Bacteria; phylum Bacillota; class Clostridia; order Christensenellales; family Aristaeellaceae; genus Aristaeella. The sequence continues at coordinate 14,978 of CAMHSI010000013.1, forward strand.
CCACCTCCGCGCTGGACAACAAGACCCAGAAGAAGGTGTCCGACGCGCTGGACAAGCTGAAATGCACCCGGATCGTCATTGCCCACCGGCTGAGCACCATCCGGCACTGCGACCGGATCCTGGTGATGGACAAGGGAGCCATCATCGAGGAAGGCAGCTACGATGAGCTGATGGCGCGCAAGGGCGCCTTTGCCGAACTGGTAAGCCGCCAGATCGCCAGCGCCTGAGGAACAGGAACGGAATTGTTTTTTCGTTGTTCAGCGACGCGGAAGAATAGACATGAAAACCCGCCGGTTGTATACTTTTCCAGAGACAAAGGCGTCTCCGGGCGTTTGCTCGGGGACGTTTTTTAGGCTTTGAAAAAGAAAGGCGGGACCGGTATGAAACTGAAGGGAACCGTATTTGCGGGAACGGCGGCGGGAAGTGTTTTCCTCACTGCCGCAGCAGGCGCAGAGGGCGGCTTTCTTGACACGGTCGCAGAGGTGAATAACGCGGTCAACGGCGTGGTGTGGGGCGTTCCCGCCCTGGTGCTGCTGACCTTTGTCGGCGTGCTGATGACGGTGCTGACGAAGGTTTTCCAGGTCACGCATTTCGGCCACTGGATGAAGAAGACCATCGGTGCCGTTTTCCATGACAAGCACGTAACCAGCCACACGAAGGACCGGAGCATCTCCCAGTTCCAGAGCCTGTGCACCGCGCTGGCGGCCACGGTGGGAACGGGAAACATCGTGGGCGTGGCCGGAGCCATTCTCGTGGGCGGCCCCGGCGCCGTGTTCTGGATGTGGGTCATGGCCTTCCTGGGCATGATGACCAATTACTCCGAGAACGTGCTGGGCATCTACTACCGGAGAAAGAATTCGAAGGGTGAATGGTCCGGCGGCGCCATGTATTACCTGCGGGACGGCCTGGGCGCCCGGAAGGGCTGCAAAACCCTGGGCAAGGTGCTGGCGGCGCTGTTCGCCGTGTTCTGCCTGATTGCTTCCTTCGGAATCGGCAACATGACGCAGGTCAGCTCGATTTCCGGAAACATGGAGTCCGTCTTCGGCATTCCCACCTGGGTCACCGGCCTGGTGATTACGGTGCTGGTGGGGCTGGTTGTGGTAGGCGGCCTCAAGCGCATTGCCTCCGTTACGGAGAAGATCGTTCCCTTTATGGTGGTCTTCTATATGATCGGGACCATCGCGATTTTCTTCATCAACATTTCCCATGTAGGCGCGGTGTTCACCGCCATTTTCCGGGGAGCTTTCGGACTGGAGGCAGCCACCGGCGGCGTGGTGGGATACGGCATCAAGCTGGCCATTGAAATGGGCATGAAGCGGGGCGTCTTCTCCAACGAGGCCGGCCTCGGCTCCTCCGTAATGGTCCATTCCAACTCCAATGTCCATGAACCGGTGAAGCAGGGCATGTGGGGGATTTTCGAGGTGTTCGCGGACACCATCGTGGTCTGCACCCTGACGGCCTTCGCGGTGCTGTCCTCCGGCTTCTTTGACCTGAACACCGGGGCCCTGGTAAGCGAAACCGTTACGAACAGCGCGGGAACGGCGCTGGCCGTTACCAAGGCAAACCTGGTGTCCCTCGTATTTGACCGGCAGTTCGGCGGAATCGGCTCCGCCTTCATCGCCGTCTCTATTATGCTCTTCGCCTTTTCCACGGTGCTGGGCTGGAGCCACTACGGCACCAAAGCCTGCGAGTACCTGCTGGGGGAGAAGCGGACCATTCCCTACCGGGTGATTTTCGTGCTGCTGGTATTCGGCGGAGCGGTCATGGGTGAAAACCTGGCCTGGGACCTGGCGGACACCTTCAACGGCCTGATGATGATCCCGAACCTGATCGGCGTGATCGCCCTCTCCGGAGAGGTGGCAAAGATCACAAAGAACTATATCAACCGGCATATGCGCGGCAGCAGCGAGGAACCGCTCTTCTCCGCCTTCCCGGATGTGCAGTCGGAGGAAGAGTCGGAGCCGGATCCGGATCCCGTGGACTGAGAACCATGAACCTGAACCGGAGGGGAAACCCTCCGGTTTTTGCTTTCCCGGGAATCCGGAAAACAGGACGGAACGCAAAAAGTGGTTGTAAAAATCCGAAAGATCGGTAAAATGGTACCATGAAAGCAGTACAAAAGGAGAACGGGGAAGGCCCCGGGATTCGAAAGGAGAAAACGGCAATGAAAAAGACAATGGCAGCCCTGATGACGCTGGTTCTGGCGCTCTGCATGGTTTGCGTCCTTCCCGCTGCGGCGGAGGAGGGGGAGGAAGCATTCGCTGAATGGAACAGCGAGGCGCCCGCGCTGAAGGCGTTGATTGAATATGTGGAAACGGTGACGGATGAAAGCTCTCCGGACTATATTCCCCCGGCGGACCGGATCGCTGTGTTCGATATGGACGGAACCCTCTGCGGCGAGCTGTATCCCACCTACCTGGAATACTACCTGCTGGCGAGAAGGATCTTTGCCGATCCCTCCTATACGCCGGATGAGGAGATGCTGGAGTTCGGCGCCATCCTCCGGGATCATGCCCTGGACAAATCCTTTCCGGAGGGAATGGACCTTTTGCATGCCACCCATGCGGCGAAAGCCTACGCGGGGATGACCCTGACCCAGTTTTCCGACTTTGTGACCAACCAGCTGGTTCGGGATGTGGACGGCTTTGAGGGAATGACCTACGCGAACTCCTTCTACCTGCCCATGATTGAGGTGGTGGAGTACCTGCAGGAGAACGACTTCCTGGTATATGTCATCAGCGGATCCGACCGGTTCATCTGCCGCACCTTTGTGGAAGGCGTGCTGGACGTTCCCTATGAGCAGATCATCGGCATGGACGTGGAGCTGGAAGCCACGCACCAGGAAGGCGCCGACGGCCTGAAGTACGTGTATACAAAAGAGGACACCATCGTCCGTACGGACCGGCTGATCATCAAGAACCTGAAGATGAACAAGGTGACGGCCATCGTGCGGGAAATCGGCAAGCAGCCGGTGCTTTCCTTCGGCAACAGCAGCGGCGACGTGAGCATGCACAACTACACGATTTTCGGCAACAAGTATAAGAGCGCCGCGTTCATGCTGATTGCCGATGACGAGGAGCGGGATTACGGCAACACGGAAAAGGTGCAGAAGCTCCGGAAGCAGTGGGAAGAGGACGGCTTCCACGTGATTTCCATGAAGGACGATTTCCGGACCATTTACGGCGACGATGTGAAGAAGACCGGAACCTTCCGCTGGCTTGAGGAGTTCGCGAATCCGGTGAATCCGCCGGCGGCCGCGGCCGAACAGGAAGCGGAAAGCGCGGGAGTCCAGTATGTGATGTACCTGGGAACCAACGGCAAGGATACCAACAAGCCGGTGTTCACGGAGGAGGAAGCCATGGAAAAGGCCAGGGAAATCCTGGTCCGTCACTTCGGGGGCTACACCCTCCAGGAAGCCAAAGGCGGCTGGAAGGACGGGGAAAACCTGTACCAGGAATATACGCTGGTGATTTACCTGAACGACACCACCGCGGACAAGGTACACGCCGCCGCGGACGAGCTGGTTGAAGCCTTCGACCAGAGCTCCGTGATGATCCAGGAAATTCCCTCCCGTACGGAGTTCTATTCCCCCGCAAAATGAAAATGAAATAACCTGTGCGAGGCGCAGCCGCAGGCCGGTCCGGTCTGCGGCTGCACCTGCTGAGACGGCCGGTGCTCCTGGGGAAGAAAACGGGCAGGAGACTCGTTTACATGACAGGAATCCATTCAGGAAATGATCCGGAGGTGCTTTATGCGACTGATTCTTTTACTGGTTTTCATCCTCAGCAGCCTGCTGGCACCGGCGGCGGCCGCCGGCGCGGGAGAGGAGATGTCCCTGTATGTCCTGAATGTGGGCAAGGCGGACAGCATGATTCTCCGCTCCGGGGAGAATATATACCTGATTGATACCGGACGGGGCAGGACCATGGATGTCACGGAATCAGCCCTGAAGGAGGAAGGCATTACCCACCTGGACGCGGTGATCATCACCCATATGGATTCGGACCATGTGGGAGGGCTGAAAAAGCTGCTGAAGTCGGATGTCACCCTGGACCATATCTATGTTCCCGCCTATTACCTGCAGGAGGAAAAGGACAAGGAAAATCCGGCCATCAAGGCGGCGGAGAAGCAGGGACGGGAAACGGAAATCCTGGAGGCGGGGCAAACCCTGCCCCTGGGGGAAGGAAAAATCACCGTACTGGGCCCCATTTCCCCGGCGACGGACAAGGAGGACAACAACTCCCTGGTCCTGCTGGCGGAAGCGGCAGGCGGAAGCATCCTGCTGGGGGGAGATATGGAGTTCCCGGAGGAAGCCGCCCTGCTGCGCGCGGGCGTCATTCCCCGGGCGGATGTGCTGAAGGTGCCCAACCACGGGGATGGCGACGCGACCAGTGAGGAGTTCCTGCGGGCAGTGCAGCCGAAGATCGCCGTGATTTCCACCAGCACGGAGGAGAAGGAAACCACGCCTGATCCCCGGATCATGGAGCTGCTGGAGCAGATGAATGTGGAAACCTACCAGACCCAGGACAGCCGGACCGGCGTCCTGGTTACCCTGCGGGACGGGGAGGCAGCGGTGGAACTCCGCTGAGGCCCCGGATCCCGTTCAGGACCGGCGGTTCCGGCGCAGCAGCGCCAGGGCGAGAACCAGGACCAGCGGGAAGATGCTGCCTGCCAGCATGCCGATCTGCAGGCGGTTGCCGGCCTGCTGGGTAACCAGGCCGACCAGGCTGGGGCCGAAGGCGCCGCCCAGGTCCCCGGACATGGCCAGCAGGGCGAAGAGCGCCGTGCCGCCGCGGGGCAGCCGGGGAGACGTGATGCTGATGGTTCCCGGCCACATGATTCCAACGGAGAAACCGCAGAGGATGCAGCCTGCCAGCCCCGCCGCGGGAGCGGAGGAGAGGGCGGCCAGCAGGTAACAGCACAGGCAGAGAATTCCTGATCCGGTCATGAACCGGATCAGGTTCATTTTTTCGCCGAATTTTCCGTAGATCACCCGGCTGATGCCCATGGCCACGGCGAAGAGGCAGGGGCCGGCCAGGTCTCCCAGGACCTTTGAAAGCCCGAGGGCCGCCTCCGCGTAGGCGGAAGCCCACTGGGCCATGGAAAGCTCGGAGGCGCCGGCGCAGACCATCAGCAGGGCGCAGAGCCAGAACAGCGGCGTCCTGAAAAGCTCGCGGATGGACATGCCTTCTCCGGCCTCTGTCAGGTGTTCAATAGGACAGGTCAGGAAATTGAAGATATTGCAAAGGGGAATCAGCGCCCAGAGGCAGGCGAGGATCTTCCAGTTTTCGATGCCGAAGACCGCGAAGAAGACGGAGGAAACCAGGATCACCCCGACGGAGCCCCAGCAGTAGAAGGAATGCAAAAGGCTCATGACGGAGCTCTTGTTCTCAAAGGGGCAGGCTTCCACGATGGGGCTCACCAGGACTTCAATCAGCCCGCTGCCGACGGCATAGACCAGGACGCAGATCAGGATCCCGATAAAGGGATCCGCAAACAGGCCCGGAAGGACGGCAAGCCCCGCAAGGCCGAGGCCGCTGGCTACCTCCGAAAGGATCACGCTGCGCCGGTAGCCCAGGGAGTCCGCGAAACGGGCGCACAAAACATCCACCACCAGCTGCGTCAGGAAGAAAACCGTCGGGATCAGGGCAATCCGGCCCAGGGAGATCCCGTAATCCGTATGGAAACGGAGGAACAGCAGCGGACAGAAATTGGCGGCGATGGCCTGGGTGATGAACCCGAGATAGCAGGCGGTCAGCGTTTTCCGGTAGTTCTTGTTCATGGGATACCTCGCGCATCATTTCAGGAGTTTCTTAAAAAACCGGGGAACATTATACCTGCCGGAAACAGGGGGCGTCAATCGTTCCGCGCCGCCTGGGGGAACCGGTTTGAAAAAAGTCCGGAATCCGGATACAATAGGGGCGTATCAACGGGAGAAAAAGAGCACGGAATCCGGGGGAGGAAGAGCATGCCTTTCGAAATTGTACGGAACGATATCACGAAGATGAAGGCGGACGCCATCGTCAACGCGGCAAACCCGACGCTCCTGGGCGGAGGCGGCGTGGACGGGGCCATTCACAGCGCGGCCGGCCCGGAGCTGCTGGAGGAATGCAGGGGGCTCAACGGCTGCGAAACGGGGCAGGCAAAGATCACCAAAGGGTACCGGCTTCCGGCAAAGTATGTCATTCATACGGTGGGGCCGGTCTGGCACGGGGGAAACCATCATGAGCGGGAGCTGCTGTACTCCTGCTATGAGAATTCCCTGAAGCTGGCGGCGGAAAAGGGGCTGGAATCCGTTGCCTTCCCGCTGATCTCCGCCGGCGCCTACGGCTACCCGAAGGAAGAGGCCATGGAGGTGGCCGTGGAAGCCGTCAGCCGGTTCCTTTTGCATCACGAGATGACGGTGTGGCTGGTGGTGTTCGGCCGCCAGGCGTTTTTCACCGGGAAGAAGCTGTTCCGGGATGTGCGGGAATACATTGACGACCATTACGCTGAAACCCATATAAGGACAAACCTGGAGCAGGCCCGGGCTTCCCTCTGGCAGGAGGATGAGGAAAGCGCCCTGGTCCTGGAGCCCCGGATCCGGCGGAAGCGCCGGGAGGAGGAAATGGACTTTGCCGCCCCGAAGGCCGCCCCGCGGGACGCCATGCCTGCACCGACGGCGGGAAACGCCGCAATGCCGGACTGGGAGGCGCTGCTCCGCCAGACGGACGAGGGCTTTTCCAAGGCGCTGCTCCGGAAGATCGACGAAAGGGGAATGACGGACAGCCAGTGCTACAAGAAGGCGAACGTGGACAGGAGGCTGTTCAGCAAAATCCGTTCCGATCCGGATTACAAGCCCAGCAAGCCGACGGTGTTCGCCTTTGTAATGGCGCTGGAGATGACGCTGCCGGAGGCGAAGGAGCTCCTGAAGAAAGCGGGGTTCGCCCTGAGCCGCAGCAGCAAGCTGGACGTTGTGATGGAATACTGCATCAGGAACCGGATTTACAGCGTCCTGGAGATCAACGAGGTGCTCTATGAGCTGGATCTGCCGCTGCTGGGCAACAACAGCGTTGTCGCATAGCAGGCGACCTGCGGGAGCCCCTGATGCGCTATCCTGTGACTGTCAGGAGGGAAGAGCCTCCTGAACAAAGGAACAGGAGGCGTTGGAACATGAAGAAGAACCTGACGGAAATGGTTTTTATCCTGGACAGGAGCGGGTCCATGAGCGGCCTGGAGGCGGACACCATCGGCGGCTTCAACAGCATGATTGAGCGGCAGAAAAAGGAACCCGGGGAGGCGCTGGTGTCCACGGTGCTGTTTTCGGATGAGAGCACGGTCATCCATGACCGGGCGGATATCCGGAAGGTGGAGCCGATGACGGACCGGCAGTACTTCGTGGGAGGATGCACGGCGCTGATCGACGCCATCGGGCAGGCCATCCACCACATCGGCAATGTGCATAAATACGCCCGGGAGGAGGACCGGCCGGAGCACACGATCTTTGTCATCACCACCGACGGAATGGAAAACGCCAGCCGCCGCTACAGCAGCGACGAGGTACGGAAGATGGTGGAACGGCAGAAAAGCAAATACGGCTGGGAGTTCCTTTTCCTCGGGGCGAACATCGATGCGGTGGAAACGGCGAAGCACTTCGGGATCGAACGGGACCGGGCCGTGCGGTACCACAACGACCGGAGGGGCGTGGCCCTGAATTACGAAATCGTCAGCAGGACCGTCGGGGACATGCGGGCGTGCAGGCCGGTTGCATCGGGCTGGAAAGCGGAAATAGAGGAGGATTACGCCTCCCGGAAAGCGGACGGGTGAAAACCCGTCCCTTTGGTTTACATCCCTGTCCTTTTCGTGGTAGAATACCGAATCGATAAGTGACTTCAGTTCTTCAGGACGCGGAATCCCCACGGGTTTCGGCGTACCGCCGCGGTGAAGGAGAGGGATCCCCAATGACGGAAAAGGAATACAGGCTGCTGATTATCAATCCAGGCTCCACCTCCACAAAGATCAGCCTCTTTGTGAACGAGGAGGAGCTGTTTGAAAAAAGCAGGTTTCATGACGCGCCGCTGCTGCTGCAGTATCCCCATGTGAACGGGCAGGTACCCTTCCGCTACCAGGTGATCCTGGAAATGCTGGCGGAGGAAGGAGTGGACCCGGCGTCCATCGATGTGTTTGTCGGCCGCGGGGGAAGCGCCTGCACGCAACCCAGCGGCGTAACGATCATCGACCAGAAGCTGTACGACGATACGGAGGCGGCCGTGGGCGGAAGCGAGCACGCGGCGAAGCTGGGCGTTATGCTGGCATGGAAGTTTGCCCTGGCGTACCACCGGCCCGCCTATACCCTGAATCCCACCAATGTGGATGAATACTGCGACCTTGCGCGGCTTACCGGCATCCGCGGCCTGTACCGCCATCCCCACTCCCACGTGCTGAACCCGAAGGCGGTGGCGGAGGCGCATGCGGAAAGCATGGGCAAAAGCGTCGGGGACTGCTGCTTTATCGTGGCCCACATCGACGGCGGGGTCACGGTCAGCGCCCATGATCACGGACGCATGATTGACGGCACCATGGGCGCGGACGGGGACGGGCCTTTTGCCCCTACCCGGATCGGCAGCGTGCCGGTGCTGGCGCTGCTGGATTATATTGAGGAGCGCACCCGGGACGGGGCCGCTTCCGCGGAGGATGTGCTGGCGGATATCCGGCGCATGTGCTCCAGGTCCGGCGGCTTTGTGAGCCTGTTCGGAACCTCCAATTCCGATACGGTGCATGCCCTGGTGGACCAGGGGGACCCGAAGGCGGTGCTGGTGTGGAACGCCATGATTTACCAGATCTGCAAGAGCATCGGGGCGATGAGCGCCGTGCTGGGCGGAAAGGTGGACGCAATCCTGCTCACCGGCGGGCTGATGCGGTTTGACGATATCACCGCGGGAATCCGGGAGCGGTGCGGATGGATCGCGCCGATTCATGTGTACCCGGGTGAGATGGAACAGGAAGCCATGGCCTTCCCGGTGCTGAAGGTGCTCCGGGGCGAGCGGACGGCCATGAAGTACAGCGGAAAGAACGTGTGGGACGGCTTCGGCTTTCCCATGTAAACCGGCGGGGGAAAGCTGCATGACGATTCTGGTGGATATGGACGATACGGTTGAACAGCTGCTGAAGGCCTGGGTCAAGCGGGCCAACGAAAAATTCGGCAGGGAAGTCACGCTGGACGACATCACAGGATGGAACGTGGCGGAGCCGTATACCGGAATCAGCAGGAGCGAGATCTACGGCGTGACGTATGAAAAGGGATTCTGGGAATCCGTGGAGCCGATGCCCGGCGCCGCGGAGGCCCTGCGGCACTTTATGGACCAGGGACACGAGGTCTATATCGTTACGGCGACGGAGCCGGAGCATGTGGAGGAAAAGATGAACGGCCTTCTTTTCCGCTATTTTCCGTTTATCCGCTGGGACCACGTGATTATTGCCGGAAGGAAGCAGCTGATCCGGGGAGATGTGCTGATCGATGACGGGATTCACAATCTCGAGGGCGGGGACTACAGGAAAGTCCTGTTCACAGCGCCCCACAACCGGAGCTACGACGCCCGGGCCAACGGAATGATCCGGGTGGATACCTGGGAGGAAGCGGTCCGGGTCATCGACGGGTGGACGGAGTGCCCCGGGGAGGAGCAGTAAATCCAGGAAAGGTTCGGATGAGGGACAACTGGATCGTTTTCCGGAAATAAGCCGGCGGGAGGCCTTTTTGCCCGGAGAAATAACCGACCCTAATTCTCCGAACCGGATCTGTATTCCGGACCGTTTCGGTGGTATCCTTTACTCACGGTCAGGGAAATGACCGGAAGAACTGAAGCTGAAGGAGGGACAGCAATGACAGGACTTATGTCTGTGGCGGCCGGACTGGCCATCGGGTACTTTATTTTCCAGTATTTCGTGAGCAACAACAAGGGAGAGACCCACGGCCGCATCCACAAGAGCGCTGCCGACAAAAAGATCTGCGGTGTGTGCGGCGGCATCGCGGAATGGCTGGGAGTGGATCCCACCGTGATCCGGATCGCCTGGGCGGTGCTGGCCTGCGGATGGGGAACCGGTGTCCTGCTGTATTTCATCTGCGCGTTCGTGCTGCCTGAGGAGTAAGGACCCCGGGAACGGTGAAGAAAAAGGAGGAAAAGACAATGGCTGAAAAAAACATTTTTGATACGCTGACCCAGTACCGCCTGAAGGTTGAGAAGGACGGAAAATCCGTTGTGGACGTGCCCGGCATCCTGGCGCTTCCCGGACTGCTGGCTTTTCCGAAGCTGAGCATCGCCGGAATGATCGCCGCGCCGGTCCTCGGAATGAAGGTCCGCCTGGAAGGTGAGGACGGAAAACCCGTTGACGTTGAAGGCGCGGTGCGGAAGGCTGCGGAAACCGTGAAGGAAACCGCTGCTGCCGCCGCGAAGACGGTCAAAGAGGAAGTGGACAAGGCCTGGGAAGCGGTGTCCGCCGACGATCCGGAGGAAACGGAGGAAGCGGAGGAAACCGAGGAAACGGACGGGGACGACATCCCTTCCATCCATGTGGAGGATCCCGATCAGCACTGAGGCCGTGAGGCTGAAGCCGCCGGATATGATTCCGGCGGCCTTTTTTTCGGAAAAAGGGGACAGGGAATGACGCGGAAGGGGCAGGCCGTGATATAATCGGCAGCAGGAAAAAAGAACCGGGCGGGCACGCGTCCGGGAAAGGATACGGCGATGAAGGAAAAACTGACGGAGATTGTCCGGCAGGCGGGGAGCATGTTTTCGGAAAGAAAGCTGACCACGGTGATCGGCAAGGAAGGCCATGCGAACTTTGTGACCAACATTGATACAGCGGTGCAGGATTACCTGGAGCCCGCGCTGCTCCGGCTGGTTCCGGGCTCACAGTTCATCGGGGAGGAAAAGGAGAACCGGGAGCTGACGGACGAGCCCACCTGGATTGTGGACCCGCTGGACGGAACCACCAACATGATTCACGACTGCCGCATGTCCGCGGTTTCGGTGGCCCTGTGCGAAGGGAAGAAGCCGGCTGTCGGGATGATTTACCAGCCCTTTACGGACGAGCTGTTCTATGCGGAAGCCGGCCGGGGCGCGACGCTGAACGGCCGGCCGATCCATGTGTCCTCCACGCCGTTCCGGGACGCGCTGGTGGCGGTGGGAACGGCTCCGTACTACGAGGAGCTGGAGGAGACGGGAATCGCCCTTGCCCGGGCCTTCCTGCGCTCCTGCGCCGATATCCGGCGCAGCGGATCCGCGGCCCTGGACCTGGCATACCTGGCCTGCGGCCGGTATGACGCCTTCTTTGAGATGCGGCTGAAGCCGTGGGATTACGCCGCGGGAAGCCTGATCGTACAGGAGGCCGGCGGCCTGGTCCGGATGCCGCTTGCGGGGGGACTGGATTACAGCCTGAGTACGGCGGTGGTGGCCTCCACTCCCGCCTGCATGGAAAAGGTGATGGAAGTTTTCCTTGCGGAAACGGGAGCGGCGCACTGAATGCCCCGTTCTTGCATCCGGTGATTCCGGTGTGATAGGATAAGCGTACCAAATCAACCGGCCGGCCCGGAAGGGGCCGGCAGTACGAAAATACAGCGAGGTGCAACATGCAAGAAGTCTATGAATTCCTGAAGAAATGCGGAACCTATTACCTGGCCACGGCGGAGGGGGACCAGCCCCGGGTGAGGCCCTTCGGAACGGCTGACATCTTTGAGGGCAGGCTGTACATCCAGACGGGGAAATCCAAGGAAGTGTCCAGGCAGATCCAGGCCAACCCCAAGGTGGAAATCTGTGCCTTCGCGGACGGAAAATGGCTGCGGATCGCCGGAAAGCTTGTCCGGGATGACCGGGTGGAAGCGAAGCGTCACATGCTGGATGCGTACCCGAGCCTGAAGGCCATGTACTCGGCGGAGGATGACAATACAGAGGTGCTGTACTTCGAGGAGGCTGTGGCGACCTTCAGCTCCTTCACGGAGACGCCCCGGACTGTGAGGTTCTGATTATGCCGTTTATCGATTCAAAAATAACCGTTAAAATCACTCCGGAGCAGAAGGAAGAAATCAAAACCGAACTGGGCCGGCTGATCGGCACCCTGAACAAGTCCGAGGACTACCTGATGGTCGGGATTGAGGATTCCTACGATCTCTGGCTCGGCGGAAAGAAGCTGGACAAGGGGGCCTATGTGGCTGTGAGCCTGTTCGGCAACGCGCCGAGGGAAAGCTATGACAGGCTGACCGGGCAGATCTGCGGCCTGCTGTCGGAGAAGCTGGGTATTCCCGGCAGCGCGGTCTATGTTACCTATCACCCGGTTTCCGACTGGGGCTGGAACGGAAAGAATTTCTGACGCCTCCGGCACATCCTGCCCGGCCGGCACAAAAAAGAACAGCGGGTTTCACGCGGCGCGTGACGGCAGCACACATCCGGGCTGCTGTCCGCGCTGGTTCCTTTTTCCGGCAGGATTCCGGGAAACGGTTGGCAAAACAATATATACCTGTTTCAGGAAGGATCGGGCGGAACGGAAGCGAAAAGGAGCTGAAAAGCATGAACAACCTGCAGGTCGGGGAGCGGATCCGGGCGGCGCGGCTGCGCAAAGGGCTGAACCAGATGGAACTGGGGGAGGCGCTGGGCGTTTCCTTCCAGGCGGTGAGCAGCTGGGAAACGGGGAAATTCATCCCGGACGCCGGGCATCTTCCGCAGCTGGCCAGGGTGCTGGACCTTTCCCTGGACGCCCTTTTCGCGGAAGGGGAGAAGGAATGGGAGCTGAAGCCGGTCAATTATGACGCGGACCGGATGTTCACGTTTGTGAAGGGCCGGGCGCAGATACTCGGTTTTTCCCAGGCCCTGGCGGTGCTGGACCTGCTGAGGCCCGCCCATGGGGAACAGAGGAGACCGTCCAGGTATGGGTTCGGGTGCTCCTATACGGTGCATCCGCTGACCATGGCCTGCCATGCGCTGGCGCTGGGCCTGCGGGAGGACGATATCCTGGCCGCGGTCCTGGCCCATGATATGGTGGAAGACGCGCAAATGAGGCCGGAGGATCTTCCGGTGGGGGACCGGGTCCGGGAAGCGGTGGCCCTGGTATCCAGGAACCTGTATGATCCGGAGAATCCGGACTGGAAGGAGAAGTATTACGGGAACATCCGGAAAAACCCGCTTGCGTGCCTGGTCAAGTGCCTGGACCGGGTGAACAACCTGGCCGGGATGGCGGACGCCTTTTCCCGGGACCGGATGATCCGTTACACGGAAGAGACGGACCGATATTATCCGGCACTGCTGGAAACCGTACGGAAAACGGCGGAGTGGAACGACGCCTGGTGGCTGCTGCGCTACCAGATGATGACGATGACGGAAGCCTTCAAGCGGCTGCTGTAATCAGATATAGCCAAAGGCGGCTACCCTGTGGTACACTCGCAGGCGCATGAAGCATGAAGGAAGGGATATGGGAATCAATGGGGAGAAAGGGTAAAATCAGCACTGTCAGCGCGCTGCACTATCTCCGGCTGGTTTACCGGTCTGTGCTGTTCGTGCTGCTTCTGATCAGCTATATCCGCTACAGGCTCCACAGCGGGGAAACCGTTACGGAAAGCATTGAGAGGCTTCCGGTGATCCTTTATGTTACCTGGGCTGTTTTTGTCCTTGAGATGATCCTGCGGTTTTTTCCCTCCAGGTTCGAAAGTCCCGGCTGCCAGAAGCAGTTTGCCCGGAACTACATCAAATCCGGAAAAACGGACCTGTCCATCCCGGACAATCATGCCACGGTGCTGGTGGCCCTGATCTGGATTATCTTCAACGGCATCTTCGGCGCACTGCATATGGCCGGCATCCTGGATGACGGGATCATGATCCTGCTGTGCAGCGTCTATTCCATCTGCGATATTATCTGTATCCTGTTCTTCTGTCCCTTCCAGACCTGGTTTATGAAAAACAAATGCTGCAGCAGCTGCAGGATATACAACTGGGATTACGCCATGATGTTCACGCCGCTGTTTTTTGTCAGGAGGCAGTATACCTGGAGCCTGCTGGTTTTATCGGTGGCGCTGCTGATCCGCTGGGAAATCACATTTTACCTGCATCCCGAAAGGTTCTCCGAAAGAACCAACGATTACCTGCAGTGCAGGAACTGCACGGAAAAGCTGTGCGCCCACAAGAAACAGCTGAACTCATTGTGGCGTCAGATTGAAGAGTACTCGGCAAAGCGGCTCGGGCGGCTGAAGAAACTGTAATCCGCCGGGCGAAAAGGAGCAGCGCATGGACTATATTCATGATTTACGAAAGCTTACCGGCCCCCGGAAGATCATCCTGAACAGCGCCGGCGCCCTGATTGTCCGGGAGGGGAAAATCCTTTTCCAGCGCCGGACGGACAACGGAAAATGGGGGCTCATCGGCGGCCTGGTGGAGATGAACGAAACCTATGAACAGGCGGCCCTGCGGGAAATCCGGGAGGAGACCGGGCTGGAGGTCCGGCTGAACAGCTTCCTCGGCATCTTCCACAACCACAACATGGTCTGGAGCAACGGGGACGCCGCCCATGTGATTTCAGCGATGTACGTTGCCGAAATCGTCCGGGGGGAGCCGAGGGTCGACGAAGAATCCTTTGAACTCCGCTTCTTTGGAACGGATGAAATACCGGAGCTTTTCGCGGAGGACCATATTGCCGCCCTCCGGGATTACTGCCGGGGAGTGCGCCTTCCGCTGCTGAATGAAAACGTATATCGGAAAGACTGACCGCGGCCGCCCGGAAGCCCTCAGATCCGCAGGTATTCCGGGATCTCCCTTCCGATCAGGCGCAGGGCGTCCCGCAGGCCTTCATATACTTCGTCCCGGCTGAATCCTGCCCGGCGGAGGAAATCATCGTCCTTTCCGTTGACAAACTCATAAAACGAAAGAATCAGCGCCGCCTTCTGGTCGCCGTCCCATACGGCGTTTTCCAGCAGGTCAAACAGCCTGTCCTCGGCGGCGCAGATCTGTCCGCTGTCCACCATGCGGCGCAGGAAGTCATGATCCTCCCTGCATTCCGGTCCCATGACGGAGGGGAGCTCCCGCTTTCCGAAAAACAGGAAAGCCAGCGCCTGGGCGATTCCGTGGATCAGCCGCATGATATAGTCCTTCTCGTACCAATACATGATTCCTTCCCGATTCCAGGCCTGAGGCCTCCGTTTTGTCCGTTATTTCCCGCCGGCCTGTTCCGCCGGAGACGCCTCCGGGGAAAGTTTCCGGAGGAACAGGCCCTGGATCTGTGTCGGGGAAGCGGCCAGGGCATACAGGCCGTCGGTCCCGGCAGCCAGCAGGGGAGACGCCAGGGCTCCGGCGGTGACGGCATAGCCTGCCGAAAGGTCGGGGCTGCCGTCCGGAGCCAGGGGGAAAAGCATGGCGTCCTGCCCGCTGCGTTTGTGGAAGATCCAGTACTGCCCCCGGAAGGCTGTGAATCCGACCTCCAGTTTCCATTCAACATCGTTCAGGATCGTTTCCAGCTGTTCTGCCGCCGTTTCCCGGACGGCAACCTCCTCTCCCTGCAGGGAGAAGGTAATCAGCCGGCAGTGATCCTCCGGATCCGAAACCAGCGCGGCGGCTGTGTCCCCGTCTGCCGCAAAGCCCAGCAGGCTGCGGCAGCTTGCCAGGGGAGTCCGGCTGATTTCGCGTCCGTCCGGCAGGGAGATCAGGCGCAGGAGGAAGCCCTCCTCCCGGGTGTTTTCGAGGAAAAGCAGCCGGTCCCCGATGCAGGCCGCCCTGCCGCCGAATCCGTCGACGGCGGGGATCTGTATTTTCCGGAGGATGCTTCCTTCGGGGGACAGAACCTCCAGGGACAGGTCCCGGACCAGGATCAGGTTTTCCCCGTCGGGACAGACGGCCTGGACCGTGTTGTCCCAGGAGGGATCCCGGTAAATACAGCTGCAGCGCCCGCCTGTGATCTTCCAGATTTCGGTGCTGTTTTCGGGGCTGTTGGTTCCGGATACAAAGAGATCCCCCTTCAGCGCCGTAAGGCCGGTGCGGTCCATGACGAAAAGACCTTCCTGCCCCTCCAGGGGGAGGTTCCGCAGGGGGCCGGTGGAATCCGTAAGGTCAAAGATCCTGCCCATTTGCCGGCCCTGCCGGGTTTCGACGGTGATCCCTGCCCTCCGGCGGTTGAACTCCCCGGACGCCTCGGCGCGGATTTCGGTATCGGACCAGGACAGGACCTTCGCTTCTTTGCCGTCCACGGACAGGCGGCCCGCTTCGTCCCCGAAGAAATGCCCGGTGACCAGGAGCTCCCGGTCCGTGCTCTGCGCATTCTGGGGCACGGGCAGGATGGCGCTGCCCAGCGCCCCTTTCAGGTCCGCCAGGCCGCCGGTAACGCATTTTCCTTCAAAAACCTCCACCTTCCGGACGCTGCCCAGGATCCGGGCGACGATCCGGTCCGCCGCCTCCTCCGGATACCTGGAGGCTGTAATCGCAACGCACCCGGTTACGGCAGGCGCTGCCATGGAGGTGCCGGACATCTCTCCGTAGGCGTTCGGCCCCACGGCGTCCGGCTCCGCGGCCTCCGGCGCCTGGCTGCCGTCTTCGTCCTCCCGGGAAATTTCCGCATCCTCCCGGTTCGGACAGTAGCCGGACCAGAGGGTGGAAAGAATCCGGTCCCCGGGGGCGAAGAGATGCGCCGAAAGAAGCCCGTAGCTGCTGTCCGGGGAGATTCCGGCTTCCTTTGTCGAATTCCCGACAATGAGCACGTAGGGATTCGCAGCCGCCCAGGCGGAGCTTTCCTGGGTTCCGTCCAGGTCTTCGGCGTGATTGCCGGCAGCGATGACCGTGACGACGCCGGCCTCCCCGAGCTTCCGGCACATGGCGTCCAGCCGGACGCCGTTTTGAACAGATCCTCCCCAGGAAAGATTCACCGCCAGGACGTTCACGCCGGCGCGCTTTGCCGCCAGCACATATTCCAGGCCGGACAGGACGGTTTCCAGGGAGGCTTGTTCCCCTTCATCTGTCGTCCGCACCGCCATGATCCGGATTCCCGACGCCGCGCCGCTGACCCCCGTTCCGTTCCAGGCCGCCGCGATGATGCCGGCCACGTGGGTTCCGTGGCCGACCCTGTCCATTACGCTTTTGTTTTCTATCGCGTCGAATCCATAGGCTGTCCCGCCCATTTCCACCAGCTCGGGGTAGTTCATTCCCTCCGTCCAAATAACGTCCCGGAGGTCCTCGTGCTCATAATCGATTCCGGAATCGAGCACCGCCACCACGCCCGCGGCGTTGTCCGCCGGGGTTCCGTCCGGACGGTACGCGTTCCATTCCGGAACGTTCACCCCGGGGAAGGAAAGGAAGGCGTACTGCTCCCCCGTCCTGTCCCCGCCGCCGGCAAGGCCTGCCGCCGGCAGCAGGGCTGTCAGGCAGCAGAGCAGGAGGCAGATCACCTTTCCGATCCTTCCGGGTGTCGCATGCTGGTTCATGTGGATTCCCGCCTTTCAGACGTCTTTCCGTGCCGGGAGTGTTTCCCTTTCGGGTTTATCCGATGATTTTCCTTGCGAATTCCGCCGCGGCCTTCAGGTCCGCCTCATCCGGCTTGCCCTTGTGAATGCCTTTGAATTCCCCTTTGCAGTGGAATTCCCGCTCGTCCATGGGAATGCCGGCTTTGTCCGCTTCCGCCTTTACCTTTTTATAGGTGGAGTTCAGCATGGCCGCGGAGCCGAAATTGACAATCTTCCCCACATTTTCCTTTTTCAGCCCCCGGATAAACGCCCGGACCTCGGGGTCGATGCTGAAGGCATAATAGGAATTCCCCAGGAACAGGAGATCCACCGGCTCCGAAACCGGCGTGCTGATGGGCAGCGCTTCCACGCCTGCCGCTCGGGCCACGGCTTCCGCCAGCCGTTTGGTGTTTCCGGTCTTTGTGTAGTACCGAACCGCGATTTTCATGGTTGTATTCTCCTTACATCCGTCTGTTTCTTTTTCTCCTGCCGGAGAAATAAAGCATGATATCTTTCGCTTCCTGTTCTGTATTCTCCTCCGGATCGGGATTATCCTGTTCATGTACCGGGGAGGTACAGAACGCGGAACCCGGAAGGAGGGACGCCCATGATCTTTCTGCCCCTGATGCTGATTGTGCTGGCTTTTGTGATGCTGCCCGGAAACACCCCGAGGCTCGGAAAGGCATCCGACGCCTCCCAAAGTAAGGTCCGGGCCTATGTGGACGGAAAGCCTGTGGAGGCCAGCGTGAAGGATTGACAACGGAAAGACGCCCGCATTCATTTTTGCGATGAATGCGGGCGGTTTTTTTCCCGAAAATCCCGGAAGTATGATATGATTGGAACAGGATCAACGGCCGTCTCAAAGCCGGTTTTACGGAGGGAAAGCATGCTGCAGGCATATATCTGGGACTTGGACGGAACGCTGCTGGATTCCTACGGATCCATTGTCAGCAGCCTGGTTGCCGTGGCGCGGGAGGCCGGGGCCGAGGACGCGTATGACGATATCATGAAGGCGGTCAAGCTGGGGGCGGTATCTTACTATCTCCGGGACCTTGCGGCCAGGAGCGGCAGGGAGTATGCCCGGCTGTATGAGCGGTACCGGGAAGTCAGCCACGGGCGCCAGGAGGAGATCTCGCTGATTCCCGGGGCTGCAAGGACCCTGGAGGGCCTGATGCGCGCCGGCGCGTGCCACTTTGTGTATACCCACAGGGGATCGTCCGCCGGACCGGTGCTGGACCGGCTGGGGCTGACGGGGTATTTCCGTGAGATCGTAACCGCCCGGGCCGGTTTCCGGCCCAAGCCCTCCGGGGAGGGGGCGGCTTACCTTATCCGGAAGTACGGACTGGAGAAGGACAGGACCGCCTACGTCGGGGACAGGGCCCTGGATGTCCTGTGCGCGAAGGACGCGGGAATCCGGGCGGTTCTGTACTGTCCGGAGGATTCCTGCGTGAAACCCGCCGGAAACGAGGACCTGGTGATCGGGCGCCTGGAGGACCTGCTGAACCGGGAGGTTTAAGAGGGTCCGGAGATCAAAAGACTGCCTGGCGGAAGGATCCGCCGCCGGAAAGGCGCGGAGGGCGTGCGGGGCAGGGAACAGGAAGGAATTGTTATGGACGGTGACTGGAATTTAAGGGGCTGCTCAAGGAATGACCCGGGGAGGCTCCGGTCTCCGGAGGCTGCGGCGGACCTGATCCGGAAGATGGGCTTTCTTCCGCTGTTTTCCGTCGGGATTCCCGGCTTTTCCATCGAGGAGCACGTGCCGGCGTATGACTGGTGGTCAGACGATCCGGAAAAGGATCCGTGGATCTGGCGGATGCTGCTGGCGGAATATGACGATATTGCCTACGGCAAATTTTTTGACAGGAAGGCAGGATTCGTCTCAAAGGAGTGGTTTCCGGTTTTCGCGAACTACCGGAGGGACGGATACGATTATGAAGGCCTGTATGAAGACGGGAAGATGAAGGGCGGCGCGAAAAGGATCCTCGATATCCTGGAGCTGGACGAGAACGCCGTCGGCCTGGAAAAGATGTCCGGGCAGATCCGGAAGAGCGCCGGGGTGGAGAAGGGCTTTGACGGCCTGCTGATCGACCTGCAGATGCAGTCGTTCCTGCTGATCAGCCGGTTCCGGCAGAAAAGGAACAAAAAGGGAATCGCCTACGGATGGAACCTCCC
>CAMHSI010000014.1 GCA_946187775.1 uncultured Clostridia bacterium
CAACCTGTCCTTTTCAGTGTTTTTCATTCGTGCTTTTCCGCCGGTTTTCCTTGTCCCCCTCCCGGGCCCATGGTATAATTTCCCGGATTGATCTTGCCCGCCCCTCCCGCCTTTTCCGGCAGGGCGCCGGGCGGAAAGGACCTGTTTGCACCGGTATGAAAAAGCTCATTGCCCTCCTTCTCTGCCTTCTCCTCCTCTGCGGCGCCGCCTCTGCGGAGCAGCTCACCTTCGGCAGCCTTTCCTTCGATTCAGGCGCCGAGGAGATCGATCTCGGGGAGCAGGCTGTCACCTCCGGGGGCAAAACCGGCTGGTCCTCCTTTATCCGCTTCCTCTCCGGCTTTCCGAACCTGAAAAAGGTGGACATGTTCGCCACCCCCGTCACAGAGAGCCAGGTGAACCGCCTGCGGGAGGCCTTTCCGGATGTTTCCTTCGGCTGGACGCTGAAGATGATGCGCTACCACCTCATCCGCACCGACGCCACGGCCTATTCCACCCTCCACGGCAAGCATCCCAACCACTCCAGCAAGGAATTCGCCCTCCTGAAGTACTGTCCGAATCTGCTGGCCCTGGACCTGGGCCACAATAACCTGACAGATATCTCCTTCCTCGACAGCATGCCCCATCTGCGGGTGCTGATCTTCGGGGAAAACGCAAGGCTCCGGAATATCGAAAAAATCGCCTCCCTGAAGGAGCTGGAATACCTGGAGCTGTTCACCTGCGGCATCACGGATATCTCCCCCCTGGTGGGCCTTACGAAGCTTACGGACCTGAACCTGTGCAACAACCGGGTGGAGGACTGGCGCCCCCTGAAGCAAATGAAGCAGCTGAAGCGCCTGTGGATCTCCGGCATGATGCGGGGAAAAATGAAAACCGCCGAGCTCACCGAGGCCGAGCTTCAGGAGCTGCGGGAAGCCCTGCCGGACACGGAAATCGTCTGCACCGGCGAGCCAACGGACAACGGCTGGCGCGAGGATCCGGTCACCGGGGAAAAGCATCCCCACTATGCCGTTATTTATGAAATGTTCCAGTCCGGCACCTATATTCCCTTTGAGGAATCCGGGGAAGCCGCCCCGGAGGAGTCTTCCGATTCCTTCCTGGTGGAGGAAATACCCCTGGACTGATTTCAGCTTGTATCTACTTTTTATACAGAACGGAGGAAAAAGCCATGGCATCCATCGAAACACTCTGCATCCAGGGGGGCTACGCCCCGAAGAACGGCGAGCCCCGCCAGATTCCCATCATCCAGTCCACCACCTTCAAGTATGACACCAGCGAGGACATGGGCAAGCTCTTCGACCTGGAAGCCTCCGGCTATTTCTATTCCCGGCTGCAGAATCCCACCTGCGACCTGGTGGCCGCGAAAATCTGCGCCCTGGAGGGCGGCTCCGCCGCCATGCTCACCGGCTCCGGCCAGGCCGCCAATTTCTATGCGGTCTTCAACATCGCCAACGCCGGGGACCATGTGGTGGCCTGCTCCGCCATCTACGGCGGCACCTATAACCTCTTCGCTGTCACCATGAAGAAGATGGGCGTCGATTTCACCTTCGTCTCCCCGGACTGCACCCGGGAGGAGCTGGACGCCGCCTTCCGGCCCAACACCAAGGCCGTCTTCGGCGAAACCATCGCCAACCCCGCCCTGTGCGTGCTGGATATTGAGCTCTTTGCCGATGCGGCCCACCGCCACGGCGTCCCCCTCATCGTGGACAACACCTTCGCCACCCCCGTCAACTGCCGTCCCTTCGAGTGGGGAGCCGATATCGTAACCCATTCCACCACCAAGTATATGGACGGCCACGGCAGCGCCGTGGGCGGCTGCATTGTGGACAGCGGCAGGTTCGACTGGGCTGCGGAGCCCGGAAAATACCCGGGCCTCACCACCCCCGATGAAAGCTACCACGGCATCATCTACACCGAGCGTTTCGGCCTTGCCGGCGCCTATATCACCAAAGCCGTCAGCCAGCTCATGCGCGATTTCGGCTCCGTCCAGAGCCCCCAGAGCGCCTTCCTGCTGAATCTCGGGCTGGAAAGCCTCCATGTCCGCATGCAGCGCCACTGCGAAAACGCCCAGGCCATAGCCGAGTTCCTCTCCGGGCATGAAAAAGTCGCCTGGGTCAGCTATTGCGGCCTCCCCGGCGACAAGTACTATGAGCGGGCACGGAAATACCTGCCCAACGGCTCCTGCGGCGTGGTCTCCTTTGGGGTCAAAGGCGGCCGGAAGGCCGCGGAGGCCTTCATGAAGCGGCTGAAGGTGGCCGCCATCGAAACCCATGTGGCGGATGCGCGCACCTGCTGTCTCCACCCCGCCAGCGCAACCCACCGCCAGATGAACGATGAGGAGCTTCGCGCCGCCGGCGTTTCCCCGGACCTGGTGCGCCTCAGCGTCGGCCTGGAGAGCAAGGAGGACCTGATCGCGGATCTCAGCCAGGCCCTCGGTGCCACAGAAGAACAATAACAACGATCAC
Source organism: uncultured Clostridia bacterium (assembly GCA_946187775.1). Classification (GTDB taxonomy): domain Bacteria; phylum Bacillota; class Clostridia; order Christensenellales; family Aristaeellaceae; genus Aristaeella. The sequence goes on from CAMHSI010000014.1 coordinate 2,463, forward strand.
GATTCCCGCCAGCATCAGCAGGAAGCCGTAGGATACGCTGTTGACCACCCGGTCCTGCTCCTCCGTCGCTTCCTGCTGCTGCATGGCCAGCACATATTCAAAGTCCTGCCGCAGCGGCCGGGAGCGCAGCACCGTTCGGTTCAGCAGCCCCGCGCAGCGGTTCAGAAAGCAGCCCAGCCGGTATGTGAAAGCATTGCCGACCGGTACCTGCTTTTTTATTTTGTCCCTCCGGAAGAAGAGCCGGTGGGCCAGCACCGTCATCCGCTCCGGCAGCTCGCACAGGAAACGGCACAGGGCCGTCACCGCCGCCGGAATCACCCGTACGCAGGCAAAGGATTCCGGCAGTCCCGCCAGGAAGCCCGTAAGCCCCGCGATGCCCTTCGGAATCGTCTCCTTCACCAGGGTGGAATCCGGGAATTCCATGATTCGCCGGTCCACTGCCGCCAGCACGTCCGGCAGGATCCGCAGCACAGGCCGGTAAACCCGCTCCTCCAGGTCCAGCCACGCCGGCCAGCGGTCCAGGTATACGCTTCCGCCTTCCTCCCGGCGGATCATCCATTTCCGCACCACCGTCAGGTACACCGCCGCCCCGATCCCGATGCTGATCAGCGCCCCCTTCAGGTTTTCCCAGTTGAAGAAAACGAAGTCCTTTTCCCCGAAGCCGAAGAAGTCCATGCTCATCCCCGCCAGGGGGCTCATCAACTGCCGTCCCGCGATGCCGAAAACCGGCAGCGCTGCCGCGGAAAGGATCAGCGCCAGAGCCGAGAGGCGGCTCACGTACCGGCCCCCCGCCGGCTTTCCTTCCCCGGGTCCCTTCTCCACAAACAGGCACACATACAGCTTTGTCATATAGGCCACCGTCAGTCCGCCGGAAACCAGGAACAGGATCTCCAGGGCCTTCACCGCGCCCCAGGCTCCGCTTCCGTTTTCCGCCAGCACCTCCAGGTATTCCAGCAGCCCTTCGTGCAGCAGGGATTTGGAATTGAATCCCGCCCCCAGCGGCGGAATGCAGCCGATGGACAGCGCCCCGCAGAGGAACACGGCGTGCAGCAGGGGTTTCCCCCGCCCGAAGCCCCGGATCCTGTTCAGGTCCAGCTCCTCCAGGTTCATGAACACCGTTCCCGCGCACAGGAACAGGCACAGCTTGCACAGGGAATGGTTCACCATGTGCAGCACCGTGCCGTAGGCGGCGGTGGTTCCGTGGTGCCCCAGCAGCAGGGTCACGGCGATTCCCACCACGATGAATCCCACCTGGCTCACCGAGGAGCAGGCCAGCGTCCGCTTCAGGTTCACCGAAAACAGGCCCAGCACCGCCCCCAGGAACATGGTCACCGCTCCCAGCCCCAGCAGCACCTGCCCGAAGGCCTCGTTCCCCTGGTTCAGCCGCAGGGCAACCACGGCGATCCCCAGGATGCCGGTCTTGGTCAGCATGCCGGAAAGGATGGCGGAAGCCGGCGCCGGCGCCACCGGGTGCGCCTTCGGCAGCCAGATATGCACCGGGAAAAGCCCCGCCTTGGCCGCAAAGCCGAACATCGTCAGCCAGGAGGCCGCCGTCAGGATTCCCCGGTTCCCCGTAAAGGCCGCCGCGGCTTCCCGCAGCTCATCGTACCGCAGGGTGCCCAGGTGCCTCCACAAAAGGAACAGGCCCATCAGCGTCACAAGCCCGCCGATCACCGCCACCGCCAGGTAGGTCTGCCCGGCCCGCATGGCCTCCGGTGTTTCCTCCTGTACAACCCAGATGTAGCTGGCCAGGGACATCACCTCAAAGCACACCAGCGTTGTAAACAGATCGTCCGCGTAAAACACGCCCAGGGTGGCCCCCAGGGTCACCAGGTTGAAAACCAGGTACCGGCCGGTGTGCTGATCGTGCCGGAAATATTCCGGCGTCAGCATTCCCGTCACCGTCCACATGAAGGCGCACAGCACCCCGTACATTCCCCGGAATCCCCCCGTGCGGAAGGAAAGCCCCATTCCGCAGATGCCGGGCAGGGAAAGCTCTGCCGGGCGCAGGCACAGCCATACGCTGCCGGCGAGAACCGCCGCCAGGAAGGCCGGGAAGGCCGGAAGCATCCGTTTCTTCATTATCCTCTCCCCTTTATATGCCTGCAGTCAGTGTCCGGATCAGCGCCTCCAGCCGAGGGCCTGCCAGGCCCGCCGCCAGCACCGTTGCCGCCGAGAAGCCCAGCAGCAGCCGGGCCTGCCGGGAAGGCTCCCAGCGGTCCCCCGCCGGGTCCCCGGCCCGCTCCTCCAGCGGCCTGAAATACATCAGGAAGGACGGGGCCAGCACGTATACCGCCGTCAGCACCGTGGAAATCACCAGCGCCGCCAGTCCCAGCATCCCCAGCCAGCTTCCCTCCGCCCGGGCCGCCGCCATCAGGTTCCATTTGCTCAGGAATCCGCACATGGGGGGAACCCCCGTCAGGGCCGCCCCCAGGAAGGTGTATATGCCGCAGGTCACGGGCATCCGCCTGGCCAGGCCCCGCAGCTGCTGCACCTCGCTTCTCCCGGTCCACACCAGGATCAGTCCGGCGCACCAGAACAGCCCGATCTTCATCAGGCTGTGGCTTACCATGTGGAGCAGGCCGCCCTGCACCCCGGCGTTCGTCATCAGCGCCACGCCCATCAGCATGTACGAAAGGTTGGACACCGTGGAAAAGGCCAGCCGTTTTTTCAGGTTCCCCTGCCGCACCGCCTTCACCGCGGCAAACACCACCGTGAAGCAGCTCAGGCACACCGCTGCCGCCTGGGGGGCCGATCCCGCCAGGAAGTCCCGCCCGAAGGTGAACCAGGACATGCGGATCACCGCGAAAACCCCCGCGTTCACCACCGCCACCGCGTGCAGCAGCGCCGTCACCGGCGTCGGCGCCACGCTCACCGCCGGCAGCCAGGCGTACATGGGGAAAACCGCCGCCTTCGTCCCGAATCCGATGAAGGACAGCAGGAAAATCCACCGCAGCAGGTCCTCATGCCCCGCGGCCCTTCCCGGCTCCAGCACCCCCACCGGCGAGAAATCCGCCCCGGAGCCGTAGTGGCTCAGGAACATCATCCCCACAAAGGCCATGGCCGCCCCGGTAATGGAGAAGGTCACATAGGCCCTTCCCGCCCTCCGGGCCGCCCGGTCCTTCTGGAAGGCTACCAGCGGCAGCGTGATCATCGTCAGGCACTCATAGAACACATACAGCGTAAAAAGGTTCGCGGAAAAGGCCACCGCCAGCGCCACGCCGAAGGACATGGTATAAAAGCCGTAGAAGCTGTCCGCCCGTTCCCCCTTCATGTAGATGAAGGAGTAGATCGTGGCCGGCGGCCACAGCACCGCCATCAGCCCCGCGAAGATTTTCCCCGTTCCGTCCAGCCGGAAGGCCAGGGTCAGGTCGTCCATCACGGAGAAGAGCACCGAGCTGTTCCCTTCTGCAGTAAAAAGCAGCAGCCCCGTCAGCACCGTTGTCAGGCACACGGTCAGCATCACCAGCGTTTCCTTCATCCGCCGGGAAACGCGGATCAGCATGCACCCCAGGCCCCCGGCCATGGGCAGCAGCACCGTGGGAATCATCCACCAGGAAGGCATCTGATGTTCCCTCCCCTCACAGCACCGAAGCGGCAATGGAGCTGAACAGCGCGATCAGCTTTCCCGGGAAAACGCCAAGCGCCACGCTCAGCAGGGCAAAGCAGGCCATGGGAATCCACATGGAAGCCCCGGGATCGCATTTCGTCAGGCTCTCCGCCGGAATCTCCCGGGAGGGGAAGAATCCCCGGATCGCTATGCTCAGCAGGTATCCCGCCGTCAGCAGCGCGGAAACCAGCAGCACTGCCGGTCCCAGCCAGGTCAGCCACTGCGGGATCCCGGCCGCGGCCAGGGATCCCTGGGCCAGGTACCATTTGGAAACGAAGCCCAGGCAGGGCGGAATGCCCACCAGCCCCAGGGATACCGCCGTGAAGCAGGCCATCACCTTCGGCATCCGCTTCCCGATTCCCTCCAGCTCCTCCACCCGGGTCTTCCCCGTCTTGTGGATAATGGCGCCGGCGGACATGAACAGCGTGTCCTTGATCAGGCTGTGGGCACACACGTGCAGCAGCGCCCCGGTCACGCCGGGGGCCGTCATGGTGGCCAGGCCGAAGAGCACGTAGCTCACCTGGGACACAGAGGAGTAGGCCAGCCGTTTTTTCAGCACCTGCTCCTTGTAGGCCAGCAGCGAACCGGAGAACACCGTAAACATCGTCAGGGCCAGGAAAACGATCTGCACCCAGCTTCCCCGAAGGGTCTCAGCCCCGATCAGCTCATACACCACCCGGTATACCCCCAGCACGCCGGACTTGGTAATGATGCCGGAAAGCACGGCGGAGGCAGGGGCCGGCGCCACGGGGTGGGCCGTGGGCAGCCATCCGTGGAGCGGGAACATGCCAGCCTTCGTTCCGAAGCCGATGATCAGCAGCATCCCCGCCGCCAGCACGGTGCTCCGGCCCTCTCCTTTCCCCGCGTCGTTCAGCACGCCCCCCGGGGCGAAGGAGAAGGAGGAGATATTTCCCGCCAGCAGGAACATCCCCAGCAGCGCCAGGGAAGCTCCCAGCACGGAGTAGATCAGGTATTTGATGCCCGCGGCAACCGCATCCTTCTGCATCGTGTGCACCACCATGGGCACGGAAAGCAGCGCCATCAGCTCATAGAACATGTAGAAGGTAACGATGGATCCGGACATGGCAAGGGCCGTCAGCGCCCCGCCCGTCATCAGGTAAAACCCGTAATACCGGTCCAGGCTTCCCTCGTGCTCCATATACTCAAAGGAATAGATCCCCACGCCGAACCACACAAGGTTCATCAGCGCGGCGAAGAATTTCGCGATATCGTCGGATTTCAGGAACACCGGCAGGTTCCGGGACAGGCTGAAGAGCTGGAAAGCCTTTTCCCCATCCAGCAGCACCGGGATCATCAGCAGCACGTTGATCCCCAGGCAGCAAGAAACCGCCGCCCTCCGGGCGCGGTTCCCAAAAAGCCCGCAGGCGGTCAGGATGCCGGCCAGGACCGGAAAAAGCACAGGTATAATCAGGTACCAGGATGCAGTCATTGTCAGATCCTCCCCTCAGGAAAACATGGAAAGGCCGCGGAGCAGTCCGTTGATAATCCGCTGGGAAAACAGCCCCAGCCCGGCGTTCAGCGCAATGAACCCCAGCAGGGACAGGGCGTAGGCCGCCCCGTTGTGCACCGGCTCCGGCGGCGTGTCCGGCTTCTCCCCGGAATAGATGGAAATCATGGTCCGCAGGAAATACAGCGTGTTCAGCCAGGTGGAAAGCACCAGGAAAACCAGCACCGGAACCCGGTGGGCCGCGTCGATGTCAATCACCGCCCGCACGAAGTTCACCTTGCTGGGGAATCCCCCCAGGAAGGGAAAGCCCACCATCGTCAGGCTGCCGATGGTGAAGGCGGCGGCCGTCAGCTTCGCCCGGTATCCGGATCCCCGGATGTCCCGCAGCCTGGTGGAGGGGCCGGATACCCGCGCCAGCGCGTCCGTGGTGATAAACAGCATGGACTTGCACGCCGCGTGGGACAGCAGGTGGAAGGTGGCGGCCAGCATGCCCAGCTCGCTCCCCAGCCCGATGCCCATGAAGATGTAGCCGATCTGCGCCACCGAGGAGAAGGCGATCATCCGCTTCAGGTCCCGCTGCCGGATGGCGGAAACGCTGCCGGTAATCATCGCCGTCAGGCCGAAGCCGAAGAGCACGTTGATGATCCCCGTTCCCGCGAAGAATTCCGTCCCGAAAACCCGGTAGATAATCTTGATCAGCAGGAAAATATAGGCGTGGGACACCAGCCCGGAAAGGATGGACGCACTGGCCGGGGAAGCCGCCCCGTAGGCGTCCGGCACCCAGGAGTGGAAGGGAAACAGCGCGCTCTTGATGCTGAGCCCCACCGTAATCAGCCCCACCGTCACCGTCAGCGGAAGCCCGTATTTCCCCGCCGCGGCAACGGCCCCCAGGGTCTCCCGGATGGGCGTCATCAGCAGGTGCCCCGTCAGGTCATACAGCAGCACGATCCCCAGCAGGAACAGCGAGGAGGCCACCATGTTCATGATCATGTACCGGGCGGAGGCCAGCAGGGCCCTTCCGGCACCATGGGCGGCGATCATTCCCGCCGCCGCCAGCGTCATGATTTCAACGAAAACATACGAGGTAAACAGGTCGTTGGTAAAGATCTGCGCCGCCAGGGAAGCGGTCATCAGCAGCACCATGGCGTAGTACATGGGCAGCTTTTCGTGCTGCATGTGCTCCTCCAGCCGCCGGATGCCGCCCACCAGGGACAGCAGCAGGATCAGCATGAAGAAAAACAGCACGATTCCCTCCAGCAGCCCGCCCCGGATTTCATTGCCGAAGGGCGCCGGAAAGTGGCCCATGGGAAAGGTGTAGGATTGTCCGAATTCCCGGATCCGCACCAGGAACAGCACGGAGAAAACCGTTTCCGCCCCCAGCACCGCCAGGCAGAAGCCTTTGGCCGCCTTTCCCCGCAGCATGAAAACCAGCGCCGCGGAAAACAGCGGCAGGATGATGCAGAAAAGCGGCAGGGACTGCCAGAGCTCCATCGTCACGCGTCACCGGCCTCCTTTCCGCGCCTTGTCGGTAATCTCATCCAGGTCCAGCGTATGGTACATCCGGTACAGCCGCACCGTCAGCGCCAGCAGCACCGCGCTGCCGGCCACGGAAACCACGATGCCCGTCAGCACCAGGCCGGAGGGAATGGGGTTCACGTAGGCCTCCGCGGCGGTAATCCCGTCCGTCACAATGGGCGCCTTCCGCCCGGAAATGTATCCCTTCGCCGCCAGGTACAGGAAGATGGCGCTGTCCGTCATGGAAAAGCCGATGATCTTCTTGATCATGTTCCGGTTCAAAAGCAGCAGCGTCAGCCCGATCCCGAAAAGGATCATGGCCGCGATTTCAAAATAGTTGGTCAGATCCATTTCAGATGTCCCCCTTCCGGAACAGCGCGAAGAACGCGTACATCGTAAAGCAGACCACCAGCCCCACGCAGATGTTCAGGTAGGGAATCAGGCCCGCGGAGAACAGGTTCCCGGGGGTTCCCGGGGTAATGACCGAGGGCAGGTGATTCGCCCCCGTGAAGAAGGAATAGGCCTTGGAAAGGGCGTAGAAGGACAGGGCCGTCACCGTAACGGCCCGGTGCACCGCAAGGGTCATGAAGCGCCCCGCGCTGCCGGATCCGAAGGCGTTCAGGTACAGGATCATCGCCGCTCCCAGCACCGCGCCGCCGGAGAATCCGCCGCCGGGCGAAAGGTGGCCGTTGAGGATCACGTAGCATCCGAACATCAGGATCAGCGGCACCAGCAGCCGGGTCACCGTCTGCAGGATGGGATCCTGGTTCCGGTTCTCCATGCGCTCGTCCGCTTCAATCTCAATCCGCTCCTCCCGGTTTCCCGCCCGCAGCAGGATCATCACCGCGCAGGCCGCGGTGAACAGCACGTTGCTCTCCCCCAGGGTGTCGAAGGCGCGGTAATCCAGGATCATGCCGGTAACCAGGTTCACGGATCCGGTCTCCCGCATCCCGTCCTCCAGGTACCGCCGAACCACTTCGTTGTTCACCGGGTTGCCGTCATCCCCGAAGGAGGGCAGGTCCGTTGTCGTAAGGATCAGCAGCAGGCTGATTCCCGCCGCCATCAGGGCCGCCGCCACCAGGTAGAAAATCCGGGCCGCCCGGGTGTGGCGCCGAACCACCGCTTCCGGAACCCGCGCCGGCAGCTCCGGCGCTTTCACCGTCTCCGCCGCAGGCTGTGCCGGCGGCGCGTCCACCGCGTGCATCACTTCCCGGTCCAGCCTGTCGTCCCCTTCCGAAAGATACCGGAGGAAGCGGGCGTATAGGCTCTGCCCCTTCGGGTCAAGGCGTCTGGCCATGCTCTTCCTCCTCTTTTTCCTCCTCGGACTGGATCGCCTGGTCCACCGCCCGTATTTTTTTCAGCGTCACAAACAGCAGCAGGCTTTCAATCCCCGTGCCCACCGCCGCTTCCGTCACCGAAAGGTCCGGGGACTCCAGCAGGATCCATACCACGCTCAGGGCCAGGCTCTGTCCCATGAACACGGTAGCCGCCGTCAGCAGGTTTTTCGTAAAGGCCACGGACACGGCGCAGCCCAGGATGAAGACCAGCAGAAGAATGCCGAGTACCTGCATGCTTACTCCTCCTTCTCCCTCTCCACCATGTGGTCATCCTCCAGCTTCATCTGCCGCTCCGGATGCTCCCCGGAGGTAATCTCCAGCTTTGCGATCAGGTGGGACGCCACCGGGCTGGTCAGCCACAGGGTCACGATCACCAGCAAAAATTTCAGGGACACCGCCGCGGCCCCCCGGGCCGCGATCACTCCCAGCAGGATCAGCAGGATTCCCAGCGTGTCCATCAGCGCCGCCGCGTGCATCCGGTTCAGCACATACCGGAAGCGGAACAGGCCCGCCGCCGCCGTCAACACCACAACCAGGCCCGACAGGATCAGCCCCGCGGCAAAAACCGTCCGAATCCACTCAGCCATCTGTCCGCCCTCCTCCGTTTTCCTCCGCTGCCCGGTCCCGCTCCCGCACCCGGCGTACCTTCCATACGCTCAGGTAAATCCGGGTCAGCACCACCACCGCCAGGAAGGACAGCATCGTGTAGATAATGGCGATATCCGCCAGGTAGTCCTCCCGCATCAGCAGCGTCAGCAGGCAGATCATCATCACCACCGAGGTACCCATCATGTTGACGGCCACAATCCGGTCCGCCAGCGCCGGCCCCCGCACCGCCCGCACCAGGCAGGCCAGCATCACCAGGCCGAGGATCACCAGGGCCCCGTCGCACAGCACCGTCATAAACGGTGCGAAGGCGGATCCCTCTTCCAGCAGGGAATGGGTCATTGCTCCCCGCCCCCTTCCATCTCCAGGATTTTCTCCTCCATCCGGCTGTGCTCCAGCCCTTCCGCAAAGTCCTCATCCAGGCAGTGAACCAGGAATTCCGATTCCATGTAGTCCACCGTGATCGTTCCCGGCGTCAGGGTGATGGACTGGGCCAGCATCACCTTTCCTTTCCGGGTTCTCAGCGCCGTCCGGAAGGCCTTCAGCTTCGGTTCCGCCTCCAGGTTCGGCGCCCAGATCAGCTTCATGGTGCTCAGGGAAGCCTTTATGATCTCCCCCAGCAGGAAGAATAAATAGGAAATAAAGCGGGGAATCTGCTTCGCCGCCCGGATCTCCTTTTTCGGGCTCAGCCCCAGGAAAGCGCAGGAAAAAAGCCAGATTCCCGCGCTCAGCACCGCCCCGGTCACAGCGATTTCCGTTGTCCATCGGCCATTGAGCAGCAGCCACAGTCCGAACAGGATCAGAATCACCGGTCTCCCCCCTCTTTCTCCGGTTTCACACACAGTTATATATTTTATCATATCCGTCAAGGCAGGCACAAAAAAAAGGGGCGGCTCCGCCGCCCCGGATCGTTTTCCCTCAGTCGCCCTCCGTCCGGTCTTCCGGCAGGGAGCCGTCCATGTATCGCATGCTTTCGATAAAGCCGTTTTCCCGGCACCATTCCTCTGCCGTGCTGTCCTTCGAAATCCACAGGGCCAGGTCCAGGTCGCACTGGTAGAAGATCATTTCGCCCATCCGCACCACGCTTTCCGGAATCACCACCGACTGCAGCCCGGTGCAGCCCTGGAAGGCGAAGGAGTTGATGGTCGTAACCCCGTTGGGAATCGCGGCGCCTTTCAGGCTTTCGCAGCCGGAGAAGGCGTATTTCCCGATGCTCCGCAGGCTGGCCGGGAACACCAGCTCCTTCAGCTTCGCGCAGCCTTCAAAGGCGGAGTTGCTGATGCGGGCAACCTTGGCGGGCAGCTCAAGGGTTTCCAGCTCCCGGCATCCGGAGAAGGCGTCGTCCGCAATGGCGGTAACCGTTTCCGGAAGCTGCACTTCCTTCAGGCTCCGGCAGAACCGGAAGGTTCCCGCCGGCAGCGTCTCCAGCCCGGAGGGAAGCCGTACCTCCGTAAGCGCCAGGCATCCGTCAAAGATCCGGCTGCCCATGGCGGTAACGGAATCCGGAAGGGTAACCTTCGTCAACCCCTCGCAGTTGTTGAACACCCCGGAGCCGATTTCGGCCAGGGTCTCCGGAAACTCCATGCTCTCCAGCCGCCGGCATCCCGCGAAGGCGTCATCCCCGACCCTCGCCAGCTTTTCCGGAAGCCGGATCTCCGAAAGCATGTCGCAGTTGCTGAAGGTGATCTCCCGGATCTCCGTAACGCTGTCCGGCAGCTTCACACTCCGCAGGAAATAGCAGGATTCAAAGGCCCACTTGCCGATTTCCGTAACGCTTTCCGGAATGTCCATCGTCTCGATCTGGCACTGGCTGAAGGCGTATTCCCCGATCTTCGTCACCGTCCCTGGCAGGATCACCTGCAGGGGCTCCTCCGTCTCCTCCCGCTTGCCAGTGGATTCGAAGGCGCTGGTCCCGATCTCCCGGATGCCCTCCGGCACCCGGAAAACCGTGTCCTTCCGGATGCAGGGATAACACAGCAGGGTCATGGTCCGCCGGTCCGTCAGCAATCCGTCCTCCAGCATCAGCGTCGGATGGTTTTCGCTCAGGCGGATAGTTTCCAGGTTCCTGCAGCCCACAAAGGGATTTCCATCCACCTCCAGCAGGCTGTCCGGAATGGTGAATTCCGTCAGCGACACGCATTCGGCGAAGCAGCGGTTCCCGATCAGCGTCACGCTCCCGGGCAGCTTCACCTCCTGCAGCGCCGTGCAGGATTTGAAGGCGCTTTCCTCAATGGTCTCCACGCCCTCCGGCAGGATCAGCTCCTTCAGCTCCTTGCATTCCAGGAAGGCGATCCGCCCGATCACCCGGATGTCCTCCGGCACGGTGAAGGATTCCCCGTGGGAATCGTGCAGGTAGGTAATCAGCCGGCTGTCCGGCTTCGAGATCAGCATCCCGTCCCGAACCTCGTAGCGCTCCGATTCCCCCGCCAGCTCAATTTCCGCCAGGTTGTCGCACAGGGCAAAGGGATTGTCCCCGATGTCCGTAATGCCGGCGGGAAGGGTAATCTTCCGAAGCTGCTTGCAGTTGGAGAAGGCTTTGTTCCCGATGGAAACCAGGCTCTCCGGCAGCTCCATGTCCGCGATGCCGTCGCATCCGCTGAAGGCTTTGATGCCGATGGAAACCACGCCCTCCGGGATAACCACCCGAACCAGCCGCTGCTGGTTGATAAAGGCGTTGTCGCCGATTTCCGTCACGGCGTATCCGACGATCTCCGCCGGAATCTCAACGGTAATGGCCTCGTTGTCCCGCTCTCCCCGGGGCACGATGTACCGCACGATCCGGGCGGTCATCGCGTCCTCGTCCAGCACCTCGTACTCGTAGGCCCCCTTCGTCTTCGTTTCCGCCGCGGAAACGGAGAACACAGCCAGGGCCGCAATCAGGAGGGCCAGGGCCGCCAGCAGATGCTTCCTTGTCATCTCAGTTTCACATCCTTCGGATAAGTTCAGGTTCTCAGTAAATCAGCGTCAGGTCGCTCTCCCGGAAGTATACCGTCACAGGCCGGATCCCTCCGTCCTCCCCCTTCTGATATACAATGCCCTGGGCCGGAAGGTTCTCCGGCTCCGGGTTGTCGTCGGGGCAGGCCCCCTCGGCAGGAATCAGCACCTTGGTGCCGTCCCGCAATCCCGCGGATTTTCCGTCCCCGGTCCGGGGCACTTCCCCGGGGGTTTCCCGGTATACCGCCATGGCGTATCCGTGGGCGGCAGCCTCCCGGGGCCCCAGGTTCCAGTAGGGCAGCGTCACGAAGCATTTCACGTCCAGCGCGCAGCTCTCTCCCGTGTCCAGCCGCACGATGTCCAGGGTTCCCCGGTACGCTCCCGCTCCGTCCCCTTCCAGCTGCTGCCCGGTAACCAGCACCGTCCGCTTGTGGGGAATGGTGCCGGCCTGCTCGTATCCCCCCTCCGTCTTCCGATAAAGGGGAACCGTCCAGTACACCTTGTCATACAGCTCAAACAGATCCGTCCCCGGATCCTTCGGCAGGGAAACAAAGCCCACAATCCCGACGTAATCCGGCTCCTCCGCCGCCTCTCCCCGGCCGGGAAGGGCGGGATCGGTCCGGGGCGCCAGGGGGCTCCCGTCCGGATGCGTCAGGCCGAAGCGGGACGCCGCGTCCATGGCCAGGATCATATCCAGGCTGTCCACCGGGGAAGCCTCCTCCGCTGCGGCCGCGCATGCCATCAGCAGCGCCAGCAGCGCGCAGAGCACCCGGAGGGTTCCTCCGGCGGTCCTGTTCTTCCTCATGGGATGATCCCCCCTCGCTGAAACGTTCTCCGGCGGAAGGGACTCCCGTCCCCGCCTGTTCCCGCTCTGTCTTTGATGCTGTAGCCGATTTTCACCGGGAAGTATATCACATTTTCCCTCCAATGGCTACCCTTTCCTGCGCCTGCGGCCGCCCTGCTGAAAAAGGATTTGACGCGGCGGGCAAAAGGGGCTATGATAAATAGACCAATAAGATGAGGTGACACAGAAATGAAAAGGCTCCCGGCAGCCCTGCTGGTGTTTGTTTCGCTGCTTCTGTGCCTTCTTCCCTGCGCGTCCGCGGAAGAGGGCGCCGTTGCCGTGTCCGGGGATTATCAGTACCGCGTCCGGGAGGACGGAACCGCCGAGCTCCTCCGTTATACCGGCGAGGGGGATTCCCTGGTCCTGCCGGCGGATTTCGGCGGCGCGCCCCTTGCGGTCATCGGGCCCAACGCCTTCAAATCCCGCAACTCCCTCTATTCCGTGGTGCTGCCGGATACCCTGTCGGAGCTGGGAGACTATGCCTTTTTCTATTGCCGGAACCTGACCAGCGTCAACCTGCCGGACAGCATCCGCACCATCGGCCGCAATCCCTTTGCCGGCTGCGAGTCCCTTTCCAGCATACAGATCAGTCCAAGCCATCCCTGCCTTTCCCTGCAGGACGGCGTTCTTTTCAGCACGCCGGACGCCCGGCTCGTGGCCTATTCCATGACCCGGCCCCGGGGGGAGTACACGGTGCCCGAGGGAACGAAGATCATCGGCGCCTACGCCTTCAACACCTGTGATACCATCACCGGGCTGACCCTGCCGGAGTCCGTAACCTCCGTCGGCGCCCGCGCCTTCTACCACTGCAGCCGCCTGGCCTCCATCAACCTGCCGGACAGCATTTCCTACCTGGGCAGCTCCGCCTTCAGCGGCTGCTCCGCCCTCCATTCCCTGTCCCTGCCGGATACCATCACCGAAATCGGCGACGGGGCCTTTGAGGACTGCACCAACCTGGAGCAGGTGGTCCTGCCCGTGGATGCCACCAGCATCGGCAACCGGGCCTTCTACAACTGCTCCAGCCTCACCCAGCTCCAGCTCCCCGAAGGAATTTCCTCCATCGGGGAAAACACCTTTGCCGAGTGCAGGAGCCTGCTGGAGATCGTCCTCCCCGAGGATGTAACCTATATCGGCGGCGGTGCCTTCCGCAACTGCCTGTCCCTGAAGCGCATCAACATTCCCGAGGACGTCAGCTACATCGGCAGCAACGCCTTCTGCTTCTGCCAGAGCCTGGAGTCCCTGGAGATCCCGGAAACCTGCTTCTATATCGGCGCCTCCGCCTTCCAGTCCTGCAGCGCGCTGCAGGAAATGGTCCTGCCGGAAATGCTGAACAATATCAGTCCCCTGCTGCTGGCCGGCTGCGTCTCCCTGCGGGAAGTGGAGCTTCCCCGCCGCGCTGCCGCCATCGGCGACCAGGCCTTCCTCGGCTGCGTCTCCCTCACGGATATCGACATCCCCGGGGATGTCACCTCCATCGGCGATATGGCCTTCTACGGCTGCGCCGCCCTGGAGCGCGTGTTCCTTCCGGCTTCCCTGTCCCATGTGGGCGCCGGCGCCTTCGACCGCTGTCCGGCCCTGTCAGGTCTTCCGGACCTGTCCGCCCTCTCCGGCGGGAACTGACCGTCCTTTGTACCTCCTGCCGCACGCCGCCGCGCGTGCGGTTTTTCTGTGGTCCCCGGGTTGAATTCGCCCGCGGGCGGCGATATAATGGAGGACGATTCATGTTTGCGTCTTCCCGGCGCAGAAGGAGTGTGCAATGCATCGTACGCGTTCTGCGGCGGCGCTGCTCGCCGCGTTGATTCTGCTCTTTTCCGCCGCCTTTGCGGAGGAATCCGGCCTGGAGGTGGAGGAGATCTCCATCGAAACCCTCCAGGAGGATCCCCAGGCCGAAGCGGAGGAAACCGCCGGCCCGGAGGTTTTCACCCCTTCCCACGGGAGTCCCTGGGACCATGACCTCGGTTCCTCCTACTGGACCACCCCCATGGATATCACCGATACAGAAGCCGTCTGGAACATGCTCATGGAGCCCATCACCGTGGTGGACCTGGGCAATGTCAAGGGCCGCAACTTCTCCCAGCGCACCAAGATGAACATCTATATGTACAAGGAGCCGGATGAGAATTCCAAAATCGTCGGCGAGGTTACCAACCTTTCCCAGGGCCTGCGGGTCATTGAACACCTGGACAACGGCTGGTCCCTGGTGGAATGCTACTCCAGCTCCTTCGCCAATCATCCCAAAACGGTCATCTCCGCCTGGAACATCCTGGTCAGCGGCTATGTGGAATCCAAATACCTGACCCAGGTGCAGCCTACAGACCAGCTGGCCCTGGTGGTGGACAAGCTTGCCCAGCGCCTCTACGTCTTTGTGGAGGGCAAAATGGTGGCCGAGCTTCTCTGCTCCACCGGACTGGTGCAGAAGAACAACGACGGCAAATACCAGCCCTACAACGAAACCCGCTCCGGCGAGTTCCTCGTCATCAATATGACCGGCAGCCTCACCAGCGACCGGCTCATCTGCTCCTACGCCATGCGCTTCAACGCCGGGGACGAGATCCATGAGGTGCCCCACGCGGTGGACAAGCGGGACGGCTCCTTCAAGTACAACTCCACCGAGCCCTCCCTGGGCTCCAAGAAGAGCCACGGCTGCATCCGGGTGCAGCGGCTTTCCAATCCGGAAGGGATCAATATGAAGTGGATCTACAACCGGATCCGCAGCAAGGACCTGTGCGGCAAGGTCAAGATCGTCATCTGGGAAGACTGGCAGGGCCGGCAGCTGCCCGTTCCGGATCCGGACACGGTGCTGTATTACAATCCCAACAAGGGGCAGTACTACCACAGCGCCGAGCACTGCAACATGGCGTCCAAAATCACCTTTACCCCCTTCCTGTATTCCCAGCTGGACGAAGGGGATTTCGCGAAGCTGAAGCCCTGCAATTTCTGCGCCCCGGCCCGCCGCGTGGCGGATATCGAGGCCGTCAACGCCGTCTACGCCCCCGGCGGGGACCACGAGGAGCTCCTCAACAAACTCCGCCAGGGATACTACGACTACCTGGCGGAGTAACCCGGCCGTTCCCCGGAGGCAGGGCGTTTTTCTCCTTGCCCTTCCCTTCCGGGTTTGATATAATGGCAAAAGTGTTCCGAATACTTTAATGAATGGAGAGGTTTCCATGAAAAAGAAAGCTTTACTGGCCGTTCTCATGGCCATGACCCTGCTGCTGTCCTCCTGTGCCCTCATTAAGAAGGACGCGGCTGTGGACGCGGCCACCGTAATCCTGACGATGGGTGACAAGCAGGTCACCAAGGCGGAAGTCCAGGAGCAGGTGCAGAACGTGCTGGCTGAAATGAGTCAGTATTACGCAATGTACGGAAGCACCCTGGATATCACGGATCCGGAGATCCTTGCCTCCGCGCAGAATACCGCCGTTACCCGCATGAAGCAGGATATGGCCCTGCATGCCAAGGCTGTTGAGCTCGGGCTGGACCAGCTCACGGAAGAAGAAGCCGCCAAGGTAAAGGAAGACGCGGAAAGCAGCTGGGAAAGCGCGAAATCCTATGTCCAGAACTACTACCTGGACGAGGAGCAGAAGGCCCTCGAGGGCGAAGAGCTGGACAAGGCCATCCTCGCGAAGCTGGACGAGCTGGGCGTCAAATTCGAGGATTACGAAACCCAGGCCAAAGACCTTGCCGTGGATAACAAGCTGCGGGAATACGTCGTGAAGGATGTGGCCGTCACCGATGAAGAAGTGAAGGCCGATTACGACAGTAAGGTCGCTGCCGATGAGGAAAAGTACAAGGAAGACGCTCCCTCCTGGGTCTCCGCGGCCCGGAACGGCTCCGCCCTGTATTACACCCCCGCCGGCGTCCGCCGCGTGAAGCAGATCCTCCTGAAGTTCAAGGCCGACGACCAGACCGCCATTGACGATGTAAACAAGCGGATCTCCGAAGCCCAGAGCAAGGTCAACGCTGCCCAGCAGATCCTGGACGACGCCGAAGCCTCCGAAGAGGACAAAACCAAGGCGGAAGCGGATAAAGCCGCCGCCCAGGCGGAGCTGGACACCGCCAATGCCGACCTGAAAGCCGCCACCGACAAGGCATTCGAAAACCTCGATGCCGATGCCGATGCGGTGCTGGCAGCCCTGGATGCCGATCCGGACAGCTGGGATAAGCTCATGGAGGAAAAGAACGAGGATCCCGGCATGAAGGCCGGCGCCGTCAACGCTGAAAAGGGCTACCCCGTCTGCGAAGGCATGACCGGCTTTGATACCGCGTTTGTGGACGCGGCCCTGGCCCTGAAGTCCGTCGGCGAGCATTCCGGCAAGGTCCGGGGCGAAACCTACGGCTACTACATCATCCGCTACAACAGCGATGAAACCGAAGGCCCCGTTGATTTCGAATCCGTGAAGGAATCCATCAGCAGCAGCCTCCTCACCACGAAGCAGAATGAAGCCTACACCGCCGCCGTCGAGCAGTGGGTCAGCGAAGCCGGCATCAAGGAAAACCTGGGAGCCCTGAAAGACTGATATGTTATTCTCTTCCGTATTTAAGGCAAAAGCACGCGCGGTCCTCCAGCAGCACTGGCAGACCGCGCTGCTTATTGCCCTGATTGTAAATCTTCCTTCCCTCCTGGTGCAGGGCGTCGGCGCCTTCACCCACAGCGATCCGATGCTGCGCCTGGAGAACCTGCTGATGGAAGCCTCCCGGAGCTCCGCCGCCCTGAACGCCTTTCCGGAAACGGTGCGCGCCATGCTCTCGGAAACCGGCGTCCTGGTGATCTCCGGCCTTTCCGTGCTGGCCTGGCTGGTAACCCCTGCCCTCTCCCTGGGCATGAACCACTGGACCCTGGACCGGATCCGCGGCGAGGAAGAGCCCGTGTCCACCGTCCTCAGCCGCCTGGGAATCTTCCTGAAGGGCATCGGCCTGCGGATAATGACTGCCCTCCGGGTGCTGCTGTGGATGCTGCCTGGCGTCGCGGTCTTTGTCCTGGCCATGATTCCCCTCTGGCGGGCGGACGCGTCCTCCGCCCAGTCGGTGCTTTCTGCCGCCAACACCAGCATGATGCTCATGTATTTCGCCTTGCTGGCCATGCTTGTGCTGGGCCTCATGGGCTACCTGCGGTATGCCCTGGCGGACCTGATCCTGGCGGATGAGCCGCAGGAGCGGGTGCTTTCCTGCCTCCGCCGCAGCAAAACCCTGATGAGCGGGCGCACCGGCGCCCTGCTGGGCCTGATGGTCAGCTTTATCCTCTGGTATTTCCTCGTCAGTATCGCGGCCACCTTTGCCGCCGAAATCGCCGGGGATGTGGCAGGCCTCCTCATCCAGATGCTGGGAAGCCTGTTTATCAGCGTATACATGCTCACCTCCCGGGCCGTCTTCTATGAAGCCCTGCGGACCGCCCCCCTGGGCGCCTCCCCGGAGCCGCCTGCGGAAGAGCCTCCCGAGGATCTCCTGGGATAACCCTTTCCCGGATTATACAAAGCCCATGCCAAAGAGTGCATTTTTTTCGTCGGAAAATGCACTCTTTTCGTATTCTCCTTGCCTTTTGCCTGCTGACCCGGGTATAATACAGGGCATGATTCATGGATGACAGGAGGCTGTTTTATGGCTCTTTCGATTTCCCACCGCTGTCTCAACATCGCCCCTTCCCTCACGCTGCAGATCGACACCCGGGCCAAGGAAATGGCCGCTTCCGGGCTGAATGTCATCGGCTTCGGTGCCGGCGAGCCTGATTTCCCGACCCCGCCGCATATCTGCGCCGCCGCGAAGGAAGCCCTGGACCTTGGGTTGACGCGGTATACTCCCGTCGCCGGAACCATGGAGCTTCGTATGGCCATCACCCGTAAAATGGAGCGGGATCACGGGCTCACCTATTCCCCCCAGGAAATCCTCGTCTCCAATGGCGCAAAGCATTCACTTTTCAATATTTTCCAGACGATTCTCGATCCCGGGGACGAGGTCCTGATCCCGACTCCCTGCTGGGTCTCCTATCCCGAGCTGGTCCGCATGGCCGGCGGCGTTCCGGTTTTCATCCCCACGGATGAGGAAAACCGCTTCATCCCCAGCAACCGGGACATTGCCTCCCGCGTCACCCGGCGCACCAAGGCCATCATCATTACCTCCCCCTCCAACCCCAACGGCTCCGCCTGGTCCCGGGAGCAGCTCCAGTTCGTGGGCAACCTGGCCGTTACCCACCCCTTCTACATCGTCTCTGATGAGATTTACGAGAAGCTGCTCTATGACGGAAGGGAGCACCTTTCCATCGCCCAGCTGGGTGAGCAGATCAAGGAGCAGACCTTTATCGTCAACGGCGTCAGCAAGGCGTACGCCATGACCGGCTGGCGCATCGGCTACTGCGCGGCCCCCCGCCGGGAAATCGCCGCCATGAGCGCCTTCCAGTCCCAGGCCACCAGCAACGCCAACTCCATCGCCCAGCACGCCGCGGCCGTGGCCCTGGACGGGGACCAGAGCTGCGTGGAGGCAATGCGGGACCAGTTCCAGCACCGCCGGGATGTCATGGTGGAAGGAATCAACCGCATCAACGGCATCAGCTGCCTGAAGCCCGAGGGTGCCTTCTATGTGATGATGAACATCCGCTCCCTCCTGGGCCGCCGCTTCAACGGCCGCACCCTCGAGGATTCCATGGACTTCGCCGAGCTGCTCCTGGCGGAGAAGCACGTGGCCGTGGTTCCCGGCATCGCCTTTGAGGCCGAGGGCTTCTGCCGCCTGTCCTACGCCATTTCCGCCGAGCGCATCGAGGAAGGCCTTTCCCGCATCGAAGACTTTATCAGCGAACTCAAGTAACAGGAGAATGAAATGCTTAAATTTGACAATACCACCAACCTGCTGATGCAGGCCAAGTACCACTATTCCCTCCAGGACGTGTCCGAGCCGAACCTGTACCGTGAAATCTACGACTATTCCCACATCCCGAAGGTCGCCTTCAACATGCGCCACGTGCCCATGCAGATGCCCGACAAGATCTGGATGACCGATACCACCTTCCGTGACGGGCAGCAGTCCGTCAGCCCCTTCACCCCGGAGCAGATCCTGCATCTCTTCAAGCTCATGAGCCGCCTGGGCGGCCCCAACGGCATGATCCGCCAGAGCGAGTTCTTCCTGTACACCGAAAACGACCAGAAAGCCCTCCAGCTCTGCCGGGACGAGGGGCTCCGCTTCCCGGAGATCACCTCCTGGATCCGGGCCAATGAAAAGGATTTCGAGCTGGTAAAGCGCTCCGGCGTGGAGGAAACGGGAATCCTCGTTTCCTGCAGCGACTATCATATTTTCAACAAGATGCACCTCACCCGGTCCCAGGCCATGGACAAATACCTGGGTATCGTGAAAACCGCCCTGAGCTACGGGATCCGTCCCCGCTGCCATTTTGAGGATATCACCCGCGCCGATTTCTACGGCTTTGTGGTTCCCTTTGCCACCGAGCTCATGAAGCTCTCCCGGGAAAGCGGCATCCCCATCAAGATCCGCGCCTGCGACACCATGGGCTACGGCGTCAGCTATCCCGGTGCCGCCCTCCCCCGCAGCGTTCCCGGCATCATCTACGGCCTGCGCCACTATGCGGAGGTGCCCTCCGAAATGCTGGAATGGCACGGCCATAACGATTTCTACAAGGTGGTTTCCAACGCCGCCACCGCCTGGATTTACGGCTGCTCCAGCATCAACTGCAGCCTCCTGGGCATCGGCGAGCGCACCGGCAACTGTCCCCTGGAGGCCATGGCCGTGGAGTATGAATCCCTCCGGGGCGAAACCAACGGCATGGACCTTACCGCCGTCACGGAAATCGCGGACTACATGGAGCGGGAAATCGGCATTGAAATCAGCCCCCGCCAGCCCTTCGTCGGCCGCCACTTCAATGTGACCCGGGCCGGTATCCATGCCGACGGCATGCTGAAGGACGAAGAGATCTACAATATCTTCGATACCGCCGCCATCCTGAACCGTCCCGCCTCCGTGGCCGTGGACAGCCGGGGCGGCACCGCCTCCGTGGCCCACTGGATCAATTCCTACTTCCGCCTCACCGGGGACAACACCATCGACAAGAGCGATCCCCTGGTGGTGGAGGTCCGCAAAAATGTGGACGCCCTCTACGCGGAAGGCCGCAACACCGTCATGGGCGACGAGGAATTGGAAGTCATGGTGCGCCGCGCCGATGTGCAGCGGTATGAGCACCTGCTCTTCCACCGGAGCAAGTAAAAAAAAAGCAACCTGCGGAGGAAACTCCGCAGGTTTTTTCGTGCCGAAGGTGGGACTTGAACCCACACGCTTTTGAGGGCAACGGATTTTGAATCCGCCGCGTCTGCCATTCCGCCACTCCGGCCCGCAACGCAGGAATTATATCATAATCCGGAATCCTTGACAAGGAATCCAACCGGGTTCCGGAGAATAAATATCTGTTATGCTTATTTGAAGGAAGGAACGTACGGATGAAAAAAATCGTCCTCACCGGCGGGGGCACCCTGGGGCACGTAACGCCCCATCTGGCCCTGATTCCCCGCCTGCTGGAAGAAGGATACGAAATTCACTACGTCGGCACGGAAAACGGCATGGAGGCCCCGAAAATGCGCTCCGTCCCCGGCGTCACCTATCACGCGGTCAAAAGCGGAAAGCTCCGCCGGTATTTTTCCTGGCAGAATTTTACCGACCCCTTCCGGGTCCTGGCCGGCGCTTTCCAGTCCGCACACCTCATGGGAAAGCTGAAGCCCGATGTGGTTTTTTCCAAGGGCGGCTTCGTGGCGGTTCCCGTGGTGTTCGGCGCCTGGCTCCACCGGATTCCCGTCCTCTGCCATGAAAGCGACCTGACCCCCGGCCTGGCCAACAAGCTGTGCAAGCCCTTCGCCAGGCGCTTTGCCACCACCTTCCCCGAATGCGCGGAAGCCCTGGGCCCCAAGGCGGAAATGACCGGCACGCCCCTGCGGCCGGAGCTGTTCTCCGGAAGCCGGGAAAAGGGCCTTTCCCTCCTGGGCTTTGACGGAAGCAAGCCGGTGCTCCTCATGATGGGCGGATCCTCCGGGGCCCGCAGCGTCAACGACTGCCTCCGCGCCTGCCTCCCCGCCCTCACGGCGGACTTTGATGTGGCCCATATCTGCGGCAAAGGAAATCTCGAGCCCTCCCTGGAGGGAACCCCCGGATATAAGCAGATCGAGTTCCTGGACGCGGAGCTTCCGGACGTCCTGGCCTGCACCGACCTGGTGCTCAGCCGCGCCGGGGCCAACGCCCTCTGCGAATTCCAGGCCCTTGGCCGCCCCATGCTGCTGATTCCCTATCCCAAAGGCGCCAGCCGCGGAGACCAGATCCTCAACGCGAAAAGCCTTGAAAAGCGCGGGCTCTGCCGCGTCCTCCTGCAGGAGAATATGAATCAGGAATCCCTCACCGCCGCCGTCCGGCAAACCTGGGCAGACCGGGAGGTCCTGGTGAAGGCCCTGAAGGACGCGCCCCCTGCCGACGGCACCGCCCGGGTGCTTGAAATGATCGAGGAGATCCGGCGTAAATAGCGGATCTCCCCTTCTTTCTTTTTCAGTTGTTGTATTCCACCGTTTCCTGGTAGGCCTTATAGGTGGTGGTAAACAGGAGCTCCCGCCGGGTCTCTTTTTCCCCCTGGTACCAGACCTTCCACGTATCCACCACGTATCCGGACCGTCCGTTGACGGTCTTTTTGCTTTCTCCCGGCGCCAGGTTCGTGTTCAGCACATACTTCGTCCCCTCCGGCTGGGGCAGCGTCCGGGTCACTTCGCTCTCCAGGTCAATCTTCACCCCGGCTCCCAGGTCCATGCCGTAGAGGTTCACCGTCACCTTCTGCTTGCTGTAGGCGGCAACGATGAAGATGGGCCAGTCCGTGTTGTTCTTGAATTTGAAATCCAGCCCCGGCCAGTTCACTGTGGCGTCAAATCCCTTCTCCACATAATTGCTCGGCCAGGCGTGGGGATTCCGCTCGATGATCTCCAGGTTGGCCCTTGCCACAGCGTTGAACAGCGTAGAGCTGGTCTGGCACACGCCTCCGCCGATTTCGTCCCGGCTCTGCCCGCCGGAAATCGCCGCGGCTTCCTTGTATCCCTTTTCCGCCGTCCGCTCCCCGGTTGCCCCGTTGAAGGAGAAAATCTCCCCCGGCAGCACCGTCAGCCCGTTGATGGCCTTTGCGCTCAGGTCGATGTTGGTGTTCCGGTTTTTGTTGCTGGTGGTGTTCGTGGTATAGGCGGAAATCAGGCCGAAGCGGTTCATCAGCTCCGCCCGGGTCATCTCCGCCTCAATCCGCTCCGGAACCACCCGCACCGTGCTCTGGCTGATCCCGGCGTCCAGCAGCGTCACCAGCCGCTGGTACAGGTCCTCCGGATCCACCCTGGCCCCGGGAATGTCCTCCGTGAAGGTGAAGGCCTTCGTGCTGAAATTGAAGCTTTCCACCATGCTGTTCACGGGATCCCGGTCTACGTAGTTCACGATTCCGTCCGTCAGCGCCCGCAGGGCCTGGTGGTCGTAGTCCTGCTTCGTGACGTAATTCTGCGGCTGGGAGCGCAGGGCCGACGCCAGCTGCACCCGCTCCTCGAAGGGCGTTTTTCCGCTGCCCCGGGAGGCGTCCGTGTTGCTGCGGCCGTAGGCCCAGGCCTGCTCCACCGTTTCCTTCGTGTTCCGGGAGAAGGGAACCCGCTCGTTGTTCACGTGCCAGTTCTCGTTTCCGATGGACACCACCAGGTCAAACTTCGCGTCCACGTCCTGGTTCACCGCTTCCACGGCCTTCACCGCTTCCTCCCGGGTCATGCCGCCCACGTGGACATTGTCGATATATACCCCCGGGTAAATCTTCCCGGTGAAGATCTCCTTCCGGCATTCGTCGTGAAGCTGCTCCTTTTCCTGGTCCAGGGAAATCACGGCCCCGTTCACAAACCCGATGTTCGGCAGGAACCGGTACCGCACCCCCGTCAGCTGGGGAACCATCAGCAGTCCCAGTCCGAAGAGGATCACCAGGCAGGAAACAATCACCGCCACCCAGCAGCCGTTGTAATGCTTCGGCTGTTTTTTTCGCGGCGTTTTCACCGGATCCGGATGGGCGTTGAACCGTTCAAAATCGTCAAACAGCGGAACGTCCGGCCCCAGCCCGTCGTCCTCGCTGTTTCGGAAGTAGCGGTTCCGGGCCTGCTGCTTCGGGGCGCTCTGCTCCTGCTGCTTCCCTTCCTGCTCCCGTTCCTCCGGCGGCATGTATACGTCCGGGATGATCTCCCCATCCCCTTCGTAAATCTCGTATCTGTTCAGCTTAGCCATTTTCTTCCCCTTATTCCCGGTGGTTCCGCACCGGTCCCCGCAGGATATCTCCAGCTTCGCATTCCGGCAGGTCCATCAGGATCGTCTCCCCGGCGATGCCCAGGGTTTCCAGCGTTTCCCCCGTCTTCTCCCGCACCAGCGGGGAAGCGGTCACCTGCAGGATCCCCTTCCGGGTCATCAGCTCCAGCTGTTCCCCGGCAAAAAAGCGGTTCTTCAGCATCAGCCGGGTTTTGCCGGTCTTTTCGTCCCTGCCCAGCACCCGGGCGGCGTATTCCCGCTCCTGGTGGAAGCCCTCCGCCTCCCCGGGAACCTCCGGCTGCCCCAGCAGGAATCCGGTGTCGCTGTCCCGGTGGCTGGCGCTGCGCAGCTCCCGCTCCAGCTCCGGAAGCGCCCGGCGGAAGGCCTCCGGGCTCTCCGCCAGCAGGTCCAGCGCCCGCCGGTACGCCCCGGTAACCACCGCCACGTAGTATTCGCTCTTCATCCTGCCCTCAATCTTCAGGCTGGAAACGCCGGCCTCGCACAGCTCCTCCAGGATCGGCATCAGGCAAAGGTCCCGGGCGGAAAACAGGTAGGTTCCCCGCTCATCCTCCTCCACCGGGAAATACTCCCCGGGCCGTTTCTCTTCCATCACGGCGTATTTCCACCGGCAGGGCTGGGCGCATTCCCCCCGGTTGCCGCTGCGTCCGGTCAGGTATGCCGAAAGCATACACCTGCCGGAATAGGCCATGCAGCTTGCCCCGTGCACAAAGGTTTCCAGCTGGATGCTGTCCCCCAGGGCCCGCTTCATGGCGCGGATCCGATCCAGGCTCACCTCCCGGGCCAGGATCACCCGCTCGCAGCCCATCTCCCGGTATAGCTCCGCCGCCGGCGTGTTCAGGGTGTTCGCCTGGGTGCTGACGTGCACCGCCAGCTCCGGCACCTCCCTGCGCAGCAGGCGGATTGCCCCGGGATCGCTGACAATGGCCGCGTCCACACCCGCGGCCTTTGCTTCCCGGGCCGCCTCTGCAAACCCCTCCAGCTCGTCGTCGAAGGGGTATATGTTCATTGTCACATAGAACCGGGCCTTCGCCGCGTGCGCCCGGCGCACCGCCTCCCGCAGCTCCTCCGGGTCAAAGTTCCCCGCAAAGGCCCGCAGCCCGTATCTTTTTATTCCCCCGTATACCGCGTCCGCGCCGAAGTGAAGCGCCGCTTCCAGCGCTTCCATGCTTCCCGCGGGACACAGCAGCTCAGGCATGCTCATGGACTGATCCCCCGGCTCTGGTCGTACTGCTGCCACAGCGGGGCGTAAACCGCCACCGCCCGCTCATGCTCCTCCAGGGTCCTGGAGAAATAGAGCTCGCCGCTTTCCGGCTCTTTGGCGCAGAAGTACAGGTATTTTTCCGCCACCATGGCGGCGTCCGGATACAGCGCCGCCTTCACCGCCGCCGGGGACGGATTGCAGATGGGTCCCACCGGCAGTCCCCGGTTCACGTAAGTGTTGTAGGGGCTCTGGATCTTCAGGTCCGCGTCCCCCAGGTTCATCCGGCGCACCCCGGTGATGTAGTGGATCGTCACGTCGCT
Organism: uncultured Clostridia bacterium; assembly: GCA_946187775.1. Taxonomy (GTDB): domain Bacteria; phylum Bacillota; class Clostridia; order Christensenellales; family Aristaeellaceae; genus Aristaeella. The sequence continues at coordinate 27,599 of CAMHSI010000014.1, forward strand.
CTGCAGCATCATGCCGCTCTTCAGCCGGTTGTGGAACACCGCGCTCACCCGGGCAAAATCGCTTTCCTTTGCTTCCTTCTCGATCATGCTGGCCATGGTCAGCACCTGGTCCATGGTCATCCCCAGGGTTTCCGCCTGCTCCTGGTATTCCTCCGGGAAAACCGCCTCCGTCTGGCTCAGCAGCTTCCGGATGATTTCCTCCTCCGTCGCGTTGGTGTAAACCTCATAGGTGTTCGGCGCCAGGTAGCCCTCCAGCACGTATTTGCGGTTCTTCGCGGTGCCGCCGGAGAGCACGTCGGCGATATAGTAGTAATCCCGGAAGGCCTCCCCGCTCCGGCACAGCTCCAGGAAACGGTCCGGCGTCTCCAGCGTTCCGTTATTCACCAGCTTCGCGGCAAACTCCTCCACGCTTTCGCCCGGAATCAGCGTAATGTTCCGCACCAGCGGATTGCCGTCCCCGGCCGTAAGCCGCTCCGCGATCTCCTTCAGGGTCATGTCCTTCCGCAGGGTGTAGTTCCCAACCTGGATCTTCTGCCCCATGCCGGCGAAGTCGCAGTAGTATTTGAACACCGTTTTGCTGCGCACCAGCCCCGCCTCCTCCAGGTTGGAGGCCACCCGGTTCAGGCTCTGCCCGGAGGTGATCTCAAAGGCGTATTCGCCCTTGTCCGTCGGATCCGCCGGCGCGGCAAACTCACCGTACAGCTTGTTCCATACGGTCATGCAGATCCCTGTCACCAGCACCAGCACCGTCAGCCCCACCAGGATCGGCCGCAGCACCTTCCACAGTCCGCTGTACCAGAAGAATCCGTACTGGCGCTCGTCCCGCAGGCTCCGGTAGGTGTATACCTTCTCGTCCTTCAAATGTTTACCTCTCCAATCCGGGAATGGACATGTCCACGTCCGCCGCTTCCGTCACGATCTTGAAGATATCCCCCAGCACCTGCTGCAGCCGCATTTCCGCCATGAGGAAGCTGCTCACCTCCTGCTTGGAAAACAGCAGGGTCGAAATCCCGGAAAACCGCTGCATGGTCTCCGCGTCCGCGGTCTGCCCGCTCATGGCGGTCATCTGCAGCGTCATCTGCAGCTTCCGGTATTCCTTGATCAGGGCGGCGGTGGTCTCCTCCGCCATAACGGATTCCTTCAGACCGTGATAGGTCTTGTATTCCTCACTGTCCCGGATGTCCTGGGCCAGCTTGTAAGTGGATGCGTAATCCATGCGTTTCCCTCCCTACAGAAAAAAACGGTCAGAAAGGGAATTCGCTTCCCTTTCCGACCCTCATTATACTGATTTTTGCGGTTTTCCGCAATGATGCTTACACGTCCAGGATAATCGGCAGGATCATCGGGTTCCGCTTGATTTTCTCAAAGATGTACTGGTGCACCTCGTCCTTGATGGTATTCTTCAGGTCCGGCCAGTCCTCTCCGGCCAGGCTGCTCCGGGACAGGATATCCCGCACCAGGTTCTGGGTTTCGTCGATGATGTCCTCGTTTTCCTTGACATAGATGAATCCGCGGCTCACGATGTCCGGTCCGCTGACCAGCTTCTGCTCGTCCCGGTCGATGGCAACGGCAACGATCAGCAGGCCGTCCTGGCTGAGATGCTTCCGGTCCCGCAGCACCACGTTCCCCACGTCGCCGACTCCCAGGCCGTCCACCAGCACGCCGCCCACGGGCACCTGTTCGCCCAGGGCCAGGGTGTCCTGGTTCATTTCAATCACCTGGCCCAGCTCCGGAATCACGATGTTCTGGCTCGGCACGCCCATGGCTTCCGCCAGGATGGCATGCTGCCACATCATCCGGTATTCGCCGTGCACCGGGATGAAATACTTCGGCCGGACCAGGGAATGCAGCAGCTTCAGCTCCTCCTGGCAGGCGTGTCCGGAAACATGGACCTCCGCCATGGCGCTGTAGACTACCTGTGCCCCCAGCCGGTACAGCTGGTTGATCACCCGGGAGATGAATTTCTCGTTTCCGGGAATCGGGGTGGCGGAGATAATCACCATGTCGCTCTGGCGGATCTGCAGCTTCCTGTGCTCCGCGTAGGCCATCCTGGTCAGGCCCGCCATGGGCTCGCCCTGGCTGCCCGTGGTCATCACCAGGATCTCATTGTCCGGATACTGGTCCAGCACGTCCATATCAATCAGGCAGCCTTCGGGAATCTGAAGCTCCCCGATGCTCATGGCTACCCGGCTGACGTTCACCATGCTTCGGCCGATAAAGCAAACCCGCCGGCCGTAGCGGATGGCGCTGTCGATAATCATCTGCATCCGGTGGATGTTGCTGGCGAACATGGCCACGATCACCCGGCCCTCCGCCTGGGAGAACATCTTTTCGAAGGTCTCGCCCACCTTCAGCTCGCTCATGGTGTATCCCGGGCGCTCCACGTTGGTGGATTCGCACAGGAAGGCCAGCACGCCCTGCTCCCCGTAATGGGCAAAGGTCTGCAGGTCCGTCACCTGTCCGTCAATGGGGGTATAGTCCACCTTGAAGTCGCCGCTGCAGATCACCGTGCCCGCCGGGCAGGTGATGGCAATGGCGCAGGCTCCCGCAATGGAGTGGCTCACGTGGATAAACTGGCAGGTAAACTGCCCCAGCTGAACCGTGTCCCTGGGCTCCACCACGTGCATCGGGATTCCCTCCACCCGGTATTCCTTCAGCTTCAGGTCCACCAACGCCAAGGTCAGCTTTGTCCCGTAGATATGGGACGGCGCCTGCCGGAGGATGTAGGGGGTGGCCCCGATATGGTCCTCATGACCGTGGGTGAAAAGATATCCGCGGATATGGTCCCGCTTCCCCATCAGGTAGGTGATGTCCGGAATCACCAGGTCTACGCCCAGCATGTCCTCCTTCGGAAACACGCTTCCGCAGTCCACGATGACAATGTCGTCCTCATACTCGAAGACATACATATTTTTGCCGATCTCATCCACGCCGCCGAGGGAAACGATCCGCAGCTTTCCGGTTTCCTTTTTTGCTTTTGTGCTCACTGTGACCGCCTTTCTATATTCCGCGCGCATACGACCGCTCTCCGGAAAAGCATGCCTTCGCCTTTTCCGGCTGACTCTATGAAACTCACACTTTTAATCATAATATCATATTTTATTTTGATTTGCTACCCTGTTATGCGCCACAAATGTTACAAAATAACGAACTTTAACGTTTCCGGCCGTTTTCAGCCATTCCCTTCGTTTCCCTGTTCCACCGCGTTCATAGGCACCCATACCCGGCGGTTCGTCTTCTGGGTGCTGTCGTAGAACTCAAACTGCACATAGTACCCCTCCTGGGCGTACACGGTGCCGTAGGTTCCGGCAGGAATCTGCGCGTCATACATGGAGTAGCCGTATCCCGGACCCCAGTAGGCGTACACGGAGCGCGACAGCACCCCCGTGCCCAGGGCGCTTTCCACAGGCACCATGTCCGCGTTCATGTTCAGCCGCTTGACGCCGGTATAAACCCTGCGCAGCTCTCCCGCGTAGTTCAGCTCCACCTGCACCCACCAGATTCCGTTCTTGCCGTCATAAGCGGAGGAAAGGGCCTTGACCCAGGTTCCCGCCTTGAAGTAGGATCCCGTCTCCGTATAGTCCGTCCCGGGACCGGAGCGGGTGGCCAGCCGGTCGCTGGTCAGCACCTGGATGCCGTTTTCCGGCACCGGGGTCGCGGTCAAGGCGGGGGCCGGCGTAATCGTGGGCAGCGCCGTCGGGTTCCAGGTCGGATAGGAAGGCACATAGCTCCCGTCATAAATGGCCGGCCCGAACATTTCCTCCAACGTAGAGGGCATAAACAGCAGATCCGCCGTCTGCATCACGTAGCGGTTCTTCCCGGTTCCCTGGTACCAGCCCCGGATAAACAGCTCTACCCGGGTCACGTAGTCATGCTTTTTCCTCAGCGCCATCCGCTGGTAGCCGTCGATCCAGTCCGGGGAAAGCTGGGTGTCGTCCACCGAGTCCTGCAGCTTGAAGCGCTTTTCCTCCAGCAGCTCGTCCCCGTCCCACACCTTCACGTCCAGGATCATGATCCGGGCGTAATCCGTGTAGGTGTCGGACTGGAATCCGTTCCGGATCCACATGTCCGAAAGGGATGTGCCCCGGAAATAGAAGGTGATGTCCGGCGTATCATCCAGGGCTTCGTTGTTCCATCCCGTGTGGGTCATGGTGGTTCCCCACCGGCCGTCCAGCAGGTTCTCCACGCCCCAGGTCATGGGCTGCCCCTTGTAGGTCAGGGCCGTTTCCCAGTTGGTAGGCATAACGCTGAACGCGGCGATGTTCACCGGGGCCGCGTAGGATCCCCCGTCCGCCATGGCTGCCGGAATGGCGCACGCCAGCAGTACAACCGCCGCGAGAATGCCCGGAATCCTTCTGCTCTTCATCTTTTTTCTCCCCCTTTTGTCTATAAAACGGGGAAAGCGTTGCCTCACTTCCCGCTTTCCCCTTTCCGTATCAAGTTTTTTTACAGCAGTGCCCGCTGGATTTTTCCGCTTGCGGTCTTCGGCAGGTCCTCCCGGAAAACAACGATCCGGGGATACTTGTAGGGCGCCGTGTGTGTCTTGACGTAATTCTGGATTTCCTTCTTCAGCTCCTCCGTGGGCTCCGTTCCCTTGGTCAGCACGATGCTGGCCTTGACCACCTGGCCCCGCACCTCGTCCGGCGCCGCGCTGACGCCGCACTCCAGCACGTAGGGCAGCTCCATGATCACGCTCTCGATCTCGAAGGGCCCGATCCGGTAGCCGCTGGACTTGATCACGTCGTCCGCCCGGCCCACGTACCAGTAGAAGCCGTCCTCATCCCGCCAGGCCACGTCCCCGGTGTGATACCAGCCGTCGTGCATAACCTCCCGGGTCTTCTCCTCGTCCCGGTAGTAACCCCGGAACAGGCCGATGGGAATCCCCTTGGAAATGTCCACGCAAATTTCTCCCGGGGTACCTGCCGCCACCGGCTTTCCTTCCGGATCCAGCAACTCCACCCGGTAAATCGGGGCCACCTTGCCCATGGAGCCCAGCTTGTGGGCCGCCCCGGCCAGGTTGCCGATGATCATGGTGCTCTCCGTCTGGCCGAAGCCTTCCATCACCTGCAGCCCCGTCTGCTTCTCGATCTGGCGGAAAACCTCCGGGTTCAGCGCCTCGCCCGCGCTGGAGGCGTGGGTCACCGAGGACAGGTCATACCGGCTCAGGTCCTGCTTGATCAGCATCCGGTACATGGTGGGCGGCGCGCAGAAGGTGGTGATATGGTATTTCGCGAACAGCGGCAGGATGTCCGCCGCGTCGAACCGGTCGAAGTCGTACACGAAGATGGCCGCCTCGCACAGCCACTGGCCGTAGATCTTTCCCCAGCCGGCCTTCGCCCATCCCGTGTCGGAAATGGTCAGGTGCAGGCCGTTGGGATTCACGCAGTGCCAGTACTTGGCCGTGTGCAGGTGCCCCAGGGGATGCTTGTAGCTGTGGGCCGCGATCTTGGGATACCCGGTGGTGCCGGAGGTGAAATACATCAGCATCAGGTCGTCCCCGCAGGGGGTGTCCTCCGTGCGGTTGAAGTGGGTGGAATACATCTGGTATTCCTCGTCAAAGGAACGCCAGCCCTCCCGGGTGCCGTTCACAATCAGCTTCAGCTCCAGGCTGGGGGCTTCCTCCGCCGCGATTTCCGCCTGGCGGGCCGTATCCCCGTCCGCCGTGCACAGGATGGCCTTCACGCCGGCGGCGTTGAACCGGTATTCAAAATCGTGCTCCTGCAGCTGGGCCACCGCCGGAATCGCGATGGCGCCGATCTTCTCCAGTCCCAGGATGGCAAACCAGAACTGGTAGTGCCGCTTCAGCACCAGCATCACCCGGTCGCCCTTTTTGATGCCCAGGGACCGGAAATAGTTGGCGCAGCGGTTGGAGGCGCGCTTCAGGTCGTTGAAGGTAAACCGGTGCTCGTTTTTCTCCCGGTCCAGGTGCAGCATGGCCAGCTTGTTGGGCACCTCCTCCGCGATGGCGTCGATCACGTCGAAGGCGAAATTGAATTTCTCCGTGTTCTTGAATTCGATCTTCACCGGGGTGCCGTTCTCGTCCTTCTCCACGTCGGCAAACCGGTGCCATACCCGGGTCCGGCCGTTCTCCGCCGGGAATTCCTGCAGCGCCGTGCCGGGGAGCACCTTTTCCGGCGTCAGCTCCGGAATCGGGGCGCCGGTGGGGTTCAGCACGATGGCGTAAAACAGGCAGTCCTTCCCGCCTACGGCGATCATCCCGTGGGGCGTGCCGGAATCGTAGTAGATGCTGTCCCCGGGGTTCAGGATGCTGCTGTGCTCACCGACCTGCACCTTCAGCTGTCCTTCAATGACGATATCGCACTCCTGGCCCTCGTGGGTCGTCAGCTTGATATCCTCCTTCTCCGCCTCCGCGCTGTAGGCCGCCTGCACATACAGGGGCTCTGCGATCCTGTTCCGGAAGGAGGCGGCCATGTTGTAATACACCATGTCGTGGGCTTCCTCAATCCGCTGGCCCTCTCCCTTCCGGGTCACGGTGAAGGAATTCAGGTTCGGGCTGGAGCCCTCGATGATGTCTCCCACGTCCACGCCGAAGGCCAGCGCGCAGCGGTACAGGAAGGCGAAGTTCAGGTCGCTCCGGCCCAGCTCGCAGTCAATGTATTCCTGCTCCGTAACGCCGGTTTTCATCGCCATCTCCGCGATGGTGAAGTTCTCGATCTCCCGCAGCTCCCGGATCCGGTGGGCCATCTCCTGGATCTTGTAGTTCAGTCCCGTCATCTGTGCCATGGTGTATCCTCCCCTGCTTTTCAAAAAAAAGCCCGTCCCAAAGTTTTCTTTGAGACGAGCATGGATTCATACCCGCGGTACCACTCAAATTGCGGCTTTCCGCCGCCCCTTCAGGCTCTCCGTGAAGCCCTTTTGCCCTTACGCGGCTGGTTCGG
>CAMHSI010000015.1 GCA_946187775.1 uncultured Clostridia bacterium
TGGTGCCGGGGGCATACTTGGCGATGACCACGCTGTTGGCACCGGAAGCCCGGCTGCGCAGGCCGACGGTACCGCCCTTGCTGACGACCCAGGCTGTGTAGCTGACGGTCTTCTTCGCGGGGATCAGGGAGGTTCCGGGGGCGACCTTCTTCTTGCTCAGGGCAGGGCTCTCGATATAGCCGGTGCCGGAGGAGGTTTTGATGTAGCTGTAGCTGGCTCCGGAGGAGAGGACGGTGACCTTGTCCCCCTTGTTCAAGGTGTACAGGGTGGAGAAGGTGTACCCGGGGCCGCGGCGGACCTTGATCTTATCCTTGGACACCCAGGCAGTGGAAGAGGAAGCGCGAACCAGCTTTGAGCGCTCCACATATCCGGTTTTGCCGTTGGTGAAGGTGACACTGGCCCAGGTTTTATTCACCACGAGGTCAATTGTGGCCACCCAGTCGGTCCGATAGGAATCGATCCGCTTGGAATCGTAATCCGGATAAGTCATGAGGTTGGCCTTTTTCTTCAGCCGGTAATACACCTCACCGGAAGCGACGGCGCAGGAAAGCACCAGCACCAGCACCAGCAGCAGGGCAACAAAACGTTTCTTCACACGAATCCCTCCAGTATCAATTGGGTTCAACGCTAACAGATCATCCAGCGGTAAACTTTATTATAAACGAGAAATCCCTTTTTGCAAAGTCTTAAGAGGAAATTCCACAAAAAAAACAGGAATGCCTCCATAATATATGCGTTTTTTCCGGGGAGGAACCCGGAAAAAGCGTCCCCGGGGGAGAAAAAACAGGCAGGATTCAAAAAATCCTTGACTTTAGCACGGTAGAGTGATAGCATGACGAAGTATTCCGGAGCGAAACGATTTTTTTTCACGGCGAAATCGTGTATAATCAATCAAACCGGATGAGGAAAGGCGGACTGGAAATGCAGATTGAAGACCGGGTTATGGACTCCCAGGAAAGGATCGGATTCCTGCTGCGGGGGCTTTACGCCGGCCGGGGATACAGCCGGTACCGGATGAGCAAATTTGAGGAATATGACCTGTACAGCCGGAACAAGGATTTTCTTTTTTCCGACGGGGTGATTACCTTTACGGATACCAACGGGCGCCTGATGGCCCTGAAGCCGGACGTGACGTTGTCCATCGTCAAGAACACCCGGGACGTTCCGGGAACCCTGCAGAAGCTTTATTACCACGAAAACGTGTACCGGGTGGCTTCCGCGGAGGACGGATTCCGGGAAATGACCCAGGTGGGCGTGGAGTGCATGGGCAGCGTGGACAGCGCCTGCGTTGCCGAGGTGCTGAAGCTGGCGGCGGAGAGCCTGCGGCTGTGCTCGGAGGAGTTTGTGCTGGAGATCAGCCACCTGGGGATCCTGGGCGCCTTTACGGACGCGGTTGCCGCGGACGAGGAGATGCGGAGGAAGCTTCTGCAGTGCGTGACGGAAAAGAACGCCCACGGGATTACCCTGCTGTGCAGGGAGGCGGGGCTGCCGGACAGCGCCGGGGAGCCCCTGCGGCAGCTGACTGCCCTGTACGGAACGCCCCGGAGCGTGATGCCCCGGATCCGGAAGCTGGCGGAGGAGAACGGCGCGGCGGAGTACGCGGAGGAGCTGGCCCGGGCGGCGGCGGCCTTCGCGGGGAGCGAGACGGAGGACAGGATCCGGATCGATTTTTCCGCGTCGGGAGACGTGAAGTATTACAACGGCATCGCCTTCAAGGGATTTATCAGCGGCATTCCCGGAAGCGTGCTTTCCGGCGGGCAGTATGACCGGCTGATGCGCCGGATGGGAAGAAAGGACCTGGCCATCGGTTTCGCTGTGTTCCTGAACATGCTGGAGCGGCTGGCGGAGGGAGGACGGACGGATGATTAACATCGCTTTGCCCAAGGGCCGCCTTGGGGAAAAGGTTTACGCCATGTTTGAAAAGGCGGGGTTTCCGTGCCCGGCGCTGCTGGAAAACAGCCGGAAGCTGATTTTTGACAACGCGGAGGCGGGGGTGCGGTATTTCTGGGTGAAGCCCTCGGATGTGGCGATTTACGTGGAACGCGGCGCGGCGGACGTGGGGGTGTGCGGAAAGGACATCCTGCTGGAATACCGGCCGGAGGTGTATGAGCTGCTGGACCTGAACGTCGGGAAATGCCGGATGGCCGTGGCGGCGCCGGAGGGATTCCGGGACAACCCGAACCGGACGCTGCGGGTGGCCACCAAATTCAGCCGGATCGCCCGGGACTATTACGCTTCCCGGGGACGGGACATCGACATTATCCACCTGAACGGCTCCATAGAGATTGCCCCGATCCTGGGGCTTTCCGATGTGATTGTGGACATTGTGGAAACGGGGACCACGCTGCGGGAGAACCACCTGGAGGTGATCGAGACCATCGTGCCGATTTCCGCGAGGCTGATTGCGAACAAATCGGGATTCAAGTTCAAGACAGAGCAGATTGAACGGCTGGTGAAGGAAATGGGAAAGGAAGTGGAACAGCCATGATCCGGATTCTGAAATACGGCGAGGTTCCGAACAGCGAGATTTTTGACCGGTCCATGCCCACGGTGAACGCGGCGGAGACGGTGGCGGAAATCCTGCGGAACGTGAAGGAGCGGGGAGACGAAGCCCTGCGGGAATATACGGAAAAGTTCGATCACGCCCGGCCGGAGAGCCTGACGGTGACAAAGGAGGAGATGCAGGAGGCGCTGGAGAGCGTTGAGCCCGATTTCCTGCGGATCCTGGAGAAAGCGGCGGCCAATATCCGGAAATTCCACAGCCGGCAAGTGCGCAATTCCTTCATCCTGAACGATGAGGACGGTATTCTCATGGGGCAGAAGGTGATTCCAGTGGACCGGGCGGGACTGTACGTTCCCGGCGGTACGGCGGCCTATCCTTCCACGGTGCTGATGGACGTGATTCCGGCAAAGATTGCCGGGGTGAAGGAAGTGATCATCACCACCCCTCCGGGACCGGACGGGAAGATCAATCCCGTGATCCTGGCGGCGGCCTCCGTGGCTGGGGCGGACCGGATTGTGAAGGCGGGAGGCGCCCAGGCCATCGCGGCACTGGCCTACGGAACGGAATCCGTGCCGAAGGCGGACAAGATCGTGGGCCCGGGGAACGCCTTCGTTGCGGAAGCCAAGCGGCAGGTTTACGGTACGGTTTCCATCGACATGATTGCCGGTCCCAGCGAGATCCTGGTGGTGGCGGACGGGAAATCCAACCCGGCCTTCGTGGCGGCGGATATGCTGAGCCAGGCGGAGCATGACAGGGCAGCCAGCGCGGTGCTGGTGACGGACTCCCAGGAGCTGGCGGAGCAGACGGCGGCGGAGATTGAGAAGCAGCTTCCGGCCCTGGCACGGTGCGACATCGCCCGGGAGTCCATTGAACGGAACGGGAAGATCATCGTGGCGGAGAACCTGCGGGCGGCCATTGAGATTGCCAACGAAATCGCCCCGGAGCACCTGGAGCTGTGCGTGGACCAGCCCTTCGACTACCTGGACAGCATCCGCCACGCGGGATCCGTGTTCCTTGGAAGGAACTGCCCGGAGGCGCTGGGAGATTACCTGGCGGGGCCGAACCACACCCTTCCGACCCAGGGAACGGCCAGGTTCTCCAGCCCCCTGAGCGTGGATGACTTTGTGAAGAAAACGCAGTATACTTACTATACGAAGGAAGCGTTTGCACGGGTGGCGGGGGACATCGCCGCATTCGCGGAAAAGGAAGGACTGACGGGACACGCCCGCAGCGCCCTGATCCGGACGGAATGAGAGGACCCCGGTGACCCCGGAAAGCAGCAGGAAAGGCGGAAAGAGGAATGAGCCGGTTTTTTTCCGAAAAGTACGCGGAGCTGGAGCCGTATGTTCCGGGAGAACAGCCGAAGGACCAGCAGTACATCAAGCTGAATACCAACGAAAACGCGTTTCCGCCGCATCCGTCAGTGGCGAAGGCAGCGGCGGAGGCAGCGGCCTCCCTGCACCTGTATCCGGATCCGGAATGCGGGGAGCTGCGGAAAAAGCTGGCGGAAACCCTCGGGCTGAAGGCGGAGGAGCTGATGCTGACCAACGGATCGGACGACATGCTGAACTTCGCTTTCATGGCCTTCTGCGACGAGCATATCCAGGCGGTGTTTCCGGACATTACCTATGGCTTTTACCAGGTGTTCGCGAAGCTGAACCAGGTGCCGTACCGGGAGATTCCCCTGAAGGAGGACCTGACGGTGGACCCGGCGGAATACCGGAACGCCGCGGGAACCATCTTCCTGGCCAACCCCAACGCGCCCACGGGGATTGCCCTGAGCCGGGAGCAGATTGAGGAGATCCTGCAGACCAACCCCTACAACGTGGTGGTTGTGGACGAGGCGTATGTGGACTTCGGGGCGGATAGCTGCCTGAAGCTGGTCCGGAAATACGACAACCTGCTGGTGGTGCGGACCTTCTCCAAATCCCGCTCCCTGGCGGGGGGACGGCTGGGCTTCGGGGCGGCGAACCCGGAGATCATCCGGGACCTGGAAACCCTCCGGTATTCCACGAACCCCTACAATATCGACAGGATGACCATGGCGGCGGGAATCGCCTGCCTGGAGCATGACGACTACAACCGGAAGAACTGCGAAACCATTATGAAAACCAGGGAGGCGGCACGGAGGTCGCTGGAGAAGCTGGGATTTGAGATCACGGATTCCAGGACGAACTTCCTCTTTGCCCGGCATCCGGGAATCGGCGGAGAGAAGCTGTACCGGAAGCTGAAGGAGAAGGGAATCCTGGTGCGGCATTTCGGCGCGGAGCGGATCCGGGAGTACAACCGGATCACCATCGGGACAGAGGAACAGATGGAGGCGCTGGCCGAAACCATCGGCACAATACTCAGGGACGGAGGAATCCAGGCATGAGACAGGCGGAAATCAGCCGGAAAACCGGGGAAACGGACATCCGGATCAGACTGGAGCTGGACGGCACGGGGACGGGAAAAATCGATACGGGAGTCGGGTTCCTGGACCATATGCTGGAGCTGTTTACGCGGCACGGCCGGTTCAACCTGGAGGTGACCTGCAAGGGGGATACCCGGGTGGACGACCACCATTCCACGGAGGACATCGGCATCGCCCTGGGACAGGCCTTTGACAAGGCACTGGGAGACCGGAAGGGCATCGCGCGCTACGGACAGATGATCCTGCCCATGGATGAAAGCCTGATCCTGAGCGCGGTGGATCTTTCCGGACGGGGACTGCTGGCATACGACCTGCAGATCCTGACGGAAAAGGTGGGGACCTTCGACACGGAGCTGACGGAGGAATTTTTCCGGGCCTTTGCCCACAACGCCCGGTGCACGCTGCACCTGAAGCAGCTGGCGGGAAAGAACAGCCATCACATTATCGAAGGCGCCTTCAAGAGTACCGCCAGGAGCCTGCGGGCGGCGGTGCGGATCGATCCGGAATGCTCCGGGGAGATCCCCTCCACGAAAGGAGTCCTGTGATGACAGCGATCATCGATTACGGCGTGGGGAACCTGTTTTCCCTGTGCTGCTCCTTCGGCGCTGTGGGAGAGGAAGCGGAGATTACCTCGGACCCGGAAACCATCCGGCGGGCGGACCGGCTGATCCTGCCGGGAGTCGGCGCATTTGAGGACGCGGCGAGGAAGCTGCGGGAGAGCGGGATGGACCGGCTGGTGAAGGAGGAGGTTTCCCGGGGAAAGCCCCTGATGGGGATCTGCCTGGGAATGCAGCTGCTTTTTGAAAAGAGCTATGAATATGGAGAGCACCCGGGACTGGGGCTGCTGAAGGGGGAGATCCGGCCCATTGCGGAGCGGATCCCGGAAGGCCTGAAGATTCCCCAGATGGGATGGAACGCGCTGAGGATCACCGGCAGCTCCCCGATCCTGAAATACACAAAGGACGGGGACTACGTGTACTTTGTTCACTCCTACAGCGCGGTGAACTGCGGGGATTCCCTGCTGGCGGTGACGGAATACGGGACGGACCTGACCGCCTGTGTGGGCAAAGGAAACGTATACGGATGCCAGTTCCATCCGGAAAAAAGCGGGGAGACAGGACTGAAAATCCTCAGGGCGTTCTGCGAAACGGAGGCACAGGCATGATACTTTTTCCGGCCATTGACCTGTATGAAGGAAAAGCCGTGCGGCTGTACAAGGGCGATTACGCGAAGATGACGGTATACAGCGATCACCCGGAGGAGATCGCGGCGGACTTCGCCGCCTGCGGAGCCACCCATATCCACCTGGTGGACCTGGAGGGGGCCCGGAGCGGAGAGACCCCCAACCTGGAGACGGTGCTGCGGATTCGGGAAAGCACGGGGCTGTTCTGCGAGATCGGCGGAGGCATAAGGAGCATGGAGACCGTGGAGCGGTACCTGGACGCGGGGCTGGACCGGGTGATCCTGGGAACGGCGGCGGTGCAGGACCCGGACTTCCTGCTGCAGTGCGCGGACCGCTTCGGGGACCGGATCGCTGCGGGAGCGGACGCCCGGGACGGGATCGTCTCCGTGAAGGGATGGACGGAGCAGTCCGGGGTGACGCTGGAGGAATTCTGCGGGCAGCTGGAGCGGATCGGGATCCGGACGGTGATCTGCACCGACATTTCACGGGACGGCGCCATGCAGGGGACGAACCGGGAGATGTACCGGAGGCTTTCGGAGCAGTTTTCCCTGCAGATTACGGCTTCCGGCGGGGTTTCCAGCCTGGAGGACGTGAAGAGCCTGCGGGAGATGAACCTTTACGGCGCCATTATCGGCAAAGCCTATTACACGGGAGAAATCGACCTGAAGAAAGCGATTGAGGTGGCCCGGTGATTACGAAGCGGATTATTCCCTGCCTGGACGTGAAGGACGGGCGGGTTGTGAAGGGCGTGAACTTCCAGAAGCTGGGGGACGTGGCTTCCCCGGTGGAGCTGGCCCGGTATTACAGCGAATGCGGCGCGGACGAGCTGGTGTTTTACGACATTACGGCATCGGCGGAGGGACGTACGCTGTTTACGGAGATCCTGACGGAGACGGCCCGGACGGTTTTTATTCCCCTGACGGTGGGGGGCGGCATCAACACCACGGAGGACTTTGACCGGGTGCTGAAATGCGGGGCGGACAAGGTGTCCGTGAACTCCGGGGCAATCCGGGATCCCTCCCTGGTTGGGAAGGCGGCCCGGCTGTACGGGGACCAGTGCGTTGTGCTGAGCGTGGACGTGAAACGGGTGAACGGCGCGTTCCGGATTTTCGCCAAGGGCGGAAGGGAAAACACCGGGATGGAAGCCATCGAATGGATCCGCCGGTGCGTCGGGGAAGGCGCCGGGGAGGTTGTTGTGAACTCCATGGACACGGACGGCGTGAAGCAGGGGTTTGACCTGGAGCTGCTGGAAAAGGTGTGCGGCGCCGTGCAGGTGCCGGTGATCGCTTCGGGCGGAGCCGGGAAGATTGAGGACTTCATTACGCTGTTCAAAACCCTGCCGGGAGTGGACGCGGGGCTGGCAGCCTCCATTTTCCACTTCGGGGAGGTGCGGATCGCGGACCTGAAGGCGGAGATGAGCAGAAACGGGATCCCGGCGAGGATCTGAGAAAGGAAGAAAGAGATATGCTGAATCCGGATGAACTGAAATTCGACGCCCAGGGGCTGATTCCCGCCATCGTGGTGGACGCGGAGAGCGGAAAGGTGCTGACGCTGGCCTACATGAACCGGGAGAGCCTTAAGATTTCCATGGAAAAGGGGCTGACCTGCTTCTGGAGCCGGAGCCGCAGGGAGCTGTGGCTGAAGGGAGAGACCAGCGGGAATTACCAGCACATTGTTTCCATTACGGCGGACTGCGACAGGGACGCCCTGATTGTGAAGGTGGAGAAGGACGGACCGGCCTGCCACCTGGGGACGGACAGCTGCTTCAACGACACGGTGTGGGAAAGCGACGAGCGGCATGAGTTCTCCCTGGAGGGGCTGATGAAGCTGATTGAGGGCCGGAAGACGGAAAAGAAGGAAGGCTCCTACACCACCTACCTGTTTGAAAAGGGACTGGACAAGATCCTGAAGAAGGTGGGCGAGGAATCCACGGAGGTGATCATCGCCGCCAAGGATAAGGACCGGAAGGAAACGATCTACGAGATCGCGGACCTGACCTACCACGTGATGGTGCTGATGATTGAGGCGGGGATCTCCCTGCAGGACATTCACCGGGAGCTGGCTTCCAGGCATGTGATCGACCACAAAGTGAAGCAGGAGAAAATGACCTGATGTTTGATCTGCATATGCACACCACCTGGTCGGACGGAAAAAACACGCCGGAGGAAATGGTGCAGGAGGCGATCCGGCGGGGACTGGAGACGGTGGGAATCTCCGACCACAGCTCCGGGGATCCGGACGGGATGACCCTGGAGCAGAGCCCGGCCTACCGGGCAGAGATTGCCCGGCTGAAGGAAAAGTACGCCGGGAAGATCCGGGTGCTGTGCGGACTGGAGCGGGACTTCCTGACGGACGATTTCGCGGAGTATGACTACACCATCGGCTCGGTACACTGGCTGAGGATGCCGGACGGGGAGCTGATGAGCGTGGACTGGTCGGCGGAAAAGCTGCGGGAAGGCGCGGAGAAGTATTTCGGCGGGGATTTTTACGCCCTGGCTGAAGCGTATTACGAAACGGAAGCCCGGGTGGTTGAAGTGACGAAATGCGATATTATCGGGCACTTTGACCTGGTGACGAAGTTTCTTGAGGCGAATCCGTTTTTTGACACGGGTCATCCGCGGTATGTGAAAGCCTGGCGGCAGGCGGCGGACGCCCTGCTTGAGACCGGGAAACCGTTTGAGGTGAATTTCGGCGCCATGAGCCGCGGATACCGGACCGGTCCGTATCCGTCCGCAGAGATCAGGAATTACCTTCGGGCGCGGGGAGGCAGGCTGCTGCTTTCCAGCGACGCCCACGCGAAGGAAAACATCGCTTACGGATTCGGGACATTCAGGGAAACGGAAAACCTGATGGAAACATGGAACTGACGGCCGGAAAACCCGGCCGTTTTTCAGCGGAAAACCGGGAGAACCCGGGAAAGGGTCAGAGCACCCGGTGTATGCTCACCTGCGGATGGAGCCGTTCATAATCCGCGGGGTCGAAATCCCCGGTGAAGAGGCTGAGGGCGCTTGCGGCGGAAACCGCCAGCGCCATGCGGAAAGTTTCCATGACGGGAAGGGAACGGGCAAAACCTACCGCGAAACCGGCAGTCATGCTGTCCCCGCAGCCAACGGTATTCCGCGGAATGAGCTTCGGCGGCTTTCCGCGGAAAACGCCTTCGCTGCAGGCCAGGAGCGCGCCTTCCGCGCCCAGGGAGAGCACCGCGTAAGGAATCCCGCCCTCGTGCAGCTCCGTCAGCGCACAGGCAGCTTCCTCCGGACCGCTGACGGAGCGGCCGAGCAGCTGGAGGATCTCATCCTCGTTGGGCTTGATGAAGGAAGGCTTTTCCTTCACGGCGGAGGCCAGGCGGCTGCCGCTGGTATCGATGAGGACCGGGACGCCGGCCTGCCGGCAGCGGCGGATCAGGCTGCAGTATATATCCTCCGGAACGCCTTCCGGAATGCTTCCGCTGACGGAAACCACATCCGCAGCCGGGAGTTCCCGGTCAAAATCGGCCAGGAAACGGGCGGTATCCGCCGGGGACACCGGAGCGCCGGGCTCCAGGTATTCGGTGGACCTGCCGTCCGACAGGTCCCAGCAGTTGATGCAGGAACGGGTTTCCGCGTCCACATGTGTGAAAGCGCAGCGGATCAGCGGACTGTCCACCAGGGATTCCAGGTATTTTCCGTTGAAACCGCCGGTGAAGCCCATGGCAATGACCTTTTCCCCGAGCTTTGCCGCCACGCGGCTGACGTTCAGCCCCTTGCCGCCGGCGGTGTTGTGGACTTCCTTTACCCGCATGACGGTTTCGGGCCGGATCTTCTCCAGCAGGTACAGTTTGTCAATGGACGTATTGAGCGTGACAGTCAGAATCATCCGGATATGCCTCCTGAAATAAGGTAACGTTTCGGTTTATTCATGGTATCATAATTCCATATAAAACACAATAATCAAAAAATCACGTGAACATCGCTCAAAACCCTTGACAGGAAAAACAGTGCACCGTATAATGAGCAAAAAGCGAAACGATTCGCTTACGGAAAAGAGGAAAAACGGATGCCGTTTGTTACAGCCGGTGAAATGCTGAAAAAAGCGCAGGAAGGCGGGTATGCCGTTGGCGCGTTCAATGCGGAGAACATGGAAATGGTCCAGGCGATCCTCGCGGCCGCGGAGGCGGAGAACGCCCCGGTGATGATCCAGACGACGCCGGGGACACTGAAGTATGCCGGCCCGAAATGCTTTGCGGGACTGGTGAGCCGCCTGGCACGGGACGCGAAGGTGCCCGCTGTCCTTCACCTGGACCACGGCAACAGCTATGAACTGGCGGAGGAATGCGCCCGGGAAGGGTATACCTCCCTGATGATCGACGGATCGAAGCTTCCTTTTGAGGAGAACATCGCGCTCACCCGCCGGGTGGTGGCCATGGCCTGCGGCCTGCCGGTGGAAGCGGAGCTCGGCACCGTGGGCGGAAAAGAAGACGGCATGGAAGCAAAACCGCAGTATACCGACCCGGACGAGGCCGCGGAGTTTGTCCGGAGGACCGGTATCAGCAGCTTTGCCGTGGCCATCGGGACAGCCCACGGCGTCTATAAGGGAGAACCGAAGCTGGATCTGGACCGGCTGAGCGCGGTGCGGGCGAAGGTGGAGATTCCCCTGGTGCTCCACGGGACTTCCGGGGTGCCGGAGGACCAGGTGCGGGAATGCATCCGCCGCGGGATCTGCAAGGTCAACTATGCCACGGACCTTCGCATCGCGTTTACGGCAGGCGTGAAGAAAGCCATTGCGGAACAGCCGGATGCCTTTGATCCGAAGAAGTACCTGGCAGCCGGGCGCAATGCCGTTGAGGAACGGGTGCGGGAACTGATCCGGCTTCTCGGCAGCAGCGGCAGAGCCTGAGAAAAAGCAAGGAGCGTGCGGAGATGAACACCTGGCTGCTTGGCGTGGATATCGGAACCTCCTCCTGCAAGACAGCACTGTTTGATCCGGAAGGAAAGGCCGCCGCGCAGGGAGGAAGCGAATACCCGGTCAGCTATCCCAGGACGGGATGGGCGGAGCAGGATCCGGAAGACTGGTGGAACGGCGCGTGCCGGGCCATCCGGGAAATGATCGCCCGGAGCGGGATCAATCCGGCGGAGATCGCCGGAATCGGCGTGGACGGGCAAAGCTGGTCCGCCGTCGCGCTGGACAGGGAAGGAGAAGTCCTCTGTCCGACGCCCATCTGGACTGATACGCGGAGCGAGGCCGCCTGCCGGGAAGCGGCGGACCGCCTGACGGAAGAAAAACTCTTCGGCCTGTGCGGAAATCCCGCGCAGCCGGGCTATACCTGGCCCAAAATCCTCTGGTACCGGGATAACCGGCCGGAGGTGTTCGCAAGGACGGAGAAGATCCTGCAGTCCAACAGCTATATCGTTTACCGGATGACCGGGGAGATCACGCAGGATCTGTCCCAGGGATACGGCCTGGCCTGCTTCGATATGCGGAAAGGCCGCTGGGACAGCGAAGCCTGCAGGATGCTGGGCATTCCGGAGAAGTTTCTGCCGGAAATTGTTCCCTGCCACCAGGTGGTGGGCCGGCTGACGAAGGAAGCCGCGGAAGCGGCCGGGCTGAAGGAGGGAATTCCGGTGGTCGCGGGCGGGCTGGACGCAGCCTGCGGCACGCTGGGCGCGGGGGTCGTTTTCCCCGGGCAGACCCAGGAACAGGGCGGCCAGGCCGGGGGTATGAGCATCTGTATCGATCGGTACGCGGCGGATCCGCGGCTGATTCTCGGATTCCATGTGGTACCGGGAAAGTGGCTGCTGCAGGGCGGAACCACCGGAGGCGGCGGAGCCCTGAAATGGCTGCGGGAGACGGTCTGCCCGGAGCTCAGCTTCGCGGAAATGAGCGAACTGGCGGAGCAGGCGCCGGCCGGCAGCGGAGGCGTGACCTTCCTGCCATATATGGCAGGGGAGCGGAGCCCCCTCTGGAACCCGAAAGCCTGCGGCGTATTTTTCGGACTGGACTTCAGCACGACGCGGGCACAGATGATCCGGGCGTGCATGGAGGGCGTGGCCTATGCGCTGCGGCACAACCTGGAGACGGCGGAAGCCGCGGGTGCCCGGGCGGATATCCTGCGGGCCATGGGCGGAAGCGCCAACAGCCGGGTATGGACGCAGATCAAGGCGGACATCACCGGGCACCGGATCGAGGTGCCCGCCAGCGATACAGCCACCACCCTGGGGGCGGCCATCCTGGCCGGCGTGGGCACGGGCGTTTACGGCAGTTTTGAGGAAGCGGCAAGGCGCACGGTCCGCGTCCGGAAAACCTTCGCGCCGGATCCGGATACGCAGGAGGTTTACGGGAAGGGATACGAAACCTACCGGAAGCTTTACCCGGCCCTGGAAGAAATCATGAACAGCCGGGACAGATGAGGAAAGAAGGAAGACATGAAATGAAAGCGGCGGTACTGTACGGCAATGAGGATATCCGCTGGGCAGACTGGGAAACCCCGGTATGCCGGCCTGGAACGGTCAAGGTGCGGGTGCGGGCGACGGGAATCTGCGGGAGCGACGTTCCCAGGGTGCTGAACCACGGGGCCCATTTCTATCCGGTGGTGCTGGGGCATGAATTCAGCGGGGATATCGTGGAAACCGGCGAAGGTGTGGAAGGCCTCAGCGTCGGGGACACGGTCAGCGGCGCGCCGTTGGTGCCCTGCATGAAATGCGAGGACTGCCAGCTGGGGAATTTCTCCCTGTGCCGGCATTACAGCTTTATCGGAAGCCGGGAACAGGGTAGTTTTGCGGAATATGTGGTGATTCCCGCGGCAAACGCAATCCGGTACGATCCGTCGGTTCCGTATGAGCAGGCGGCCATGTTCGAACCGTCCACCGTGGCGGTGCACGGGCTGCGCCAGATGCGCTACCGCGGCGGGGAAACCGTGGCGGTCCTGGGATGCGGGACGATCGGGATTTTCGCGCTGCAGTGGGCGAAGATCCTGGGCGCGAAGGAAATCACCGCCTTTGACATCGATGACGGGCGGCTGGAGCTGGCGAAACGGCTGGGCGCGGACCGGACCGTCAATACCATGCGGGAAGGGTTCATGGAGGAAGCGAAAGCCCTGACCGGAGGGCGCGGATTTGAAAACGTGCTGGAGACCGCGGGGAATCCGGTTACCATGCGGATGGCCTTTGAACTGGCAGCGAACAAGGCGAAGGTCTGCTTCATCGGGACCCCCCATACGGACCTGACCTTCACCCCGGCCCAGTGGGAGAACATGAACCGGAAAGAGTTTTTCCTGACCGGCAGCTGGATGAGCTATTCCGCACCCTTCCCGGGGAAGGAATGGAAGCTGACAGCCGACTGCTTCGCGGACGGAAGGCTGAAATTCGATCCGTCCATGATTTTCCGCAGATTTCCGCTCAGCCGGGCGGCGGAAGCCTTCGCCCTGTACAGGAATCCGCGGGACGTCCACGGCAAGATCATGCTGATCAATGAGAAATAAAACCAATACAATCAGAGGAGGAAAGGAAGATGGCATTCATTGACCCAAAACTGGTTCCGAAACGGAAACTGTCCAACGGCCAGGAGATTCCCTGCATCGGTATGGGCACTTTCGGCAGCGACCGCTTTACGCCGGAGCAGGTGTCCAATGCCGTGGCGGGAGCGATCCGCTGCGGTTACCGCCTGTTTGACTGCGCGTCCGTATACGGAAACGAAGACCTGATCGGAAAGGTTTTCGAAGACGCGCTGAAGGACGGCACGGTGAAGCGGGAGGAGCTCTTTATCACCTCCAAGGTCTGGAACGATATGCACGGGCAGGGAGACGTCCTGCTTTCCTGCGCGCAGACCCTGAAGGACCTTCGGCTGGATTACCTGGACTTCTACTTTGTCCACTGGCCCTTCCCGAATTACCACGCGCCGGGCTGCGACGGCGACAGCCGGAACCCGGACAGCAAACCCTTCTCCGTTGAGGAATTCATGAGTACCTGGCGGCAGATGGAACGCCTGGTGGACATGGGCCTGGTGAAGAACATCGGTATGAGCAGCATGACCATCCCGAAGCTGGAGGCGGTCCTGCCCCTCTGCCGGATTATGCCCACCGTGATTGAGATGGAACTGCATCCCTGCTTCCAGCAGCCGGAACTGTACGACTATGTGACCGCCCGGGGCATCCAGCCCATCGGCTTCTGCCCGATCGGCAGCCCCACCCGTCCGGACCGGGATATGACCCCGGACGATATTGCGGACATCCAGGTGCCGGAGCTGGTGGAAGTGGCGAAAGCCCATGGCGTGCATCCCGCTGTGATCTGCCTGAAATGGGCGGTGCAGCGCGGCCAGATTCCGATTCCGTTCTCGATTCATGAGAATGAATATGTATCCAACCTGGCATCCACCATTCAGGACCCGCTGTCGGAAGAAGAAATGAAAATCCTGAAGGGCGTGGACAAGAACTGCCGCCTGATCAAGGGACAGGTGTTCCTCTGGCCCGGCGCGTCCTCCTGGCACGACCTGTGGGACGAAGACGGCGTCATCGTAAAGTGAGCACGGATCGGAGGGAACTGAAATGCTGAAAGGAATTCCCGCAATCATCCCGCCGGAACTGATGAAGATCCTGATGGAGATGGGGCACGGAGACGAGCTCCTGATCTGCGACGGGAACTATCCGAAGTTCGGCTGTCCGGAGCGCTGCGTCCGCATGGACGGGCACGGCATTCCGGAAATCCTGGACGCTGTCCTGCGCTTTTTCCCGCTGGATTCCTATGCGGAACACCCGACAATCCTGATGGCCGTGCTGCCGGACGATCCCTACAGGCCGGAAATCTGGGAAACCTACCGGGAAATCGGAAAACGGCATGAAAAAGAAGGCCTGCGGGAAACCTGTGTGCAGAAAACGGAATTTTATCCGCGGGGCGCGAAATGCTACGCCTGCATCGCAACCGGGGAAACTGCCCTGTATGCCAACGTCATCCTGAAAAAGGGCGTTGTCAGCGCAGCGGGATAACCTGAATTCCCCGGACGTTTTTCCTTCTTTTTTGTTCGGAAAGCCGCGCAGGAGCAGCGCGGCTTTCTGTTCATGAAAAAAGCTCCCGGGAGGGGAGCGTGCCGGCGCGGAAATGCCGGGGGGAACGGTTCGGGGTTTCAGGGCTTCAGCACCCGGACGGAACTGCCCTCCGTCAGCTCGGTGCTGAGGGTGACGATCCGGTGGGAAAAACTGCCGCCGCTTCCGAGAAGGTCCAGCATCAGATTGGCTGCCTCCCGGCCGATACTCAGCTGGGGCTGGCGGATCAGGGTCAGGTCCGGGAAGATTTCACCGAAGAGCTCGAGCTTGTCAAACCCGATCACGGAGAGGTCCTCCGGGATGCGGATACCGCCGCGCTGCAGGGCCAGCATGGCACCCAGGGTCATTTCAAAGTTGGTGACAAACAGGGCGGTGGGCCGCCGCTTCAGGGCCAGCAGGTCCTGAACCGCCTGGTATCCTCCGTCCATCGTGTAATTGCCGTAGCGGATGTATTCGTCGTCCGGTTCGATCCCGGCTTCCTTCAGGGCATCCAGGTAGCCGTTCAGGCGGCAGTCTGTGGTGTAAAGGCCGGGGCTTCCAAGCACAAGGCCGATCCGCCGGTGGCCGAGCCCGGTCAGCTTCCGCACGGCCTGGCCGGCTGCGTGGGCGTTGTCGATGATAACGGCGCTGACCTTGTTCCGGAGGCTCTCAATCAGGCGGTCGATGAGCAGCACGGGGATTCCGGCCGCAAGCGCGGTTTTCAGATGGGCACCGGTGGTGTCGGTGGCCATGTTGATCAGGCCGTCGACCCGGCGGTGCATCAGGAATTCCACGGCTTCCTTTTCCCGGCGGATATCGCTGCGGCAGTCGCAGACGATCACAGCGTAATCATGTTTGCGCAGAACGTCCTCCATGGAGGAAATGATGGACGTGATGAACGTGTTGCTGAGCTCGGGAATGACGACCCCGATGGCGCGGGAATGCTGCGTTTTCAGGCTGCGGGCCACCTCGTTGGGAACATAGTGCAGCTTCCGGACAGCGGCCTCAATCAGCACGCGGTTCTTCTCCCGGACGGTGCCGCCGTTGAAATACTTGGAGAGCGTGGCGAGACCGAGGCCGGTCTCCCGGGCGAGATCCTTCATTGTTGCTGCCATGGGTCAACCTCCTGACGGCCGTCGCGGTGCACTGAAAGAGACATCACCTGTTTTCAATGTGTTTTTATTTTATCATCAAGCCGGAGCGGATGCAATACGAAACGTTTCATATAATAAGGAAAATGAGACTGCAGGGAGCGGAGCGGGGCGGAAATCCGCCGGGAATGAAACGTTGTGCCGGAAGGCGAATTACGGTATAATGCGGGAAGAAGCAGAACCGCATAACGGACAGGGAGCGATGACATGGCCAGGCAGCCGCGTTTTGGAAGCAGTTATTTCGTGAAGATGATGCTGTCCTATTGCCTGGTCATCGTGGTCGGGCTGGGGCTGGTGACTGTTTTCACGAATTCCTGGGTGACAAACCGGCTCACCGAAAAGGAATCCCGGGTCGACCGGGAAATCGTCCTGCAGGTCAGGGACTACAGCGATGAAAAATACAGGACCATCCAGAATATTTTCGCGCAGCTGTATATGCCCATGAATTACTATGACAATTACAGTATCATGGACTACCTGAACCCGCGGATACTGAAGAACTTGGACCGGGAAGCGAAGCGGAAGGTGATTTCGGGATACCTGCTGGACGTCTGCAATGCCAACAGCTTCATCGCCGATATTTACATCGCGGACTACGGGGACCGGGAACTGTTCTTCTTTTCACGGATTCCGGGCAGGGACACTTCGCTGGAGTACGACTTCTTTGACAGGGAACTGCCGGGAGGTGAGGTCAGCAACCGGATCCGGATCATTCCCAACCATATTCCGGAATATATCAACAAAAGCAGCGTCAACAATTTTGACGTGATTTCCTACTGCATCTACCTGTTTGACCAGAACGCCATCCGGTTCAACAAGCCACTGGGATATATCGTCGTAAATGTCCGGGCGGATCATTTCCGGGAAGCCTGCCGGACGGCGGACGGCCTGAACGGGACGCTTTTCGTGGTGGACCGTGACGGGATCACGCTGTTTGATTCCGCCGGCGGGGAAACCGGGAAGGCTTTCGACGGAAGCCGGTACGGGATCGGGGATCCCGGGGAAGCGGAATCCAACGGGAACTGGGTGATCAACGCCCGGACCTCGGACCGGACCGGATACACGTTCATCAACGTTGTCAGCCGCGACGTGATCCGCAGCGAGGCGGGATCCATCCGGCGCAGCCTGTACGGAATCCTGGCGCTCTGCGTGGCGCTGGCCCTGGCGATGAGCTTTCTTTCCGCGCGCCTGTTTTCCAGGCGCATCAACCGGCTGGTGCAGAAGATGCGCAGACTGGACCTGGGGGAATTCAACGTCACGGCAGATGTGAAATCCCATGATGAGATCGGATACCTTGAGCAGAGCTTCAACAGCATGATCACAAGGCTTGACAAGCACATCCAGACAGCCTATGTATACCGGCTGGAATCGAAAACGGCGGAGCTGAAGGCGCTGCAGGCGCAGATCAATCCGCATTTCCTGTTCAACACGCTGGAGTCCATCCGTTTCAACGCCCTGGAGCATCAGGATCCGGATACGGCAAAGATGATCCACCTGCTGGGAAACCTGTTCCGGCGCAGCATCCAGTCGTCGGACCTGTTTGCGGAACTGCGGCAGGAGATCGATTACGCGGGAAGCTTCATGGAACTGCAGAAGCTGCGGTATGCCGACGCCTTTGAATTTGAAACGGACGTTCCGCCGAAGCTGCTGGGCCTGGGTGTTCCGCGGTTTATCCTGCAGCCCCTGGTGGAAAACGCGATTAAACACGGGCAGAAAGGCGTTTCCTCCGGAGGAATCATTTCCGTCACCGCCCGGGAGGAACCGGAGGGAACGCTGCGGATTACCGTCGCGGACAACGGCCGCGGAATGGATGAGGAAACCGTCCGGCAGGTCCTGGAACGGCTGGACCAGCCGGAAAAGGAAGGAGAAGACCACTACCGCATCGGACTGAGCAACGTCCACCAGCGGATCCGGATCCTGTTCGGAGAACCGTACGGACTGACCATCGAAAGCCGGCCGGGCAGCGGGACCGCCGTCAGCATCCTGATGCCTGCCCGCAGGAAGGAGGAGCTGGAAACCTATGTACAGAGTGATCATCGTGGATGACGAGCCCGTGATCCGCCGCGGCCTGCGGGAAACCATCGAATGGGACGCACTGGGGCTGGAAGTCGCCGGGGAAGCCGCGGACGGCAGCGAGGCGCTGAAGCTGGTCCGGGACATCCGGCCGGAGATCCTGATTACCGATATCCGGATGCCGGAGATGGACGGCATCGCGCTGATCCGGGAAATCCGGAAAACGGATCTGAACGTCAAGATTACCATCCTGAGCGGATACAGCGATTACGACTACCTGAAGGAAGCAATCCGCCTGGGTGTGGACAACTACCTTCTCAAACCGATTGACAATGACGAACTGGTTTCAAACCTCCGGAACGCGGTGAGCGAGATTGAAAAGGAAGCGGCAGTCAACCTGCAGATCAGGCAGGGAACCGTGCTGCTCCGGTCCAATACGCTGCGCCGCCTGGTGACCGGCAATATCAGCCCGGAAGAGCTGCGGGAAAAAGCGGAGTTCCTGCACATTCCGCTGGAAGCCGGGCAGTACCTGTGCGCGGTCTGCGCCGTAAGCCGGGAAATCCCCGCCGACCGCCGTGAACAGTTTTTCCAGGACGCCGTCACCGAAAAGAGCAATGCGCGGCAGACGGCCTTCATGGACGGGGACGGAAACCTCGTGCTTCTGCTGGCCTTCGGCGACGCGCCCGCGGACCGGAACGGGATCCAGCAGGAACTGGAGAACATGGCGGAAAAGGCGCTGCGGGAGCGGGGAATCCCTCTGATGATCGGTGCGGGCCGCGTGGCGGAAGGCACGGGAAAGATCCGGGATTCCTATGAAAGTGCGAAGGAGGCGCTTGAATACGGGGCTTTCCTGAAAAACGGCGGGGTGATCTGGTCTGACGAAGTGCCGCAAACCTCGCGGGAGGGGGAGATCCCGGACCGGACGGATTACGAAAAGCTGAAGGATTATATCCGGCGCGGCGAGCAGGAGCCGATGAAAGCCTGCCTGGAAGAAACGCTGGACGCCGCGGCCGCGGAAGCGGGCGCGTCCCACCGCGGGATGCGCAACCTGATCATGCATATCGCCGTCCGCGTAACGGACTGCTTCCGGACGATCTACGGCAGCATGAACGCCTTCCGGGAGCCCGCCGGCTTTGATTTCGCGCGGCTGTTTACGCTCCGCAGCTATACGGACATGCGGGACTGGCTGTTTCAGCTGTGTAACGAGTGGTTTGCCTCGAACCGGACGCTCCTGGGCAGGAGCACGTCCATTGTCGGCCTGGCGGTGGATTATGTGACGGAACACTACCGGGAGGGCGTGACGCTCCGGCAGGTGGCGGAAAACTGCCATGTCAACACATCCTACCTCGGCCAGGTTTTCAGGAAGGAAACCGGCAGCGCCTTCACGGACTATGTGAACGCCCTGCGGATCCAGGAGGCGGGCAGGCTGCTGGCGGATCCGACGCTGAAGGTGTACGAAGTTGCTGAACGGGTCGGCTTCACCGATTACCATTACTTCCTGAAAATTTTCAAGAAAGTGACAGGCAGATCCCCGACGGATCTGAGAAACTGAAAAATTGACACCAGAATCAAGAAATCCGAACATTGCGAAACGTTTCGGTTAGGTTTAGAATACAGGCAAAAGAGGCGCAAAGGGCGCCGCAAACTAAATAAAAGGAAAGGGAGAAAGAAAAATGAAGAAGCTTCTGTCTATCCTCCTCTGCGTACTGCTTGTATGCGGAACGTTCTGCACCGCGCTGGCAGACGAAACCAAGATCGTGTTCTGCGTGAACATCCAGCCCCAGCTGCCGCTCGAGTTCTGGCAGTCCATCGCTGACCGCTATATGGCGGCCAATCCCGACGTGAAGGTGGAAATCATCGGCAACCCCTCTTCCAATGTCACGCTGCCTGAATATGAAAAGAACCTGCTGGCGACAGACCAGTTCCCGGACATCATGGTCATGCAGAATCCTGCTGACTTTGTGCCTTCCGGAGCGCTGCTGCCCTTCGAAGACGGAGAACTCGACTACCTGGTTGACCCCGAGGTGGGCAAGATCGGCGGAAAACAGTATGTCGCCAACTACAAGAAGCAGATCATCGGCGTGTTCTACAACAAGGACATGTTCGCCGCCAACGGCATCGAAGTGCCGAACACCTGGGATGAGCTGGTTGCCGCCAGCGACAAGCTGCTGGCTGCCGGAATCCAGCCCTTCTCCCTCGGCCTGAAGGATGGATGGCCCCAGGGACAGCTGGCCAATATGTTTGCCGGCACGGACCTGCTCGCCAAGGATCCCCACTGGGGCGCGAAGCGCAACGCCAATGAAGTGAAGTTCAACAACCCCGACCTGGTCAAAGGCATGCAGAAGTACCAGACCATCTGCACCAAGTATTCCGGAGACAACATCACCGGCATCACCTACACCCAGATGCTCGAGCAGTTCTTCACCGGAAAAGCCGCGATGCTGCCCATCGGTTCCTGGGTCAACGCCGAGGTTGCCAAGGGAGAGCAGGACTTCGAAGTCGGCTGGTTCCCGATTCCCGGCGACGAGAACGCCAATGTGGTTTCCGTATTCGTGAACGAAGGCCTGTCCATCGGCGCCGGCACCAAGTATCCGGAAATCTGCAAGGATTTCATCCACTTCTTCTTCACCGACAAGGAGCTGTACGGCGAATTCCTGAAGAGCGAACAGCTGTTCAGCACCACGAAGGAAACGGTTGAGTATGACATGATCCCGCTGCGCAAAAACATGGAAGAGCAGATTGCCTCCATGCAGGAAGTGGAAGGCTTTGAGAGCATGACCGGCGACGACGCTTTCCTGCCGGGCCTCAAGGACTACTTCACCAACAAGATGACCCAGAACATCGCGATCGGCGCGGACGTGGAAGCTGAACTGGATGCTTTCGACGCCGAGTGGGAGATTGCCAACGAAGCGATTGAAGACGCGCAGTAATCCATTTACTTTCCGAACAGAACGCGTGGGGAGGGGTATTCCCGGGGAATACCCCTCCCTTCTGTTAAAGGGGGGCCGGACTGAATTGAAGCATAAAAAAACACACGACATCCTGCTGGCGGCGCCGGGATATCTGATTTATACTGTATTCATGATCATCCCGCTGGGCCTGTGCCTGTTCTACAGTTTCACCAACTGGGACGGCATCAGCAAAAACTACAAGATGATCGGCTTCAAAAACTTTGTGCGGCTCTTCCAGGACGCAAGTTTTTACAACGCGCTGAAGGTTACGCTGATCATCACGGTGATCACGGTGCTGATTTACAATGTGCTGGGCGTCTTCCTGGCGGTGGTCCTGAACCGGAAGAACCGCGCCTGCGCCTTCGCCAAAAGCGCGATCTTCGTACCGACGGTGCTTTCCAGCGTCGTGGTGGCCTTTATCTGGTCCTATATCATGCAGAAGGACGGCGGCATCATCAATACGATCCTCGGGGTGTTCGGCATTCCTCCCGTTGACTTTTACGATACGCCGATGCACACGATCGCGATGATCTCGGTGATTATCTCCTGGAACGGCCTGGGGCTGTTCATGGTGATTTACGTGGCGACGCTGAACACCATTCCGCAGGAGCTGATGGAAGCGGCGGAGGTGGACGGGGCGAACGGCGTGCAGCGCTTCTTCCGGATCACGCTGCCGCTGATGATGCCCGGCATTACCATCAACAGCGTCCTTTCCATGGCCGGGGGCCTGAAGCAGTACGACCATGTGAAGGTGATTACCGGCGGCGGACCGGGCGGCGCGACCCAGACCATCACGCTGCTCTCCGTGGAGAAAGCCTTCGGGTACAACCGTCGGGGATATTCCTCCGCAATCATCCTGGTGCTGTTCATCATGATCGTGATCGTATCCGTCATCCAGATCAGCATCACCAAGAAACGCGAGGTGGAATACTGATATGAGCACGCTTGTGAAGAAACGCCTTACAGGGAAAAAGATCGGGCGGGGGACAAGGAATCTCCTGACGGTGCTGTTTGCCGTGATCTACCTGATTCCGCTCTACGTTGCCGTGGTCAACTCCTTCAAAACCTACTGGGAGGTCATCAAGTCGCCGCTGGCGCTGCCTTCCAGCCCCACCCTGGAGAATTTCACGGAAGCGTTCCATGCTTCGAATATCCTGTCCCTGTACGGGACCAGCATCCTGATCACGTTCACTTCCGTTGCGCTGCTGGTGCTCATTTCCTCCACCGCGGCCTATATCATCATCCGGAGGAAAAACAGGTTCTGCAAATTCCTTTACGGATACGCCCTGATCGGCATCATGGTTCCGCCGGTGGTTACGCTGGTGCCCAGCATCAAAACCCTGAGCATGCTGGGGCTGATGTATACGCCCTGGGGACTGCTGATGTTCTACGGAGGCGCGTATTTCAGCACGACAATCTTCCTGTATACGGGTTTTATCAATTCCATTCCCGTGACGCTGGATGAATCGGCCTATATTGACGGAGCGGGCACAATCCGGATCTTCTTCCGGATTATCTTCCCCCTGCTGAAACCCTGTACGGCAACCGCAGTGATCCTGATGGGCATGTGGATCTGGAACGACTTCCTGAACCCGATGTACATCCTGGGCTCCACGGCCGGAAAAACGATTACGACGGGGATCTACAACTCCATCGGTGCCTACACGTCCAAATGGAACCTGGTTTTCGCGAACGTCATTCTTGCTTCAGTCCCGATCGTGGCGCTGTATCTCTGCATGCAGAAGCAGTTCATGACCGGCCTGACTGCCGGAGCGGTGAAAGGATAATGCCATGAAAAGAACAGTTCTGTCCGAAGGAATCACCCGGATTACTCTCGCGCCGGAGGATGAATCCGGCTTTCAGCCGGTCCGTTTCACGGACGGCGGCGGGGAATACCTGTGCCAGGCCGGCTTCCGCTGCGCGGAGCGCCCGGTTTACCGGCTGAGGCCGGAAGGCGGGGAAGGGGATGTCCGGCAGACTGCCAACGGGGAAGTTGTCGTCTTCGGTGAAGACAGGGCGGACCTGCTGCGGATCAGCCATTCGGCGGAGCTGCGGTTTGCCTGCCCGGAAGGGCAGATCCTGACCGGGCTCGGCCAGCATGAGGAGGGCATTTTTGACTATGCCCGGAAAGAAGAACGCCTCTACCAGCACAATATGAAAATTGCCGTTCCCTTTCTGCTGAGCAGCGCCGGATGGGGCCTGCTGATCGAGGCGGGATGCGCCATGCGGTACCGCGGCGAAGGGGACGGCTTCGTTTTTGCCCTGGATGCGGCAGAGGAATTTTCCTATACGGTGATCCGGGCGGAAAACTGCGCGGAAGTGCTGAAAAAGCTTTCTTCCCTGACCGGCAGGCCGGCTTTGCTGCCGAAGTGGGCCTACGGGTATATCCAGTCGAAGGAACGGTACAAAACCGCCGCGGAACTGACGGAGACCGCGTCGGAATTCAGGCGGCGCGGCCTGGGCCTGGACTGCATCGTGCTGGACTGGTGCAGCTGGCGGGACGGCTGCTGGGGCGACAAAACGCCGGATCCGGAGCGGTTTCCGGACGTACGGCAGTTGACGGATACCCTGCACGGAATGAACGTCCATTTCATGGTCTCCGTCTGGCCGAACATGGCCAGCGGGCAGGACTGCGAAGAATTCCTGAGCGCGGGGCTGTTCCTGCCCGGAAGCAGGATTTATGACGCCTTTTCCCCGGAAGCGCGGGACCTTTACTGGAAACAGTGCCGGCGCACCTGGATGTCCTGCGGGACGGACGCCCTGTGGTGCGACAGCGATGAACCCATTACGGACCCGGACTGGTGCGGGACGGAGAAACGGGATGAGGACGAACGGATGCGTCTGCTGACGGAGGCTTCGTCGGTGCGCATGGACCCGGAAAGCATGAACGGGTACGGCGCGGCGCACCTGCGCGGGCTGTATGAACACTGGCGGAAAGACCTTCCGGACAAGCGGCCCGTGATTCTTTCCAGGAGCGGCGGTCCTGATTCCGGCGCGCTGGGGACGATCCTGTGGTCCGGAGACGTGGCGGCACGCTGGGACGTGCTGAGGAAACAGGTTACGGAAGCCATCCGCACAGCATGCAGCGGGATCTGCTGGTGGACGCTGGACATCGGCGCGTTTTTTGTCAGCCGGGGCGAACAGTGGTTCTGGCGCGGGGACTATCCGGACGGCGTACGGGATCCGGGTTACCGGGAACTGTATATCCGATGGTTCCAGTTCGGCGCGATGCTGCCGGTGTTCCGTTCCCACGGGACGGACACGCCGCGGGAACCCTGGCAGTTCGGCGCGGAGGACAGCCCGGAATATGCCTGCATCCGGGATATGATCGCGCTCCGTTACCGGCTGATGCCGTATCTGTACGCGACGGCGGCGCAGGCCGCAAGGGAGGGCCTGCCGATGATCCGGGCCATGATGGCGGCGTTCCCGGAAGCTCCGGAGCTTTACGCGGCGGACGACCTGTATATGCTGGGAGACGCGCTGCTGGTGAAACCCGTCACGCGGGCGCTGGCCAACGGCGGAAGCGACGCGGAGGTTCAGCTTCCTCCGGGCGGCTGGTACGACTGGTTTACCGGCGAATACGCGGAAGGCGGGCAGACGGTCCGCGCCGCGGCGCCGCTGGACCGCTTCCCGCTGTATGTCCGGACAGGCGGGATCCTTCCTGTTGCCGAAGGCGCGCGGTGCGCGGCGGAGCTGCCGGTGCCGGCCCGGGAGATCCTTGTGTTCGGAGGAGCGGACGGAGCCTTTGAGATGTATGATGACGCGGGGGATGGCTATGAGGAAGGATTCACTATTCCCGTCCGCTGGACGGAATCCCGGAAAACGCTGATTCTCGGCCGGGCAGCCGGACGGCTGCCGGAAGCCGTTTGCATGACGGTACGGCTGACGGAACCCGGCGGCCGGCGCGAGATCCGGCAGGTTGTCTACGACGGCAGGGAGCAGTGCATTTCTTTTGCGGGAGAATAAAAACAGCGGAAGATTTCCGGCGTTTCTGTGATATGATTCTGTAAAAAGACAAGGGGGATATTCCTGATGAAGCAGATCAGTGAATTCATCTTTGGGGATATGCGTCTTTCGTATGCGCAGGATGAAAACGGCTGCGTCAGCATGGGCGTCATTCCCGCAGGAACGGAAAGCATGGTGCGGCGGAAGGAATACCGGCCGGAACCGCTGGCGCAGATTCACGCCCGGGGCGATCATTTTGCCGCCGGGTACGGCAACGGGCATACCCTGGCCTGCACGTCCGCAAGCGAAGCGCTGAAGTTTGTATCCCAGCGCCGGGAGGGGAACACGGTGGTCACGACGGTTTCGGACGGAGCCGGGCGGACCGTGCATCACCGGGCGGCCTGGGCGGAAGGGCTGGAAGCAGTGATCGTTTCCTGCACTTTTGAGAATACCGGAACGGAGCCGGTGACCCTGGACCTGCTTTCCAGCCTGAACCTGAGCGGGATCACCCCCTTCGCGGAGGACGACGCGCCCGGACGGCTTTTCCTGCACCGGATCGGCAGTGCCTGGAGCGCGGAGGGGCGCCTGAAAACGGAAAGCATCGAATCGCTCATGCTGGAAAGGTCCTGGACGGGGCACGCGCTGCGGCTCTGCAAATACGGCCAGCTGGGTTCCATGCCCGTGCGGGGGTATTTCCCCTTCGCAGCAGTGGAGGACCGGCAGGCCGGGGTGACCTGGGCAGCGCAGCTGGCATGCCCTTCCTCCTGGCAGATCGAGCTCCGCAGGAAGGACGACTGCCTGAACCTGATGCTTTCCCTGGCGGATGGGGATTACGGCCACTGGGCGAAAACCGTCCGGCCGGGTGAAACGTTTGAAACGCCGGAAGCGTACCTGACGGCCTGCAGGGGCGGCGTGGACGAGGCGTCCCAGCGGCTGCTGACGGTGCAGCGGCGGAATATGCCCCGCTCGGACGCGGAACTGCCGGTGATGTTCAACGAATACTGCACCACCTGGGGCAATCCGACGCATGAAAACCTGGAGCGGATCGCGGAGTGCCTGGACGGGAAGGACATGGAGTTCCTGGTGATCGACGCCGGGTGGTACCGGAAGCCTGGCGCCGGATGGTCCGACTGCGGCGGGGACTGGATTCCGGAGGAAAAGGAGATGTTCCCGGAGGGCCTGAAAGCCACGGCGGACATGATCCGTTCCCACGGAATGAAGCCGGGGCTCTGGTTTGAGCCGGAAACCTGCGCGCCTGAATCGGAAATATTCCGGAAGGAAGACATGCTGCTGAAGCGGGACGGCGTGCCCATCGACACCGACAACCGGCGGTTCCTGGATATGCGGAAGGAAGAAGTCCAGGCGTACCTGGAGGAACGGGTGGCCGGCCTGCTGAACCGCTGCGGGTTCGAATACATCAAAATCGACTACAACGACTGCATCGGCATGGGATGCGACGATCCGGACGGCCTGGGCGAAGGCCTTCGGCGGAACATGCAGGGGACCCTGCGCTTCTTCCGCCGCCTGCGGGAAGCGGTTCCGGGGATTACCATCGAGAACTGTTCCTCCGGCGGCCACCGGCTGGAGCCGTCCCTGATGGCGGTTTCCGATATGGCCTCCTTTTCAGACGCGCATGAATGCGCCGAGATCCCGGTGATCGCTGCCGCGCTGCACCGGGTGGTCCTGCCGGCGCAGAGCCAGATCTGGGCGGTACTGCAGGCTTCGGACAGCATCCGCAGGATCAACTATTCCTTGATCAATACCTTCCTGGGGGTCATGTGCATTTCCGGCGACGTGGAGCACCTGAACGGGGAACAGTGGAAAAAGGTCGGAGAGGGAACGGAATTTTACCGGCAGGTCCGGCATATCATCCGGGACGGCCGGAGCGCCTTCTTCGGGGAAATATCGGAAAGCTGGCGGCATCCGGAGGGCTGGCAGGCGGTGGTCCGGACCGCCGGGAATGAGGCCCTTGCGGTGATCCATACCTTCGGCGGGAAATTCCCGGAAAAGATTGTGCTGCCTGTGAACGCGGCGGAAATCCTGCGGGTCATGTGCTCGGAGAACAACCGGGTGTCGCTGAAGGACGGGGTTCTTTCCGTGGAACTGAAGGCGCCTTTCGAGGCCGCAGCGGTCCGTCTCAGGCTCTGAAAAAAATATTTATAATTTTTTTTCCGGAGGAGGGAACTTTTCCGGAAGGCTTTCGTCTGACTGTATGAAACCGGAGAAACGGGCAGACGAAAGGAGACGACAACCATGATGAAGAGAATGACGGCGGTCCTGCTGGCGGCGATGATGCTGCTGACCCTGGCGTCCGCGGCAATGGCGGAGAACGGTATGCTCCGGGTAGGAGACCGGGGAAACGAAGTGATGGAGCTGCAGCAGAAGCTGATTGAGCTGGAATACCTGGAAGGAGAAGCCACCGGCATTTACGACGAGGCGACGGCGGAGGCGGTCCGTTGGTTCCAGCGGGCTCACGGGCTGCTGGTGACCGGAACGGCGGACCGGGTGACCCGGGAGCTGCTGGAAAAGGAAAACACGCACGCCCGGGAGGAAATACCGGACCTGTGGGTGATGGAGGAAGCGGACGCCGGCATGGCATACAGCGCATACGCGATGCCCGCCGCTACCATGGCGGCCAAGGGAACGATGCAGAATTCCATGAGCGCCTGGGGGATGCCGGAATTCAGCACGGATGAGTACACCCACTTTGAAAGCAACGGGTTTTTGAGCACACGGACCTCCCCCCTGTCCACCTTCGCGGCGGACGTGGACACCTCTTCCTACGCGCAGCTTCGCCGCAGGATCCTGAACGGGGAAACGGTTCCCGCAGACAGCGTACGGATTGAGGAAATGCTGAATTACTTCCACTATGACTACAAGCAGCCCGCCGGGGACGAGCCCTTCGGCGTGACGATTGAATACGCGGACTGCCCCTGGAACAGCAAGACAAAGCTGCTGCAGATCGGCCTGCAGGCGAAGACCGCAGAGCGGGACAAGCTGCCGGGACACAACCTGGTGTTCCTGATTGACACCTCCGGAAGCATGTACGGACCGGACCGGCTGGACCTGGTGAAACGGGCGTTCCTGATGCTGCTGGACGAGCTGGATGAGAAGGACACGGTGTCCATCGTTGCCTACGCCAGCCAGGACCGGGTTGTGATGGAGGGCGTGCCCGGAAGCGAGAAGACCCGGATTATGGAAGCCATTTCCGAGCTGGAGGCGGGAGGCGCCACCAACGGCAGCGCGGGAATCGCCCGGGCCTATGAGATCGCCGGGAAATACTACGTGCCGGGCGGGGTGAACCGGATCCTGCTGGCGACGGACGGAGACCTGAACGTAGGCGTATCCTCCGAGGGCGAGCTGGTGAAGATGGTGGAGGAAAAACGGGAAAGCGGCATCAGCCTGACCTGCCTGGGCGTGGGGATGGGCAACTACAAGGACAACAAGATGGAAGCCCTGGCGGATTACGGCAACGGCAACTGCCGGTATATCGACACGATTCACGAAGCCCGCAAGGCGCTGGTGACCGAAGGGGGTGGAACCTTCGTCACGGTGGCGAAGGACGTGAAAATCCAGGTGGATTTCAACCCGGCGCTGGTGAAGGGATACCGGCTGATCGGATACGAAGACCGGCTGATGGCGGCGGAGGACTTTGCCAACGATGAAAAGGACGGGGGCGAGATCGGCAGCGGCCACCGGATGACAGCCCTGTACGAAATCGTGCCGGCGGATTCCGACTTCGAATTCGGCGCGGCAGAAAGCCGCTACCAGCAGGCGGAGGGCGGCCGGGAAGGCGAAGAGCTGCTGACGGTCAGCATCCGGGCCAAGGAGCCGGAGGGAAGCGAGAGCCGGCTGTATGAGTATCCCGTGAGCAGCACGCCCGCGGAGACGCTGAGCGACAACATGAAGTTTGCGGCGGCGGTGGCGGAAGCGGGCATGCTTCTGCGGGACAGCGAATGGAAGGGAGACGCGACCTGGGAGACAGTGCAGGAGCTGCTGCGGGACTGCGAAAGCGTGAAGGGAGACACATATAAGGAAGAGTTTTTGTACCTGGTGAATTTGATGGAGCGGGAAGGAGAGTAAGGATTTCCAACCCAAAAGACCGGAAGCGGACGGCTTCCGGTCTTTTGGGTTGGAAAAGTGAAAAGTTGATCGTTGATCGTTGATCGTTTTGAAATGTTTAACGGCGAGAAGAGTTGATAGTTGATAGTTGATAGTTGAGAGTTGCCTGACGGCGTGAAGAGTTGATAGTTGATAGTTTTTTTGCTCGGGGCACGCGAAAAGACATTGATCAACGGAGCATTAAGTTGTAAGATAAGCCGAGCAAATCAAAGGAGACGAACCATGCCTTTTTTGTATGAAACCCACATGCATACCTGCCTGGCCAGCAAGTGCGGGGAAAGCACGGGGAAGGAACACGCGCGGTTTTATAAAGAAGCCGGATACACCGGCATTATCATGACGGATCACTTTTTCCGGGGGAACACGGCGGTGGAACGGGACCTGCCCTGGGAGGAGCGGATCGACTGGTTCTGGAGCGGATATGAGGATGCGAAGGAAGAGGGAGACAGGATCGGCCTGGATGTATTCTTCGGGCTGGAGCAGAACTTTGCCGGGGACGAGTACCTGGTATACGGACTGACAAAGGAATACATGAAGGCGCACCCGGAAATGGAGCACTGGACCCGGCGGCAGCAGCTGGAGGAAGTGCACAAGGCCGGAGGCTGCGTGATCCAGGCGCACCCCTTCCGCATCCGGGGCTATATGGACCGGATCCGGCTGGGGACGCTGTTCTGCGACGGGATTGAGGCGGCCAACCTGGGCAACCAGCCGCTGGACGACGCCAGGGCCTACCGGATGGGGAAGGCCCTGGGACTGGTGATGACCGCCGGATCGGACAACCATCACTCCCCGATAGCGGCACCCTTCGGCGTGGAACTGGAAAAAAGATTGACAAGTGTTGACGATTATGTCAAAATCATCACAGAGAGAGGCCGCATCGGCCTGCATGTTCCGGAAAACCGCTTCCGGATCAATGATGAATTCCAGCCGGACGATCGTCATATCGCATATCTCCTGAACGAGAACGAACAGGATGCGGAAACTACCGAACAATGGATGTACGATAAATAAGCCGGCGGCAGGGGGGTGAAACCAAGGCGATGAACCCCATTCTGATCCTCAGAACCGAAATCGTCAGCCTGCTCCTGCTGATCTACCTTACCGTGATTTCCCGGACATTCCGGATGGATAAGGACGGCAGGACCTTCAACCTGATTATGACCTTTGCCATGTTGCACGTCATCATGGACGGGTTTACTGTGTGGACCGTGAACCACCCGGAGGCGACGCCCCGATGGGTGAATGACACGGCCCATATTGTTTTTTACGGGTCCGCTGTGCTGTTTTCCGCGGAAATCCTGACCTATACGGCCAACCTGTGCTTCCCGGACAGGGCAAAGAAAATCCGGTGCGCCGCGACGGCCCTCTCCCTGGTTTACCTGGGGCTTGCGGCCACAGGCGTCCTGCGGATTGAATACGCCGCGTACAACGGAACCAACTCCAGCACCGGCAGCGCGCCGACAGCGGGATTTATCCTGTGCTTTATCTTTTTTGCAGCTGCCATATGCATGATCCTGCTGAGCCGGAACCGGGTGGGAAAACACCTGCGGCTGCTGCTGCTTCCCATGCTCTTCCTGCTGATCCTGGTGGAAATCGTACAGCTCTTTGTAAAGGAATTCCTTTTCACCGGGGCCACAGCCACCGTGATCTGCGTGGGCTTCTTCATCTCCCTGGAGAACCCGGCAGCCGTGATGGAAAAGAAAATTATGCGGGACGCGCTGAGCGGACTGGGATCCAGATCCAGCTACGAGCGGGACATGCAGGAGTACGACGGGGAATTCCAGAAGGACAAAAGCCTCCACTTCACTTTTGTTTTCATTGACATCAGCAACCTCCGGAGCATCAACGGCCTTTTCGGACAGAAGGAAGGGGACGCCTATATCGGGCGGATCGCTACGCTGCTGGTTTCGAACCTGCGGAACGCGGAGCATATCTACCGAATGGGCGGAGACGAATTCCTGGCGGTTTACCACAAAACAGATGAAAAGACGGTTGTGCGGGATATCCAGCGGATGCAGGACGCCTGCGACCGGGAGGAGAAGAGCGCGGGATACCGGCCCCAGCTGGCGGTGGGCTACGCCGTTTCCGACCCGAAGTACAACAGCCTGCGGGATGTGCTGCGGGTTGCGGACTACATGATGTACCGCAACAAGACCGCCCAGAAGCGGGAGGTCGTTGAAAGCGCCTTCCGCGGAAACGGGACGCGGCTGAACCTGTACGGCCTGACGGACCGGGTGTTTGACGCCATGTGCCTGACCAGCGAGGAGTTCTATCCCTACATGACCAACCTGGAGACCGGCGTGACCCGGGTGGCGCCGGGCATGGCGGAATTCTTCGGGCTGGAAGGGGAGTTTATCCAGAACTTCAACGAGGTGTGGATGGAGAAAATCCATCCCTCCGACCGGGACAAGGCGGGGCAGGATATCCGGCTGACGCTGAAGGGACTGAAGGAATACCACTACTACCGCTACCGGGTGCTTGGCAGG
Source organism: uncultured Clostridia bacterium (assembly GCA_946187775.1). Lineage (GTDB taxonomy): Bacteria > Bacillota > Clostridia > Christensenellales > Aristaeellaceae > Aristaeella. Next base: position 31,760 of record CAMHSI010000015.1, read on the forward strand.
GACGGGAAATACGTGGAAGTTACCTGCCGGGGCGGAGTATATCACGGCCGGGACGGGGAGCCGGACATCTTCTCCGGGTACATTGTGAACCACGGGGCGCCGAAGACCCGGGACCCGGAGACGGGACTGATGAACGAGCGGCAGCTGCAGGACCGGCTGCGGGAGATCATCGGAAAAGGGGAAAAGGCCGTTGTGCTGCGGCTCAGCATCCGGAATATGGGACGGATCCGGATGCTGTACGGAAACAGCGACGCGACGGGAGCACTGAGCGTTATGGCGGATCTTTGCCTCCGGGCGGTGAAGGACCGGGGCGAGGTTTTCATCGGAAGCAGCAGAGGGTTTGTGTTTGTGCTGCCGGGCGGTGACAGGGGACAGGCAGAGGATATTTTCTGGCAGGTGAGGGAAGCCTGTGCCGGAGGAATCATCGTGGGAGACCGGGTGATTCCGATCAGCGTACACGCCGGGGCCATTGAGCTTCCCATGGAAAACGTGAAGGCACCGGAGGAAGTCCGCAGCGCCATGCTGTTCATCATGGAGGAAGCCGGGCCGGGCGGGAAGAACACCGTGGCCTTCTATACCGGAGGTTCCGCGGACATGCGGGAGGAGGACGCGGCACTGCTGCAGGAGGTACACCGGAGCTGCCTGGCAGAACGGGACCGCTTCTTCCTGCGGCTGCAGCCCATTGTGGACGCGCAGACGGGGAAGATCCTGGCGGCGGAAGCGCTGCTGCGCTACCGGGACAACGCCGGGAAAGAGGTGCCCCCGGGACGGTTCATTACCTTCCTGGAAAGCGACCCGGGATATACGGACCTGGGATACCATATCCTCCGGACGGCGCTTCGGCATGCAAGGCGGATCCGGGAGAAGCTGCCGGATTTCAACATCAACGTGAATATCACCGCCCTGCAGCTGTATGAGGAGAACTTCATCCCCCAGGTCCTTCAGATCCTGCGGGAAGAGGATTATCCCGCGGAGCACCTGATCCTGGAGCTGACGGAACGCTGCAAGGAAATGGAGTTTGACTTCCTGAAGCAGCGAGTGTCTGAACTGCGGAGGGCAGGATTCCGGGTAGCACTGGACGACATGGGCACCGGATACTCCACCATCGACCTGCTGCTGCACCTGGATGTGAACGAAATCAAGCTCGACATGACCTTCACACAGCATATGCGGGAAAACGAGAAAGACCAGAAGTTTGCGGAGATGCTGGCGAAGATGACGCAGGACGACGATGTGCTGCTGTGCTTCGAGGGCGTGGAGACGGAGGAAATGCGCGGATACCTCAAGCGGTTCGGCCGGTGCCTGCTGCAGGGATACTACTTCAACAAACCGCTGAAGCCGGAGGAATTCGAAGCGAAATACTGCTGAGCAAAATAAAAAACATGCCCGGAAGGCGACTTGCAGCCGGTGCCGCGGAACCAAAGACGCGGCACCGGCGTTTTCTGTGAAGCTGCGGAAGGCAAGAAACAGGGATCTTGCTCACTTTATTGCATAACAAAATGTGTGAAGTCCATGTTAAGGAAACTCAAAAGTTGTTGTGCATAATTTGAAGGGCGATAAAGGGTAAACAATTGGTTTACAGTTAAGCAAATGGATAAAAAGGTAGCAAATCGCATGGAAAAGTGCAAATGAATGGCCGGCGCTTGGAGCATAAAATGAAAAGCATTACAGCAAGAAAAGAGTAAACATGACCGAAATGGCCATTGTAAAAGTACATACAACTAGATCATAATGTGAGCAGATGGCACGAGATGCCAAAAAAATTATTCATGGAGGAGACACATTATGAGGAAGATTCTGGCTGCTCTGCTGGCACTTGCGATGGTGCTGGCGCTGATTCCTGCGGTAATGGCCGAAGGCGAAGCCCTCGAACCCGTTACCCTGACCGTGTTCCGCGGCGATCCCGGCGATCAGCCCACGGACGACAACAAGATCTACAAGCTGATCGAGGAGAAATTCGGCGTAACGTTCAAGTTCGAGTTCCTCGCCGGCGACCTGGATGAGAAGCTGGGCATGATGATTGC
>CAMHSI010000016.1 GCA_946187775.1 uncultured Clostridia bacterium
TGGGGTTTCTTGGTGAGCCCGGCGGGATTCGAACCCACGACCTTTTGATTCGTAGTCAAACACTCTATCCAGCTGAGCTACGAGCCCACATGCTGTCTTGACAGCTCTAGTATATTATCACAGCCTGCGGAGTGTGTCAAATCTTTTTTTCCTTTTTTTTGCAGGGTATAATGGAATAAACTGAGACCGGAGGGTACGCATGGCCTACGAACTGAAATCCGCCCGTTTTCTTGCCCGGGACGCGCTGCAGCGCGCGGTGCAGCCGGGGGACACCGTTGTGGACGCTACGATGGGAAACGGGCATGATACGCTTTTTCTTGCGGAGCAGGTTGGCCCTGCGGGCCATGTATACGCCTTTGACATCCAGGAAAGCGCGGTGGAATCCACCGGGAAGCTCCTGGAGGAGCATCACCTGGCGGACAGGGTGACGCTTTGCTGCATGAGCCACAGCGAAATGAAGCGCGTTGTTTCGGGACCTGTGGCGGCGGCGGTTTTCAACCTGGGCTGGCTGCCGGGCGGGGATCATGCCATTACCACGCGGTGCGAAACTACCCGGGCGGCCGTGGAGAGCGCGCTGGGGCTGCTGAAATCGGGAGGAATCCTGACGGTGTGCGCCTATCCCGGGCATCCGGAGGGGGACCGGGAGCGGGAGATGCTGAAGGAATTCTTTTCCTCGCTTTCAAACAGGGCATACAATGTGCTGCACCAGGTTTTCCTCAACGCGGGGGAGGGCGCCCCGGAATGTTTTATCGTACAGAAGCTGTGACGCGCTGATCATGCTGAAAGGAAGTGTGAGTGCCTATGCCTTTTGACCTTTCCGACCTGCCGGATCCGAAGACCCTGGATCCGGAAAGCCTCCGGAGCCTGTACGGGCAGCTGGAGGAGCTCTACCACGAGGTGGAGGCCGCGGAGCCGGACGAAGAAGCCGAGGATTACGAGGACTGGCTGGATGAGCTGGAAGAGGTGGAGGACCTCATGGACGAGATTGAGGACCTGCTGGAATGATCCCTGCTGAAAAGGAGACTGGAATCCGGGTGACAGGGGAAAAGGAGCGGAAGGCGGAAAACCGGCAGCGGTGGCTGGTGTTCCTGACGGCAGGGCTGTGCGTTCTCGGCGCCATGGCGGTACTGGCTTCCTTCACGGGGATGTGGCCGTGGAAGAAGAACAGCTACAACACCTACACCCTCCAGGCCCTTTCGTGGCTGCAGGGGCGGCTGGACCTGGGACGGAACTACACCTGGCTGGAGCTGGCCATCTATGAGGGGAAGTACTACGTGAGCTTCCCGCCTTTTCCTTCGGTGCTGATGCTTCCTTTCGCAGCGGTTTTCGGGGAGCGGACGCCGGATGGGTGGATCGCCCTGGCCGTTGCCCTGGTTGGCGTATGGCACATCTGCGCCCTGTGCCGGGAGGAGGGACGTTCCCGGAACACCGCGGTGGCCGGGGCCCTGTTCCTGACGCTGTGCAACGGATGGCTCTGGATCACCCTGAACGGATATGTATGGTTTTTTGCCCAGAACTGCTGCTTCACCCTGTGCTGCATGTCGCTGTACCACGCAGTGCGGGGCAGGGGATGCCTGAGCCTGGGGCTCTGGGCCTGCGCGGTGGGATGCCGGCCGATGACGGCGGTGTTCCTTCCGGTGCTCCTCTGGTTCCTGCTGCGGAAGGAGCGGGAAGCCCATCCGGATACGTCCTGGATCCGGCTCCTTATCCGGAAGGCGTACTGGCTGGCGCCGGCGGCGGTGATCGGGGCGGGATATATGCTGCTCAACGCCCTCCGGTTCGGAAATCCGCTGGAATTCGGCCACAACTACCTGCCGGAATTCGTGCGGGCGGAGCAGGGGCAGTTCGATCTCAGCTACCTGGGGAAGAACCTGCTGAAGCTGATCCGGTTCCCGGTGTTCCAGGACGGGAATCCGGAGAGCTACCTGCTGTGGTATCCCATTGACGGGGTGGGGGTTTACCTGGTGAACCCGATTTTCCTGATAGCGCCGGTCGCCTGGATCCATGGGCTGCGGCAACGGCGGAAGGAGCTTCGGGGACTGCTGGTCCTGCTGCCGCTGTGCACGGCGGCCTATGTGACCATCGTCTGCATGCACCGGACCATGGGGGGCTGGGCCTTCGGAAACCGGTACCTGCTGGAAACCATGCCCTTCGTCTTCGCGGGGATGCTGGCGGAGAAGCCGGAAAGCGAACGGATGATCCGGATCTGCCTGCCCTACGCGCTGCTGTGCATGATGATCAACCTGCTGGGAACGGTGACAACCTACAATCACTGGATCTGAGCGGGGACAGTGCCTGGAATCCGGAAAGATTCTGGAAAAACGCGATATGGATCCATGAAATATGACAGGATAAATCAAATACAGATCAGGAGGCGGCACTCATGCTGAGGAAGACAAAAATCATCTGTACCATCGGTCCGGCCTGCGAAAACGAAGAGACCCTGACAGCCATGTGCCAGGCGGGAATGAATGTGGCGCGGCTGAATTTTTCCCACGGGACCCATGCGGACCACCTGAAGCGGATTGAGCTGATCCGGAAGGTGCGGGAAAAGCTGAACCTTCCCATTGCCATCATGCTGGACACCAAGGGACCGGAATACCGGATCAAAACCTTTGCCAATGGGCCGGTGACCCTGCGGGACGGGGAGGTTTTCACCCTGACCACCGAGGATATCCAGGGGGATGAGACCCGGGTTTCCGTGACCTACGCCAACCTGACGGCGGAGCTGGCCCCCGGGGACACGGTGCTGATCAACAACGGCCTGGTGATCCTGAAGGTGGAGGAGATCCGGGGGAAGGACGTGATCTGCCGGGTGCAGAACGGCGGCGTGCTGTCCGACCGGAAGAGCATGAACTTCCCGGGAAAGGTGCTGCAGCAGGATTTCCTGTCCGAGCAGGACAAGGCCGACCTGCTTTTCGGCATTGAGAACGAGGTGGATTTCGTGGCCGCGTCCTTCGTTTCCACGAAGCAGGACGTGCAGGCCATCCGGGACCTGCTGGACGCCAACGGCGGCAAGGATATCGACATCATCGCGAAGATTGAGAACCGCAGCGGCGTGGACCATGTGGAGGAAATCTGCGAGGTGGCGGACGGGGTGATGGTAGCCCGGGGCGACCTGGGGGTGGAAATCCCCTTCATGGAGGTGCCCGCCCTGCAGAAATACCTGATCAGCAAATGCCGGATGCTGGGGAAGCGCGTGATTACCGCCACGGAGATGCTGGAGAGCATGATCCAGAATCCCCGGCCGACCCGGGCGGAGATCTCCGACGTGGCCAACGCCGTGTATGACGGATCCTCGGCCATCATGCTGAGCGGGGAGACCGCCGCCGGGAAGTTCCCGGTGCAGGCGGTGCAGACCATGGCGGATACGGCGAAATTCGCGGAGGCGGGGATCGATTACGCGGAGCGCTTCCGCACGATGGAGTTCACGATCCACAGCAACCTGGACGCGGTTTCCCACGCCACCTGCTCCATGGCGGTGGACGTGGACGCGAAGGCGATTGTGGTCAACTCCCTTTCCGGCCGGACGGCCCGGATGGTTTCCCGGTTCCGCTGCCCGGTGAACATTATCGGAACCACCACCGACGAGCGGGCCTGGCGCAAGCTGAATATGTCCTGGGGTGTTACGCCGCTGCTGATGGAGAATTACACCTCCATGGACGTGATGTTCTGGCAGGACCTGAAGATGGCCCGGGAGGTGCTGGGACTGAGCAAGGGAGACAACGTGGTGCTGACCGGCGGCCAGATGAACGGGGAGCCGGGGAACACCAACACCATCAAGGTGGAACGCATCAAATAAGAAAACAGGGAAAAGAAACAGGGGCTGCCGGAAGGCAGCCCCTGTAATGTTGATTCGGGATCAGTCCGCGTCCTTGGCGGCCACGGCCCGGTCAAAGAGATCCTCCACCTCTTTGGCGGGAGCCTTGTCCAGCAGGGTCACCACGATGGCGGCGATGAGCCCGCAGACGAAGCCGGGGAGGATTTCATACAGGGTGAAGATGCCGCTGTAGGAGGCGTTGGCCGCCGTCATCCGGCCATGGATGATGAGCCAGGCGATATCCACCAGGGCACCCACGGAGATACCGGCGATGGCGCCCTTGAAGGTGAACCGCTTCCAGAAGAGGCTCAGCAGGATGGCGGGGCCGAAGGCGGCGCCGAAGACGCCCCAGGCGTTGGAAACCAGCGCCATGATGGAGCCGGCGTTGGGGTTGGAGGCCAGGATCAGCGCCAGCAGCGCAATGACCAGCACCACGATACGCCCGGTCCAGAGCATTTCGTTGTCCGTGGTCTTGTTCTTGCGGAGAACCGGCTTGTACACATCGCTGGAGAAGGCGGAAGCCGCAGAGAGCAGCTGGCTGTCCGCCGTGGACATGGCTGCGGCCAGGATGGCGGAAAGCAGGATGCCGGAGAACAGGGCGGGGAACAGCCGGCGCACCATGGTGATGAAGACCAGCTCCTTGGACGCGATCTCTGCGTCAAAGCCCAGGTACATCCTGCCCAGCACGCCCACGGCGACGGCAAAGATCAGGATCAGGGTGGTCCAGGTGATGCCGATCTTCGCGGAGCGCTTCAGGGATTTCTGGCTTTCCACGGACATGAAGCGGATGATGATATGGGGCATGCCGAAATAGCCGAGGCCCCAGGCCAGCCCGGAGAGGATATCATTCCAGGAGGTGAACACGGTGAAGTAGCCAGGGACATCCACGCTGCTGTTGGCCGGCAGGTTCGCCGCGGCGAAGATCGGCGCCAGCAGCAGGGCGCCCAGCATGAGCATGCCCTGGAAGAAGTCGGTCCAGCAGACGGCGGAGAAGCCGCCCAGGAAGGTGTAGAGGATGATGATGGCGGCGGCAATGTACATGGCCACCGTGGCGTCAATGCCCAGCACGGTATGGAACAGGGTGCCGGCAGCCTTGATGCTGGAAGCCGCGTAAATGGTGTAGGCCACCAGGAAGATGACGGCGCAGACCACCTGCAGGGCGTGGGATTTGGACTTGAACCGGTTGGTCAGGTACTGGGGGATGGTGATGGAGTCGTCCGCCGCCAGGGAGAAGGCCCGGAGGCGGGGCGCCTCAAAGATCCAGCTGAGGGCGTAGCCGATGGCCAGGCCCACAGCGATCCAGATCTGGCCGAGACCCTGGGCATAGATGGAGGCGGGAAGCCCCATCAGCACCCAGGCGCTCATATCGGAGGCACCGGCGGACAGGGCGGAAACCCAGGGCCCCATTTTCCGGCCGCCCAGGAAGTATTCCTTTTCCCCGGCGCCCCGGGAGCGGAGAAAGAAGAATACGCCGATCCCGATCATAAACAAAAGGTAGACAATGAAGACAATCATTTCCGTAACGTTCAAACAAATCACCGCTTTCACAAATCTTTCACGTGAATCCTGTATACGGACAGGTTCCATTATAGGCGGCGGGAAAGGGCCTCGCAAGGCTTCCTTCGTTCTTCTTTTGTTTATTATGATAAAGCACGAAAGATGAAGGCAAAAAAACGGAACCGGCGGGTGCCGGTTCCGGAAGGGGCGGGGGGAAGGCGGTCAGGCCTTGTTTTCCGCGCTGCCGAGGGTTTTCATGACTTTCTTTTCATCATAGGAGGCCAGGATCACAGCTCCCAGGACGCAGAAGCAGACAGCCGCGACGGCCACGATCCGCAGACCCGTGGGGGAAGCAGTGAGGTCGTTGCTGCTGGTGTTCTGGGTGGTTCCCAGCACCGCCAGGGAGGTGAACACCAGCATGGCGATGGACTGGCCGAACTTCATGGCGAAGGTGCGGGCGGCGAAGAACATGCCTTCCCGCTTCTCCCCGGTGAGGATGGCGTCCTCTTCCGCCACATCCGCCACGATGGCCTGGGGGATAATGCCCAGCAGGGCCATGGGGAAGGCGGCGATGATCACGATGAGGATGCCGGGCAGCATGCCGGTGAGGAAGGGAACGACGCCGATGAGGGCGGTGACGGCGTAGGCCAGGGCCAGGCCCAGGAAGCCGGCGATGACCAGCTTCTTCTTTCCGTGGCGGGCCACCAGCTTCGAAACGAAGGGATAGAAGCAGGCGGACAGGACGGTCATGCCGCCCATGAAGAGCATGGTGTTGGACTCATTGAGCCCCATGGATACCGTGACGAAGAAGGGCAAGCCGGTCTGGAAAAGGGTGAGGCCGATCCAGTAGGCGATATCGGAGAGGGAGAACTTCCGGAATTCCTTGTTGCGGAAGGTCTTCATCAGGCTCTTCATGGCGTCGCTCTCGCTGGGCTTGGCGTCCACAAAGTCCTTCTCATTGAGCTTGAACACGGGAACCAGCATGCAGATGAGGGCGAAGACCGCCAGGACGATGAACCAGATCCGGTAGCTCCAGGCGTAGGGAACCATTCCCTGCAGGGGGCCGGCCAGGGCAAAGGGCAGGTAGGCCAGCAGGGTTCCGAAGAAGAAGGTCAGGGAGATGGCGGTGGAGATGAACATCCGGTCCTCCTGGGTTTTGCCGAACTCCGAGATCAGCGCGTTATAGGGCGTGCAGTACATGGTCATGAACAGGTAGAAGAGCAAAAGGGTCACCAGGATCCAGACGATGTTCCAGGCGCTGGTGGGCTGGCCCTTCTCCACACCGAAGGGAGCGAAGAAAACCAGCACGGTGACAATGGCAAAGGGGATGGCGGCGCGCTTCATAAAGGGAATGCGGCGGCCCTTCGGGTTGGTGCTCCTGTCGGACAGGGAGGCGATCCAGGGGTCCGTGACGGCGTCAAAGATCCGGCAGATGAAGGTGATCAGGCCGAGGATCGTCAGCACGCCGAGGATGATCAGCCCGGTGGGTACATAAAATTTCGCCCCGGCGGCGACGGAGGAATCTGTCGGGAGGTAGAAGGTGACCAGCCAGGTGGTGATGATTCCGCTGAGAATGGACCAGCCCAGCTGGCCGATGGCAAAGATCCACATTTCCTTTTTGGTAAGGCGTCTGGTTTTCATGGCGTTTTCCTGCTTTCTGTTTTCAGCTGATGACAGCCATTTTCTCCGGCCATTATCCCATGGGTTGGAAGGATTTGTCAACGGTTAACCTCCGGAAAGGGCGCAGAAACCGGAAAGAACGGGGAATTCAGAATTGCAATCCGGGAACCTGCATGGTATACTTTACCCGTAAATAAAGAAGGAGAAGAGGCATGGGCGCTCCGGGAGCGCAGGGAAGGAAACATGCCGCGGAGGTAAGATGAATATTTCGGATGTGATTATGCTCCTGGGCGGAGTGGCGATGTTCCTCTACGGAATGTCGCTGATGGGGGACAGCCTGAAGAAGGTGGCGGGCAATAAGCTTGAGCTGATTCTTTACAGGCTCTCCGGAACAACGCTGAGGGGCATTTTGCTTGGAACCGGGGTTACGGCGGTGATCCAGTCCTCTTCCGCCACCAGCGTGATGGTGGTGGGCTTTGTGAACTCCATGATGATGAAGCTGCGGCAGGCCATCGCCGTGATCATGGGCGCCGTGGTGGGCACCAGCATTACCGGCTGGCTGATCTGCCTGGGCAGCGTGGGCGGAAGCGGAACCTCCGCCGTGCTGGAGCTGCTGAGCACCGAGACCCTCAGCGCCGTGGCGGCCATTGCCGGCATCCTGATGCATATGATCTGCAAAAAGAAAACCCTGGTTCATACGGGGGATATCCTGATGGGCTTCGCCGTGCTGATGTTCGGTATGAAGGCCATGAGCGGCGCGGTGTCCGGACTGAAGGAGGATCCCGGGTTTGTCAGCTTCCTGACGCATTTCAGCAATCCGCTGGTGGGTATCCTGGTGGGCCTGGTGTTTACCGCGATCCTGCAGAGCGCCAGCGCGGCCGTCGGTATCCTGCAGGCCATGAGCAGCACGGGGATCATGACCTTCTCCGAAACGCTTCCGATCATCCTGGGTATCGCCATCGGCGCCTCCGTTCCGGTGATCCTGTCCGGACTGGGCTCCTCCCGGGAAGGGAAAAGGGCTGCCTTCTCCTATCCGGTGATTGAGATCCTGCGGGTGATCCTCTTCGCGGGCGTGTTCTACGGGCTGAACGCCTTCATGCATTTCTCCTTCATGGACGACAAGGTCAACACCTTCAGCATCGCCCTGATCAACACCCTTTTCCGGGTGGTTACGATCTTCGTGCTGGCCTGGTTCGTTCCGCTGATTGAGAAGCTGATGAACCGCCTGGTGAAGGGCAAGCCGGAGGAGGGCGAGGAAACCGAGGATATGAACCGCCTGGAGGAACGCTTCCTCTCTTATCCCACCCTGGCAGTTGAGCAGACCCGGCTGACCATGAACAAGATGGCCGAGCTGACAAAGAAATCCCTGGTTTCCGCCATGGACCTGCTGAAAAGCTATTCCCAGAAGGGAATGCAGGAGGTTGTGGGGCTGGAATCCGTTGTGGACCGGTATGAGGACAAGATCGGCAGTTACCTGATGAAGCTGACGGGACGTGAAATGACGGAGACCCAGAACAAGGCCGTAAGCCAGTACCTGCGGACGATTACGGACCTGGAGCGGATCAGCGACCACGCCCTGAACATTGCCCAGCGGGCGGAGGAGATCAACGAAAAGAACATCCAGTTCTCCGACAAGGGAGAAAAGGAGATGGACCGGCTGAAGGAAGCTATCGGGGAGATCACGGGGCTGGCCATCGACAGCTTCATGACCAACGACACGGAATCGGCCTACCGGGTGGAGCCGCTGGAGCAGGTGATCGACGCCATGTGCCGGAGGATGCGGGAGAAGCATACGGCCCGGCTGCAGAAGGGCAAGTGCACCATCGCCAACGGCTATGTGTTCAACGACCTGATTTCAGACCTGGAGCGGGTTTCGGACCACTGCTCCAACATCGCCATCGTGCAGGTGGAGCTGGAAGACAACGCCCTGGACGTGCACGAGATGAGCGAAAACCTGAAGCAGGAGCATACCCACCAGTTCGACCTGTACTTCGAGGAGTACGGAAAGAAGTACCTGAAGGTGAAAAACGAGCCGGCCTGACGCAGTGCCGGACGGCTTTGAAAAGCGTTCTTCGGAACGCTTTTTTCCGTTGGAGAAAGGGCCGGCGAAAAAACCGGCGAGGGTTGACTTTGCTTCCGGGCTGAGGGTATAATAGTCAGGTGGCCCGGCTCCGGAATCGGCCGGAAGGGCATCGAACGTTCAACATAATAAGGAGGGAATGTCATGGACGCTGGGAGTAGCAGCGGCATACCGGTCGGGCGAAGCGTGCGGAACCCGGACGCCGTGGCGTTCCTGTTCCGAATTCATTAAATCATAACACGGGATTCGCCCTCCCGTATGCATCGTGTGCTTACTGCTGGCTTCAACATCCTGGAAATGGGAGGGAGCAAGCATGGCGGATCATTCTGTCACGATGGAAAACACTTTATCCACTCTTTTGCAAGAAAAAAAGTATACAACCATCCGGGACGTGCTGGTGACCATGAACCCGGCGGATATTGCCGCGGTGTTTTCCGGCGTTGAGCGGGAGAAGCTGCCGCTGCTTTTCCGGCTGCTGCCGAAGGAGCTGGCGGCGGAGAGCTTCGTGGAAATGGAGAGCGACGAGCAGGAAGCCCTGATCCGGGGCATCAGCGACAGCGAGCTGCGCCAGGTCATGGACGAGCTGTACGTGGACGACGCGGTGGACATTGTTGAGGAAATGCCCGCCAACGTGGTGCAGCGGATCCTGGCCCAGTCGGATCCGGAAATGCGCAAGGAAATCAACGAGATCCTGCAGTATCCGGAAAACTCCGCCGGATCCGTGATGACCACGGAGTATGTGAAGCTGTCCCCGGACATGACGGTGGGGGACGCGATCCTGCGTATCCGCCGCACCGGCGTGGACAAGGAGACGATTTACACCTGCTATGTGCTGCAGAACCGGATCCTGGTGGGCACGGTTTCGGTGAAGAGCCTGCTGCTGGCGCCCAGCGACCTGCAGACCATTGACAGCATCATGGAGTCGAACCTGATTACGGTAACCACCCATACCGACCAGGAAGAAGTTGCCCACATGATGAGCAAGTACAACCTGCTGGCGATCCCCGTGGTGGACGGGGACAACCGGATGGTGGGAATCGTCACCTTCGACGACGCCATGGACGTTATGGAAGACGAGGCTACCGAGGACATGGAAATCATGGCCGGTATGACGCCCAGCGACAAGACCTACCTGCGGTCTTCGCCCTTCGAGCTGTTCAAGCACCGGATTCCGTGGCTTTCCCTGCTGATGATTTCCGCCACCTTCACCGGCCTGATCCTGACCAGCTTCGAGGAAAAGCTGGCGGCCATGGTGTGCCTGACCGCCTTCATCCCCATGCTGATGGATACGGGCGGAAACTCCGGATCCCAGTCCTCCGTGACCGTGATCCGCGCCCTGAGCCTGAATGAGCTGGAGTTCAAGGATATCCTGAAGGTGATCTGGAAGGAAATCCGGACGGCGGTGCTCTGCGGCGCCGCGCTGTCGGTTTTGTGCTTCGGGAAGATCATGCTGGTGGACAACCTGCTGCTGCGGACGGAGGACGTGAACGCCACGGTGGCCCTGGTGGTCAGCCTGACGATGTTTGTGACGGTGCTGTGCGCCAAGGTGGTGGGCTGCACGCTGCCCATGCTGGCCAAGAAGCTGGGCTTTGATCCGGCGGTGATGGCCAGCCCCTTCATCACCACCATCGTGGACGCCCTGTCCCTGCTGGTGTATTTCGGCATCGCGACCCTGATCCTGCCGCAGCTGCAGGCAATCGTCTGAGCCCGGCGAGCCTGACGGAGAAGGAATTTTACGCAAGATAACCGGAGGTCTGGCATGAGTACGAAGAAGAACGCGGCCTACAATGTGGCCTACCGCATGTTCTCCGTATTCCTGCCGCTGGTGACAGCCCCATACCTGTCCCGCACGGTCGGAAGGGAAGGTGTGGGGCTGTATTCGCTTGCCTGGAGCGTTTCCTATGTATTCTGCCTGGTGGGCATGCTGGGGCTCAACGACTACGGCGTGCGGACCGTGGCCCAGGCCCGGGACGACCGGACGGCCCTGGACCGCACCTTTTCCGCCATCTGGCAGATGCAGCTGCTGGTGGCGGGAGCCACGCTGTGCGCCTGGTTCGGATACGTATTCCTTGTGGCGGGGGAGGAAAAGCCCATCGCCCTGCACCTGACCCTGATGAGCGTCAGCTGCCTGTGCAGCCTGGACTGGTGCCTGATGGGACTGGATATCTTCAAGCCCATCGCCCTGCGGAACACCTTTGTGAAGCTGGCGGCGGCCGCGTGCGTTTTCCTCTTTGTGAAGGGGAAGGAGGACCTGTGGATCTACGCCTTCGTGTGGAGCGCTTCGACGCTGGCGGGCAACCTGATGAGCGCCGCCTCCCTGCGGGGGAAGGTGCGCTATACGCCGGTGCCCCTGCGGGAAAGCCTGAAGCACCTGGGCCCCTGCGCGGTGCTGTTCATTTCCGTGATGGCGGTGAATGTTTACCGGACCATGGACAAGGTGATGGTGAGCACCATCGCCGGGGCGGCGGAGAACGGGCTGTATGAGAACGCGGAAAAGATTATCTACTGCCTGAGCGGATTCATTTCCGCCATCGGCACGGTGATGATGCCCAAGCTTTCCCATATGTACCAGCAGGGGGAGAAGGAGCGGATCTCCCGCCATATCGACCGGAGCATGGAGCTGATCCTTTGCATGGTAAGCGCCATGGCCTTCGGGGTTGCGGCGGTGGCGGACCGGTTTGCCCCGCTGTTCTACGGGGAGGACTTCCGGTATTCCGGAACGCTGATGGTGCCGCTGGCCTTCACGCTGATCATGATCGGCTTTGCCAACGTGATCCGCACCCAGGTGGTGCTGCCCCAGAAGCGGGATCATATCTTTGTGAAGAGCGTGTGCTGCGGGGCGGCGGTGAACCTCATCGCCAACGCCTGCCTGATTCCGCCGCTGAAGAGCATGGGCGCCGTCATCGGCACCCTGATGGCGGAGATGACGGTACCGGTGGTGCAGTACCTGATCCTGCGGAAGGAGCTGCCCTACGGGCAGTACCTGAAATACGCCGGGATTTACGCGGCCTTCGGCGGGATCATGCTGGGCTGCGTCCGGCTGGCCGGCCGGCTGCTTCCCGGGGAAAGCTGGCTGAACCTGGGGATCCTGACGGCGGCGGGCGTGCTGGTGTACGGCGGGCTGTGCCTGGGATACTGGAAGGCGGCGAAAAAAAGCTTCCGGGAGCTGAACCGGTGAGGGCGGATTGTTGAGAGATAAAAGATGACAGCTGTCAGATGACAGCTGTCGTTTACAGTTCAGGGTTGATCGTTTATCGTTCAGAATCTATTCCGCTGTCAATTGTCAGCGGAATAATACGCTCCGTAGATGAATTCGTGGAGCTCCTCCACGGTTTGCTGCTTGTTGGTGAGCTGCACCTTGGAGCCGTTATAGCGGAAGCCGGACTCGCCGGGGATGCGGTTTTCCTCGATGAGGGAGGAAGCGCTGTCCAGGCTGCTCATGATGGAGCTGTCCCGCACGGCGGGCCACAGCTCGTTGAACATGACCTGCAGGTTCATGTTGGTGACGAAATACTGGGAGAGGTCCAGCATCATGTTGACGGGATCCAGCTCGCCGTTTTTGATCTTCTCCGCCACGGGATGCAGCAGGGCTTCCAGCAGGCGGCGGGTGCGGCCGGTGCGCTGGAGGTCATTCTCGCCGGCAATGCTCCGGGTGCGGGCAAAGATCAGGCCCTGCAGGCCGTCCAGGTGCTGCACGCCGTCCTTCTTTTCCAGGGGAGTGCGATTGTCAGCATGCTGGTCGTAGGTCATGCGGGAGCGCTTCTGGCGGATGTAGGAATTGATGTAGTTCGCTTCCGTCTTCGTCAGGTCCACATCCACGCCGCCGAAGTATTCGATGATCTCCTCCACGCCGTAGAAGTTGGTGGCGATGTAGTATTTGATGTTCAGCTCGAAATTGTGGTTCACGGTGCGCATCAGCAGGTCGGGCCTGTCCTCCGAATGATGGAAGCTGCCGTTCTTGAACTTCCGGACGGCGAAGGCCGTGTTGATGGCGCCGTCGCTGTGGCCGGGGATCTCCACCAGCAGGTCACGGGCGATGGAGGTCAGCTTCAGGGTGCCCTCGATCCTGTCCACGGAAAGGATCATGACCACGTCGCTGCGCTTCACATGGTCATTGTTGTCGCCCAGCTGGTCCTTCAGCAGCTGGTTGGCGCTGCGCTTCTGGGTGCGGTAATCCAGGCCGATGAGCAGGATGTTGACCACATCCTCCTCAGGGAGGTTTTCGTTGATTTCCAGCTCCTGGTCATCCACGGCGTTTTCCGCCGCCATTTCGGCGAAGGGACCTACGTCCGCGGCGTTCAGATCGATCTCATCGTTCTCTTCGGGAAGGACAATGTTTCCTTCATCGTCCAGCTGCAGGTCCACATCCTCCGAAACCAGGTCGGCAAGGTCCACATCCTCTTCCTCCGCGAAGGCGAGGACGGGAAGGAGCAGGGTGAGGCACAGCAGCAGGGCAAGTATACGCTTCATGGGTGTTGATCCTCCTGTAATTGGGTTTGGAATGATTACCGGGTGGGATGATTCAGCTCATCCAGGGTCATCTCGAAGGCGGGAAGGAACTCCCGCAGGAAATCCCCGACTTCGGGCAGGGTGACCGCCTCCAGGCTTTTGCGGACGTTTTCCGCCGCGTAGTCGAACTCCCGGTTGCCGGCGCGCTTTTCTTCGAGGCATTTGATGTATGCGGAAATCCGGTCCGCCGCCTTGACCACATCCCGGTCGTACCCGCCTTCCTGCTTCAGGCAGGGGGTGAAGGCCGGGCGCAGGTCCTCCGGCAGCAGGGCCAGGAGCCGGTCTGCCGAAACATCCTCCAGCCGGTGATAGGCGGAGCGCAGCTCTTCATTATGGTACTTCACGGGGGTGGGCAGGTCGCCGGTCATGACCTCTGTGGCGTCGTGATACACCGCCAGGGCAAGCACATGCTCCGGATCCGTATCCCGGCCGTACCGGTCCCGCCCGATGACGGCGATGGCGTGGGCAATCATGGCCACCTGCAGGGAATGCTCCGCATCGTTCTCCGGCTGGGTGTTGCGCATGAGGCTCCAACGCCGGATGAGCCTGAGGCGGGAAAGATAGGCAAAAAAAGCGTAGGACATAGGGACTCCTTTCGCATGCATTATACCCGGGAGGCAGGGACATTTCAAGACGAATCAAAACGAAAAAAAGCACCCGGGCGCCTGGACCCGGATGCCGGAGAGACGGGATATCAAAGCTGCTTCAGTTCTTTCAGGCAGGATGAACAGATCATCTTCTCCTTATAGGGGGTGAGACTGCGGCTGCTGCCGCAGAAGAGACAGTCCGGCTCGTATTTCCGGAGAATGACGGAAGGACCCTCGACAAAGATCTCGATCATGTCCTTCGGCCCGATATCCAGCGTACGCCGGAGTTCAATGGGGAGAACAATACGGCCCAGGGAGTCCAGCTGGCGGATAACGCCTGTTGTCTTCATGGAACAAACCTCCTCAGCGCATTCAATACACATCGCTAGGGTGAGTATATATTGGGCAAAATCATGTGTCAAGAAAAAAGCAAAGATAATTGTAAAAACCTATCGTATTTGCCAAAAAAAGGGAATCCGAGGGAAAGATTGAACCGGAAGGGCGGTTTGTTGTATAATAACCGGGACAATTCCAGGAGTATTCGGAGGGCAAAAATGAGACTGAATGTTGCGATCGACGGACCGGTGGGAGCCGGGAAGTCTTCTGTTTCGGATGCGGCGGCAAAAAGGCTGGGGATCCTTCACCTGGACACCGGGGCCATGTACCGGGCGCTGGGGCTGGCCGCGGTGCGCCGGGGCATCGACACCGGGAACGAGGAGCAGGTTGTGGCCCTGTGCAGGGAAATGAAAATCTCCGTGAGCCACGGGGAGGACGGACAGCACACCTTCCTGGACGGGGAGGACGTATCCGGGCTGATCCGCACCCCGGAGGTGAGCATGGCGGCCTCCACGGTGAGCCGCTACGCCGAGGTGCGCAAGGAAATGGTGCGGGTGCAGCAGCGCCTGGCGGCGGAGACGGATATGCTGGTGGACGGAAGGGATATCTGCACCACCGTGCTACCCAACGCCACCGCCAAGATTTTCCTCACGGCGGCGCCGGAGGAGCGGGCCCGCAGGAGATACCTTGAAATGAAGGAAAAGGGACAGGAAGAGCCCTATGAGAAGGTGCTGGAGGAGCTGAAGCAGCGGGACTGGCAGGACATGAACCGCCCCGTGGAGCCGCTGCGGCAGGCGCCGGACGCCGAGCTGGTGGATTCCACGCACCTGAGCTTTGAGGAAACGGTGGACGCCATCGTTCGGATTGTGGAGGCGAAGCGCAATGGCTGATCAGTCTGTGGACGCGGTTACGGAAAAGCGAAGCCTGATCTATGAAATCATCCGAGGGCTGTCCTGGCTGGTTTTCCATACGGTGATGCCGGTGAAATGCCACCATCCGGAGCGGCTGGAGGCGGAGGCGCCCTATGTGCTGATCGCAAACCACCGGCACGCCCTGGATCCTTTGGCCATCGCCGTGTTCATCCGGAAGCGGCAGGTGGTTTTCCTGGCCAAGAAGGAGCTGGGGAAGAACAAGCTGGTGAACCGGTTGCTGGCTTCCGCCCACGTGATCTTCGTGAACCGGGGGGAGACGGACATGGCCGCCATGCGCAGCTGCATGAAGGCGGTCCGGATGAAAAAGATCCTCATGATTTTCCCGGAGGGGACCCGGCACCACAAGGGCCAGATGGAGGAAATTGAAAGCGGCGCTTCCCTCATCGCCCTGCGGGGCGGCGCCCCGATCCTTCCCGTGTATATCGACCGGAAGTTGGGCTTCTTCAGGAGGACGCACCTGTACGTTGGGGAGCCCATTGAATACGGGGACCTGAAGGCGAAGGGAATCAATACGGAAACCTGCGGGGAGCTGAACGAACGCTTCCGGGAAACCTTCCGCCGGATGATCGCGGAGACCGGCGGAGAAAAAACCGGAAAATAAATCAAAAAAATTTTTCCCGCGTGCAGGAATTTCTGCAGGGAAAGCGAAAATACTTATAGATGTAACGCAATTGAAAGCGAAAGGATACCGGTTATGCCTCTTGAGGTAGCTGCCCATGCCGGGTTCTGCATGGGCGTTCGGCGAGCCGTGGAGATGGCCGAGCAGGCGGCGCAGGACGGAATACCCTCCTGCACGCTGGGGGAACTGATTCACAATCCCGCCGTGGTAGCCTCGCTTGAAGCGAAGGGGCTGTGTTCAATCCGGTCCCCGGAGGAAGCCGGAGGGCGGCGGGTGCTGATCCGCAGCCACGGGGTTTCCCGGGAGGTGCTGGAGTCCCTGCAGGACGCGGGGAACGAAGTGCTGGACCTGACCTGTCCCTTTGTGGACCGGCTGCACCGGATCGTGGAGGAGAGCTCCCGGGACGGGACGCCGATCATCCTCGTTGGAGAGCGTGAACATCCGGAGGTCAGGGGAACGGCCGGCTGGGCCCACGGAGAGGTCCGGGTGGTGGCCGAGCCGGAGGAAGCGGAGCAGCTGCCCGGGATGGAAAGGGCCGTTGCCGTAGCCCAGACCACTTTCCCGCCGGAAAGGTGGGAAGCGGTGCTGGAGGTGCTCCGGAGGAAGATCCGCGGCCTCAGCGCCCACTGCACCATCTGCAACGCCACGCAGATCCGCCAGAAAGAAGCGACGGAGCTGGCCGGGCGGATGGACGCCATGATCGTCATCGGCGGCAGGAACAGCGCCAACACGCGGAAACTGTACGAAGCCTGCAGCAGCCGCTGCAGCAGAACAATCCTGGTGGAGAGTGCGGCGGAGATTCCGCCCGCCTTTGCAAATAAAGGTTCCGAGAAGATTGGAATCACCGCCGGTGCATCTACGCCGACGGATTCACTTAAGGAGGTTGTCACACGCATGAGCGAACTGGAGAACAAGGACCTGACCCAATCCACGGAGGAAGAAAACCACAAGGACTTCATGGCGGAAGTCGAATCTACTCTGGTGAGGATCCGGCCCGGACAGACGTTGACCGGAAGAGTTGTGCAGATCACCGATGACGAAGTATGCGTCAGCATCGGCTACAAGGCCGACGGCCTGATCAAGCGCGCGGACCTGGTCGACCAGGATGTCAAACTGGACGATGAAATCGAAGTTGAAGTCGTCAAGGTGAACGACGGAGAAGGGAATGTGCTGCTGAGCCAGCGCAACATCGTCAACCGCAAGGCGTGGGACGCCCTGATGGCGAAGAACGAAGAAGGCGGTTATGTGGACGCGGTGGGCAAGGAAGCCGTCAAGGGCGGCCTGATCGCCGATATCGGCGGCGTGCGCGCCTTCGTGCCGGCCAGCCAGCTGAGCCAGCGCTATGTTGAGAAGATCAGCGACTATGTCGGCAAGGAAATGAAGCTGAAGATCATCGAAGTCGACAAGCAGAAGAAGCGCGTTGTGGCCAGCCGCAAGGCGGTTGTGGCGGAAGAGGCCGCCGCGAAGAAGAAGGAAGCCTGGGAGAAGCTGGAAGAGGGCGTCGTGGTTCACGGTATCGTCCGCCGGCTGACCGACTTCGGCGCCTTCGTGGACGTGGGCGGCGTGGACGGCCTGATCCACATCACCGACCTGAGCTGGGGCCGGATCAAGCATCCCAGCGAAATCGTGAAGCCCAACCAGGAAGTGGACGTGAAGGTCCTGTCCCTGGATCGGGAAAAGGAGCGCATCCAGCTGGGCTACAAGCAGCTGCAGCCCCATCCGTGGGACAACGCGGTTGAGAAGTATCCGGAAGGCGCGATCGTGGACGGTAAGGTTGTGCGGATCACCGATTTCGGCGCCTTCGTGGAGCTGGAGCCCGGCCTGGACGGCCTGGTGCACATCAGCCAGTGCGCGACGACCCGGGTGGCCAAGGTGGAAGACGCCGTGAAGGTCGGCGAGGAAGTCAAGGTCAAGGTGCTGGGCGTTGATCCCGAGAAGAAGCGCATCAGCCTGAGCATCCGCCAGGTGCTGGAGCCCGAGGTTCCCGCCGTTGTGGAGCAGGCCGCGGCCCCCGAAGCCGAGTACGAGGTTGTTGCCTCTGACGACAAGATCGCCGAGGAGTTTGTACAGGCGGTGGAAGCCGTTGAGGAAGCTGCCGAGAAAAAGACCGAGGAATAATCCCGAAGCGCACAAGGAAGCGCCTGCCGGTTCAGCCGGCAGGCGCTTTTTCCGTTCCCGGAATCAGTTGTTGGTGTAGTTGTCGAAGTATCCCTGGACCAGCACCACGGGGGTTCCCTTGTCCCCGGAGCCGCTGGTGAGGTCGCACAGGGAGCCGATGAGGTCGGTAAGCTGCCGGGGAGTGGTGCCTTCGGAGGCCATCTTTCCCTTCAGGTTGCCGTCCTTGGCGCGGATGCTGGCCTCGATAGCTTCCTTCAGGGCGTCCCCGTTCAGGTGGGCAAAATCGTTGTCGGCCAGGTACTTCAGCTTCAGCTCATTGGGGGTGCCGATGAGGCCGGGGGTATGGGCGGGGGAGACCACCGGGTCCGCCAGCTCCCAGATCTTTCCCTTGGGATCCTTGAAGGCGCCGTCGCCGTATACCATGACCTCCACGCACTTGCCGGTGGCCTTCAGGATCCGGTTCTGGATATCGGTCACCAGGCCGCCGCAGTTCCGGGGGAAGAGCTTCACCGTGTCCTCGGTGCTCTTGTTGGAGCCCAGGAGGCCGTACTGCTCGTTGCAGCCGCTGCCGTTGACGGGAGCGTTGAGGATATCGTCCAGGCCGAGGACCACCCTTGCCCCGGCGGCCTTCAGGATCCGCTTGGTGCGGGCGCGGGTATGGATGTCGCAGGCGATGACGGTGTCGGTGTATTCCAGGATGGCACGGGGCTGGTTGGCGAAGATGATTTCCACTTCCGCCCCGGCGCCTTCCACCACTTCGGCGTAGTAAGCGACATAGTCCACGCCGGTGAACTCATGCCGGTTCTCCCCGAAATAATCCCGGTACTGCTTCAGGGTGAGCACATCGGAATAGGGATTGACGCCGGCTTCGTCCACCTTGTCCAGGCTCACCAGCTCGTTGCCGACTTCGTCGGAGGGGTAGGAGAGCATGAGCACAACCTTCTTCACGCCCATGGCGATGCCCCGCAGGCAGATGGCGAAGCGGTTCCGGCTGAGAATCGGGAAGATGACGCCCACGGTATCACTGCCGCACTTGGCCCGGACATCGGCGGCGATATCCTGAACGGAGGCGTAATTTCCCTGGGCCCGGGCCACAACGGACTCCGTGACGGCGATGACATCCCTGTCCCGCAGGGAGAAGCCTTCCTCCCGGGAGGCGGACAGGACGCTGTCGGTGACGATGGCGGCCAGGTCATCTCCCTTCCGGATAATGGGGCAGCGGATTCCCCGGGATACGGTGCCGACTTTTCTGGTGTTCTTTTCCATAGTATTGATCCTTTCCGGAGCCTTTTTGAAGGCCCGCGCTTAATAATACGATGTTATGGCTCAGTCCTTTTGCGGCTTTTCCAGCGCGCCTTTGGCAATCTGCTCGTCCACCCAGAGCTGCAGGTTGGAAACGCTCAGGGCGATCTTGTCCAGGGTAGCCTTGATTTCGGAAAAATCCGCGTACTCATCCGCCCGGACTTCCCCGTCCTCGACGATTTCCAGCAGCCGGTCCCGGCTCTTGGAAAGCTTGTTCAGGGAATTGAGGGTTTCCACGGCGATCTGGGCCAGCTCCTTGGACTCGGTGCGCAGGGCGTGCACCTGGCCGATGGGGCATTCGTTGACGCAGTAGTAGTTCCTGAGGGAGGGGGCTTTGTAGTACTCCGCCAGGAGCATCACATCCTCCGGCTGGATCTGGGTCCGGCCGTTTTCAATCTTTTCGATCCGCTCCGGGGAAAACCCGGGGATCAGCTCGCCGGCCTTTTCCCGGGTGAGCCCCAGCTCCTCCCGGGTCAGCTGCCAGACGGATTTATTCTCCTTCGTTGATCTTCTGCCCATCTTCCTGACTTCCTTCCGTTCCTTTTTCATCCGGCTGGAAATACTTCTCATGCACCCAGCCGCGGCGCCCCTTGGCCTCCATCAGGAGGTAGCTGTCCTGCTTTTCCACAACGGCCACGGGGGTGCCGGTTTTCCACACGGCGAGGCCGGTGCTCTTTTTGTCCGGGTTCAGGTGGACGGTCACCTGCAGGGCGCCGCTGGAGTTTCCGTTCATGACGATGATGCCGGTTTCAAAGGTTTCCGGCGCTTCGGGGAGGACGGTGACGTCCTCGGGATCCAGGTAGCCGAAGTCCCCGTCCCACCAGCAGTACCAGGAGTCTGCCTCATCGGAGAGGAGAAGCACCATGGAATTGCGCTTGATGGACTGCTTGCCGGAGATGCGCTTTCCGTCGCCCCCCAGCAGCCAGGTGCCCTTCTTCGCGGTGACCAGGGCCACCCTGGGAGCGTGGGGCGTGCGGCCGGAAACCACCAGGCTTGCCGTGGGCACCCGCCAGGATTTCCCGTCCCGGACCACCTTGGTGACCAGGGCGCCGGTGTATTCCACGGAAACGCCCTTCAGGCCCTCGTCGGTTTCCGCCTTCAGCCACTGCTGCCGGATCAGGCGCATGCCCCGCTCGGCGCAGTAGTCGATATCCATCCAGTAGATCATCCCGCCGTATTCCTGGGTTTCAAAGAACCAGCGCATGCCGGGATGGGATTCCGGAAGGGGGGCTTCCGTGAAGGAGCCGTCCTCCACCCGGACAAAGATGCTTTCCGGCTTCCGGATCCGTTCATAGGTGGCCCCGGGGGCGCTGTCCACGATGCGGACCTTGGTGCCGTCCTCGCTGATGCCGTCCGCCAGGGCGATATGCCCGTCCACGATGCTGAAGGAAAGGAGATCCCCGCGCCGCAGGGAATCGGCGATCTCCGCCGGGGAGGTGATCAGGTCCTTGACGGTCAGGAAATCGTAATCCTGGGCGGCTTTGCCGATGAGCCCGGCGTTGTAGGTTCCCCGGCCTTCCACATAGAAATAGGAGTAGGTTTTCGCCAGCTGCTCCGGGGTCACGGATTCATCGGAGATCCCCATGCGCTGCAGCGCGTGGCTCAGGGCGAAGATGGCGCAGCCGGCCTTCTGCAGGTCCCGCTTGCCGGAATACTTCTTTTTGTACCACCAGCCGTCCTTCTGGCTGTAGACCACATCCGGATCCTCCTGCGGGGGAGCGACGCCGGAGACGGGGACGGCGATTTCCGCTTTTTCGCTGTCGTCCTTCCCCCAGGTCACTTCGGCGGACAGGGTCCAGGTGCCCTCCTGCCGGGGACGGAAGGAAACGGCATAATGCTCCACGGCCTTGCCGGAGAAAACCTCCTCCCCGTCGCAGGTGAGGGTATAGACAACGCCCTGGGGATCCGCCCGGCCGGGGGTCACCGTCACGTCCACATAATCGCCTGCCCGGGGATGCTCCGGCGTGAAGGAGATCTCCACCTCCGCCGCAGCGCAGCCGCAGCCGGCGAGGAGGAGCAGCAGGAGGAACAGGGGAATCAGTCGCTTCATATCAGGTACTCCGTTTATTTGATGAGCCAGACGGCGGCGTCATGGGGAGCGAGGGAAGCCCGCAGGACCGCGGTTTTCCGCAGGTTCTTTCCGGACCAGAGCTCCCGGCCCCGGAAGGCGGGAAGGCCGGCCTCCTCGGCGGAAAGGGACACGGTGCGCTTCTTGTCCCCCAGGTTGAAGAGGGCCACATAGGTGCCCGCTCCGTCCGCCCGGGGAGAAATCCACACGCTCTCCTCCGGCAGGGTGCGCAGGGGATGGGCGCACCAGCCGCTGCGCAGGATCTCCAGCACGTCCCCGCAGGTCAGCAGGGACAGGGTGAAATCGTCGTTCTTCGTCAGTTCGCCGCCGATCATCAGGGGGGAGCGCATCATGCACCACAGGGTCATCATGGTGCGCTGCTCTTCCCGGGTGAACCGGGTCCAGCTGTCGGGATCCTCGCACTGGCGCAGGGCCCCCAGGGGAAGCATGTCCGCATCCGGCCAGTGGCCGGGGCCGGCGTGGACGCACCACTTTTCCGCCCGCTCGAACATGCCCTTCAAAAGGCGCCACTCGTCCCAGAAGTCATCGGTGATCCGCCACATATTGGCGTTGGCCTTCAGGTGTTCCGCCTGCTCCAGCGGGGCAGGCCCCGGGGAAAGACTCAGCACGATGTCCCGGCCGCAGCCGCGGCAGGCTTCGGAGATCACCTCAATCTCCCGGCGGCAGCGGGGATACTCCCGGGCAATATCGTCGCACTTGACGAAATCCACCCCCCAGGAGGCGTAGAGCCGGAAGATGCTGTCGTAATAAGCCTTCGCCGCGGGCTCATCGCACCGGAGGCCGTACATATCGGGATTCCAGGCGCAGACGGAATGCGGGTCGGCAGCATCGGAGCAGAGGTATTCGCTGTCCGCAATGGGGAGATGCCGGTGGGCGGCGGCCCGGGGCATTCCGCGCATAATATGGATGCCGAACTTCAGCCCCAGGGAATGGATATAGTCCGCCAGGGGACGGAAGCCAGCTCCGCCGGCGGCGGAGGGGAAACGGTTTTCCGCGGGAACCAGCCGGCCGAACCCGTCCATGGCCAGCTCGGCGAAGGGGGCGTAGGAATGATCCCGGGCGTCGGCGCGGGACCACTGGATATCCACAACAATATATTCCCAGCCGAAGGGCTTCAGGCGGGAAGCCATATATTCAGCGTTTTTCCGGACGGTTTCTTCCGTTACGGCGGCGCCGTAGCAGTCCCAGCTGTTCCAGCCCATGGGGGGCGTCTGCGCAATCATGGCGGTACCTCCTTCGCATCAACCTTTACATTATATCAGACGGAAAAAGGCAATACAAGAAAAAACCGCCCGGGAGGAAACCCTGGGCGGTTTTGGGGTCAATGGACGGCGCGGATCAGGTTCCGGTAAAAATCCACGGCGCCGGGCAGGCAGCTGATTTCAATGTTCTCATTCAGGCCGTGCATGCCCTTCATCTGCTCCGGGCCGTAAACCACGGGAGCGAAGCGAAACACGTGGGGGCAGATTTCCTGGTAGAAGCGGGCGTCGGTGGCGCCGGTCATCACATAGGGGCTTACGGGGCAGCCGGGGAAGGTTTCCTCCGCCACGGTCCGCAGGGTCCGGAAGGCGTCCCCGGAGAGATCGGCGGAGGGGGTGTAATCGCTGGCGGAAAGGACATCCATGGACACGCCGTGGCGGGCGGCCCGCTTTTCCAGGACCCGCAGGCTTTCCTCCATTCCCTGGTGGGGAATGAAACGCAGGTTGGCGCAGACGGTCGCCTCCTGGGGCATCACGTTGCAGGCGGCGGAGCCGGACTGCATGGTGAAGGCCACGGTGGTGCGGATCATGGCGCCGGCCTGGGCGCTGATGAGGGGAAGCACCTGCAGCAGTACGGGACGGAAAAGCCAGAGGTTGCCGAAGACCCATTTCAGCGGGAAGGAGGCGTAGGGCGCCAGGGTTTCAAACATGGCGGCCACCTCCTTCGGCATCCTCCGGCGGAACACCCGGTGGGTTTCCACATCGTTGACGAAGGCTGCCAGGCGGGCGATGGGGGAATGGGGCTTCGGGGTGCTGGCGTGGCCGCCGTCGGAGCGGGCGGTGAAGCGCACATCGGCCTTTCCCTTTTCAAAAACGCCGATCATGGCGAAGCTGCCGTGGATGCCGCCGATGGGCTCGGAGATGATGCCGCCCCCCTCGTCGCAGACGATATACGGACGCACGCCCCGGCGCTTCAGCTCCGCCACCAGCTTCGGACAGCCGTCCCCGGCCCATTCCTCGGTGCAGGAGGAGGAGAGGTACACATCATTGTCCGGGACGAAGCCTTCCGCCAGCAGCTCTTCAACCGCCTGGAAGAAGGCCATGAGGGAGCACTTCGTGTCCGAGGCCCCCCGGCCCCAGACCTTTCCCTCCGCAATTTCCCCGGAGAAGGGGGGACGGCTCCAGGTTCCCTCCGCGGGAACCACGTCCTGGTGGCTCATGAGGACCAGGGGCTTTTCGCTGCTTTTTCCCTTCCAGAAGAAAAGCAGGTTTCCGTCCAACTCCGTTTTCTCCAGCCGGGCGTGAACCAGGGGAAAAAGGGATTCCAGCTCCCGGTGGAAGGCCAGGAATTTTTCCCGCTGCTCCTCCCCGGGAACGGAAACCGTTTCGCACCGGACCATGCGGGAAAGCTTTTCCGCAAGGGCTTCCGCCTTCTCCGGATCCGGGGCGGGCACATAAGTGGATTTCCGGGAGGGGATCAGGAGGGCGCGGAGCAGGGAAACAAGGACCAGGGCCAGCAGCAGGCCAAGGAGGCCCAGCAGGATCCACAGGATGATCATTGGGCGGCCTCCTTCTGCTCCCGGCGCCAGCGCAGCCAGCTCAGGACGATGGCGATGGCGCCGCTGGGGAGGATCATGAAGCTGGTGGAGGAGGTGAGGGAGGGCACCAGGATGAAGAGGATCACCATGGCGCACAGGGGCACCAGCGCCAGCCGGGGATCCTTCCGGTAATACCGGCAGGCCATGGCCCCGAAGAGGGCGGGCACTACATTGTCAAAGGCGGGGCGGAGCACCGGGCTCTGCAGCACCGGCTGCAGGGGGATCATCAGCACCACGCCCACGGCCAGGACCAGGATGGTCACCAGGGCGGAGGTGGCGATGGACAGGGTGGAGATCACCTCGTTTTCCGCGGTGCCCGTTTTCGCTCCGGTGAGCTCCCGGGCGTTCATGGCGCAGGGGATCTTCATGTTGATCAGGTTGCCGGTGATAAAGGCCAGGTAGCTTCCGCCGGCGCCCAGCATGGGGGTGTACACCAGGTATTCCACGATGCTGGATACGGTCCAGACCAGGCCTACGGCCAGGAAGCCCTTCCCGGCGGCGGCCAGGTCCGGCATGGCCCCGAGGATTCCGCCGATGACAAAGGGCGCCCCCAGGAGCAGGATCAGCACCAGCACGGAGAAAATCCGGCCCAGCCAGTGGGTCCGGCTGAGATATGCTTCATAGGAAAAATCATTCTTCATTCCGACACACGCTCCTTCCTTACAGGCTCACCAGCACGGCGACAACCATGCCGAAGAGCATGCTGCCGGCGATGGCGAAGTTTTCCACCCATTCCTGGCCCTTCTTTTCCTTCAGCCAGATGAACACCCCCATGGCCGCGGCGGCCGCGGCGGCGGTGGCCAGGGGGATCCAGCTGCCCTGGAAGGAGAAGCGGGCGGTGACGTACTTCAGGCCTTCTGCCGTTTCAGCCGGGCGCTGGGAAACGAAGCCGCCCACGTAGCTGCCCAGGTAGGCGCTGACCATGCCGATGAACATGGCCACCATGGCCCGGTCCCCGAAGCCGGCGCCGGCTTTTTTCGCCGGGTCCCTTCCCTCCAGGCGGCGGAGGTATTTTTTGTTGAAGAGGGTGGTGAGCACCATGCCCCACATGATGCACACGCTCATGAGCAGGGCGATGGTGGAGAAGGCCTGCACCGTCATTTCGCCGGAGCTGAGCCGGATGCCCAGCTGCTCGGCGGCGCCCTCCGCCACGGAGGTCTCATAGTGCAGGGCGCCGATGACGCTGAGCCGCAGCCAGGGCCAGGGGGTGCCCAGGCTTCCGCTCAGGGCCAGGACCCCCAGCAGGATCCCCACGCTGGGGAGCACGGAGAAGGTGGCGCTGGAGGTGACAGCCCGGCGCATGCGCACCGGATCCATGCCCAGGGCCCTGCCGGCGCGCCAGGCGCGGAGAATGAAAACGACGCAGATGGCGGCAATGACCGCCACGATGATTCCGCAGACCAGCCAGACGCTGCCGCGGTTCAGCTGCTGCAATACGGTGTTGTCCATGATCATCCCTCCGGAAATCAAACTGCCGGAATTATAGCACAAAACCGCGGATGGGACAAAAGGCGGAAGGCGCCGTTTTCCGGAAGCTATACGCCCGGGACAAAACAATATACCTTGATTTTTTCATCGCTGTAGAATATGATAATCAGGAACGAACCGCAACAGTGAGGGACAGCCCGGACGAGCGGCAGCCCCTGAAGGAATATACGGAGAAAACGGCCCGGGAAAGCGGAAACAGCTTCCATTATTACGCGAGCCTGGCGGCAGGAAACAGCGTCATGGAGGAAAAGGGTACTACAAAGCCCTGGGCGAAAAAAGCCTGTATCAGAAAACGGCGCCGGATCCCCGGTGTTGAACGGACATACGGTGACTGTTCCCCTGCACCGGCGGGATTTCCGGCGCACAAGGAACGTTACCGTGTGTTTTATTGAAAGAAAGGACCGGTCGAAATGGAAAAGAAACCTGACGAAATGAAGAAGGAAGCTCCCGCCCCGAAGGACCGGGAGGGATCCATGAAGGGCCTGTTCAACCAGAAGAGCCTGGAGCGCATCAACGGGCCGGAGGAGCTGAACGACTATGTGCGGGTGACCTCTCCTTCGGTATGGATCGTGCTTGGAGCCATCGCGGTGCTGGTGCTGGGCCTGCTGGGATGGAGCGTCTTCGGCACGCTGCCCGTCCATGAGGCGGACGGCACCGTGAAAGAGGTACGGCCGATTTCCTTTATCATCAACTGATTGTATCAACAGGCGAGGAAAAGACAGATGGCGAAGAATTCGATCCGGAAGCCGGTTGCCGGAAGGCGGGCCAGGCATGTTCCCGTGATTATGCAGATGGAGGCCACGGAATGCGGCGCGGCCTCCCTGAGCATGGTGCTGGCGTACTACGGCAAATGGGTTACGCTGCAGCAGGCCAGGCAGGACTGCGGCGTATCCAGGGACGGCAGCAAGATGGGCAATATCATGCGGGCTGCCATCCGCTACGGCATGGAGGCAAAGGCCTACAGCATGAGCGTGGAACAGCTGCGCACGGGCGGCACCTTTCCCTGCATCCTCTACTGGGGCTTTAACCACTTCGTGGTCTGCGACGGCTTCCAGGGGGACCATGTGTGGCTGAACGACCCGGCGAAGGGGGAGGTCCGCCTCTCCATGAAGGCCTTCGAGGAAGGCTTCACCGGCATCGTGATGATGCTGCAGCCCGGGGCGGATTTCCAGCCCTCGGGAAAGCGGCGCAGCATGGTGGGCTACGCGCTGGACAAGCTGAAGAGCAACCGGACCACGCTGTTTTTCGTCGCCCTGACCACGGCCATCATCTCCCTGCTGGGCATCCTGACCGCCGGGTTCTCCCGGGTATTCCTGGACCGTATGCTGACGGGGCTGGAGAAGGACTGGACCCGGCCCTTCCTGCTGCTTTTCGCCTGCGTGACCCTGACGCACCTGATGACAGCCTGGATCCAGGCCATCTATTCCCTGCGGCTGAAGGGGAAAATGGCCATCGAGGGCAACTGCAGCTACATGTGGAAGCTCCTGCGGCTGCCCATGGCCTTTTTCAGCCAGCACTATGCCGGCGACCTGCTCTCCCGGAAAAAGGAAAACGCGTTGATTGCGAAAAATATTACGGAAATCCTGGCGCCCATTGCCATCAACACCATGATGATGGTGTTCTATTTCGTGGCGATGGTACGCTACTCCTGGCTGCTGACGGTGATCTGCGTGGGCGTTGTGGCGGCCCAGACAGCGTCGGCCCAGCTGATTTCCCGCCATCGGATCAACATCTCCCGGGTGATGCTCCGGGACCAGTCCAAGCTGGATTCCACCACCGTGTCTGCCGTGTCCATGATCGAGAGCATCAAGGCCAGCGGCGCGGAGGACGGATACTTTGAACGGTGGGCAGGCTACCAGGCCGCCGCCAGCCGCCAGAACACCCGGTACCAGGAGCTGAATTATTACATGGAGCTGATTCCGGGATTCCTTTCGGCGCTGCTGAATGTGTCGATCCTGGTGATCGGGATCCACCTGACGATCCGGGGGGATTTCACCTCCGGTATGATCCTGGCGTTCCAGGGGCTGCTGGCTTCCTTTACCCAGCCGGCCAACACCCTGATCCGGTCCGCCCAACAGCTGCAGGAGATGCGGACCCAGATGGAGCGGGTGGACGATGTCATGAGCGCCCCCGAGGATCCGATGCTTCCCACCCGGGAGGCGGAGGCCGCGGCGGGAGCCGTGACGGAGGGCAAGCTGCGGGGCAGGATCGAGCTGCGGGACGTGAGCTTCGGCTATTCCCCGCTGGAGCCCCCGCTGATTGAGCATTTCAACATGGTGGTGGAGCCGGGAAAGAGCGTGGCCTTCGTAGGGGCCTCGGGCTGCGGCAAATCCACCATGACCCGGCTGATCACGGGACTGTACCAGCCCTGGGGCGGGGAAATCCTGCTGGACGGGAAGCCCCTGAAGGAGATTGACCACCGGGTGCTGACTGCCTCCGCCGCGGTTGTGGAGCAGGAAATCACCCTCTTTGAGGATTCGATTGAAAACAATATCCGGATGTGGGATCCGACCCTGGAGAACTTCGAGGTGGTGCTGGCCGCCCGGGACGCCCGCATCCATGACCAGATCATGAAAAAGGAAGACGGATACCGGCACAGGATCCGGGAGGGCGGCGGAAACTTCTCCGGCGGTGAGCGGCAGCGCATCGAAATCGCCCGGGCCCTGGTGAAGGATCCCACCATCCTGATCATGGACGAGGCCACCTCCGCCCTGGACGCCCGGTCCGAGTATGAAATCACCCGGGCGATCCGGGACCGGGGCATTACCTGCGTCATCGTTGCCCACCGGCTTTCCACCATCCGGGACTGCGACGAAATCATCGTCCTGGACCACGGAAAGATTGCGGAGCGCGGCACCCACGCGGAGCTGATGGAGGCCGGGGGCCTGTATCGGGACCTGGTAACCAGCGCCTGACGCGCGGGGAAGCGGAGAAGGAAAAGCAGGGGGGATCGGCGAATGAGCCTGATGAGCGACCAGATCGAAATCCGGGACGAGCTGGACCGGAAAGCGGTTTCGGACACCTTTTTTGAAATAGCCGGCACCGTTATGGGAAAGCGGACGCGGGAAGCCATGAAGCAGGACCGCGAGCATACCGAGGAGGCCGTTGAGGATATCCTGAAATACTACCATGTGAAGCCCCAGCAGGTGCCGGAGTCCGTGAAGGAATTTGACGACCTGCTGGAGTACCAGCTGCGCCCCGGCGGCATCATGAAGCGCAAGGTCCGGCTGGAGGACAACTGGTACCGGGACGCGGCCGGGGCCATGCTGGGCACCCGGACGGACGACGGGAGCGTTGTGGCGCTGCTGCCCCTGGGTACCCGGCATTACTACATGGTGGACCACAAGCGGGGAAAGCGGATCCTCCTGACAAGGAAGACGAAGGATCTCATTGAACCGGAAGCCCTCCAGTTCTATAAGCCCTTTCCCAATGGGGAGATGACCCTGGGAAGCCTTCTCAAGTATATGCTCCAGCAGGTTGCCCCCGCCGACGTGGCCGCCCTGCTGCTGGCCGCCGTGGCGGTGATCCTGGTGGGAATGCTGATGCCGTGGCTGAACAACATGCTCTTTTCCGACGTGCTGGCCGCCGGCAGCTACCGGATGCTGCTGGGCATCGCCATCTTCATGGTGGGGGCCTCCCTGAGCGCCGTGATGTTCCGGACCATCAAATCGCTGCTGACCCTCCGGATCCAGACCCGGCTGAGCAACAATATCTACGCCGCCACCATGATGCGGGTGCTTTCGCTGCCCGCCGGCTTTTTCAAGGACTACACCGCCGGCGAGCTGAGCAGCCGTATCCAGTATATGAACGAGCTGTGCTACCAGATCGTCAACGTCTTTTTCTCCACGGGCTTTTCCTCCCTGTTCTCCCTGATCTATGTGTTCCAGATCTCGGCCTACGCCCCGGCCCTGGTGTGGCCGGCGGTGCTGGTGGTGCTCCTGAACCTGGGGATCACCCTTCTGACGGTGGCGCTGCAGATCAGGACCGCGAAAAAGCGCATGGAGGCGGACAGCCGGGAGAGCGGCTTTGACTTCCAGCTGATCGGGGGCATGCAGAAAATCCGCCTGGCCGGCGCGGAAAAGCGGGCCTTCTCCCGGTGGGGACATCTGTACGCCCGGGTGGCGCAGCTGACCTATGATCCGCCCTTCTTCCTGAAGATCAGCGGCGTGCTGAACCTGGCGGTTTCCCTGGTGGGAACGCTGGTGATCTACGGCCTGGCCATCCGCAGCGGGGTCTCCGTTTCGGAGTATTTCGCCTTCAACACCGCCTACGGCACCATGAGCGGCGGCGTGATGGCGCTGGTGGGGGTGGCCCAGTCCATCGCTTCCATCCGGCCCCTGCTGGAGCTGGTGATGCCCCTGATGAAGGCCGTGCCGGAGCAGTCGGAAAACCGGAAGGTGGTTGAATCGGTCACCGGCCGGATTGAGATGAACAACGTAACCTTCCAGTATGAGCCCGGGGGACGGAAGATCCTGGATGAAATGAACCTGACGATCCATCCCGGGGAATATGTGGCGCTGGTGGGCTCCTCCGGCTGCGGCAAGTCCACCCTGCTGCGGGTGCTGCTGGGATTCGAGGAGCCGCAGATGGGGGCGGTTTACTATGACGGCCGGGACCTCCGGCGGATCGACGTCCGCTCCCTGCGCCGGAAGATCGGCGTTGTCATGCAGGACGGAAAGCTGTTCAGCGGCAGCATTTTCTCCAATATCACGGTGACGGCTCCCTGGCTGACCCAGGAGGACGCCTGGGAGGCGGCGGAGGTTTCCGGCCTGGCGGATGACATCCGCCAAATGCCCATGGGCATGCATACCGTCATTACCGAAGGCGCGGGCGGCATCTCCGGCGGCCAGCGGCAGCGGATCCTGATTGCCCGGGCCGTGGCGGCCAAGCCGAAGATCCTGATTTTCGACGAGGCCACCAGCGCCCTGGACAACCTGACCCAGAAGAAGGTTTCCGAGGCCCTGGACAAGCTCCGGTGCACCCGGATTGTGATTGCCCATCGGCTGTCCACCATCCGCCAGTGCAGCAGGATCCTGTTCCTGGAGAACGGGAAGATCATCGAGGAAGGCACCTATGACGAGCTGATGGCGAAAAACGGCGCCTTCGCAAGGCTCGTGGAGCGGCAGCAGGTGGAATGACCGCCGAAAGCGAAAAGAAAGATCACACAGGGAAAGAGGCAGTGTGCAGACGGGCAGATCAAATGGAATCCGGGAGGTGGAAAAGCGATGAAAAGAAAGCTCTTCATGCTGGCTTTGGCCGTGCTGGCCGTGCTGGCGCTGGCCTGCGGGGCCGCGGCGGCCCAGGAGGCAGAGACCCCGAATACGACTGTAACCGAGCCGGCCCAGGCGGCGCCGGCAAAGGAGGCCGAAAGCCCGGACACCGGCGGCACCGGCAGCACCCAGGCGGTGCCGGCCCGGGAGGACGAAAACCCGAATACGAACGGCACCGATGCGACCCAGGAAGCGCCGGCCCAGGAGGACGAAAGCCAGAATACGAACGGTACCGATGCGACCCAAGCGGCGCCGGCCCAGGAGAAAGTCATCCGGGAGGCGACCTGCGGGGAGGCAGGAACCAAAGAAGTTACCGACGCATCCGGAGCCGTAAAGGAAGTCACCATCCCGGCCACGGGGAACCATACCTGGGGGGACTGGCAGGCGGTCAAAGAGGCCACCTGCGCCGGGGAGGGAGAACGCACCCGGACCTGCAGCACCTGCGGGAAGACGGAAACAGAGAAGATCCCGGCGACCGACGACCACAGCTGGGGCGAGTGGGAAACCGCGAAGGAGGCCACCTGCACCTCGGATGGCAAACGCACCCGGACCTGCAGCACCTGCGGGAAGACGGAATCGGAAGCCATCCCGAAGGTGGATCACAGCTGGGGCGAATGGGAAACCGTGAAGGAACCCACCTGCACCTATGAGGGAAAGCAGAAGCGGACCTGCGAAAGCTGCGGAAAGACCCAGAACCAGTCCGTGTCCCCGCTGGACCACAAGTGGAGTGCCTGGAAGATCATCCGGGAAGCCGGCTGCACCGAAAACGGAAAGCAGCAGCACACCTGCGAACGGTGCGACAAGCAGGAGTCCGTAACCATCCCAAAGACGGGACACATCCCCGGGGAATGGACCGTGACGGAGGAGCCCACCTGCCGGAAGGGCGGAAAACGGGAAACCATCTGCACGGCCTGCGGCACGGTGATCAGGGAGAAGCTGGGCAGGACAGACCACGCCTTTGACGAATGGGAAACCGTAAAGGAACCCACGGAGTTCACAAGGGGAAAGGAACGTTCCGCCTGCAGGTACTGCGGGAAGAAGGAGACCCGGGATTTCTATCCGGAGGGCACCCTGGCCCGGGACCTGGAGAACGATCCCGGAAAAGTGAAGGAGCTGCAGGAGCTGCTCTCCGGTATGTCCCTGTATTCCGGGGAGGCATCGGGAGAATTCGACAAGGATACTGCCACCGCGGTGAAGAAGCTGCAGAAATCCCTGAAGCAGAAGACGGACGGCGTTGCCTGGCCGGGGCTGCTGCGGATGCTGGGACTCTACGGCAACCTGGGGGAACCCGTTACCGACGATGTGGGCGAATACAAGCTGCAGCTGGCGGTGAAGCAGGTTTCCCCGGCGCAGGAGCGCTACGCCGCCGGGGATGAGCTGGACTATGAGTGGACCCTGACCAACGCGTCCCAAAGGAACGCCGCTAAAGACCTGAAGCTGTATTCCTTCGGCGGACTGATGCCCGCGAAGAAAACCGACCTGGAGGCCGGGACCATCAGCGACGTTGAAAGGGGAGAAAGCGCCTCCGGCACCTACACCTACACGGTAACGGAGGAGGACGTCCTTTCCGGGAGGTTTACCTTCGGGTTCATCGTCCGGGGGAGGCTGGGCGGCTCGAAGGTGGAATCCAACAAGGTATGCTTCGTGAACGCGGCAGAGGCCGGAGGAATCGCCGGCCGGATTTCCGATTCGGCGCTTGAATAAAAGCCGGCTGTGTGATATAATCCGCCCGTTGCATGGAGCGGTATCGAAGCGGTCATAACGGTCCTGACTCGAAATCAGGTGTACGGCAACGTACCGTGGGTTCGAATCCCACCCGCTCCGCCAGAATCAGGCGCCCGAAAGGGCGCTTTTCTGATTCCGGCGGAGCTGGGTGG
>CAMHSI010000017.1 GCA_946187775.1 uncultured Clostridia bacterium
CTATACGTATATATTGTAGCAAAAACCCGGAGCACATTCAATATATTGTTGTAAATGCAATATATTGTTGTAAACCCAGGGTCTTTCCTCTTTTCCCGAAAAGTGAGATAATGGAGCGAATACTGATTCAGGAAGGGAGCCTTTCCCATGAAAACCGTCCGTGTCGCCGCCGCCGTCATCCGCCGGGGGGATGCCGTTTTTGCTACCCAGCGGGGCTACGGCCCCTGGAAGGACTGGTGGGAGTTTCCCGGCGGGAAGATCGAGGCCGGGGAATCCCCCCGGGAGGCCCTGGTCCGGGAAATCCGGGAGGAGCTGGATACGGAGGTTTCCCCCGGGGAGGAGATCGCCCGGGTGGAGTATGATTATCCGGATTTCCATCTTTCCATGGTCTGCTTTGACTGCCGGGTGCTTTCCGGCTCCCTGATGCTGAAGGAGCATGAGTCCGCCCGCTGGCTTTCCCGGGAGGAGCTGGACTCCGTCCGCTGGCTCCCGGCGGATCTTTCCGTTGTGGAAAAGCTCCGCTCCGCGGCCGGTCCGTAAAAGGAGCAGCCCGTTCCGCTGCCTTAAGATTTTCTGTTTCCGGAGGGTGATCCTGCGATGACAAATTCTTCCGTGCATTCGAAGCTGCTTTCCCGGATGTTTTTCCGCCTCCTGCCCTACCAGGTGCTGATGCTGGTCATCAACGCGGCCAACTGCATCGTGGACAGCATCTTCGCCAGCAACTTCATCGGCAAAACCGCCATGACCTCCATCGGCTTCTACGCCCCCATGGACCATTTCCTTTTCGCCCTGAGCATCATGCTGGTCAGCGGCTCCCAGCTCCTCATCGGCCGGGCCCTGGGCCGCAATGACCTGGAGGAGGTCCGCACCTGCTTTTCCTCGGACCTGGCCGCCGCCTTCTGCGTCTCCGTCGTCACGTCCCTGGCAATGGTCCTGGCCGCCGCCACCAACGCCTTCGGCGTCATCGTGAAAAAGCCGGATGAGCTGGCCTCCTTCAACAGCTACCTCCTGGGCCAGGCCCCCGGCATTCCCGCCCTGGTCCTGGGCCAGCAGTTCTTCGCCTTCCTTTCCCTGGAGAACAAAACGAAGCGGACCATGGCTGCCGGCATCTGCTGCGTCGCCGTGAACACCGTCATGGACGTCCTCTTCGTCTACGCGGCAAACCTGGGAACCTTCGGCCTCGGCCTGGGCTCCGCCGTGGCGGTATGGGCCTTCTGCCTGGTGAACGCCTCCTACTATTTCACCGGGAAGTCGGAAATGAAATTCTCCCTTCGCTCCTTCCGCATGAAAAAATGCCTGGACATCGTGCAGATGGGCTATCCCGGCGCCATCTCCCGCTTTGTGGAGATGTTCCGCTGCTTCATCGTAAACCTGCTGATCCTGCGGTATGTGGGCAGCGGCGGCCTCTCCGCCTTCGCCGCCTCCAATTCCGTCATGGCCATCTTCTGGCCCGTTCCCTTCGGCATGATGGCCGTCACCCGCATGATGCTGGGCATCAGCATCGGCGAGGAGGACCGCAGCTCCCTGGTGGGCACCTGCCGGGTGTTTATGCGCAACTGCATGGTCTTCCAGCTCTGTCTCACGGCGCTGCTGGTGCTCCTGGCCCGTCCCTTCACGCTGCTCTTCTTCCGGGATCCCGCCGATGAGGTCTATCAGATGACCCTCATGGGCCTCCGGATCCTCCCCCTGTGCATGCCCCTGGCGGTCATCAGCCTGAATTTCGCCTGCTATGCCCAGGCCATGGAGAAAAAGTTCCTCTCCGTGGCCCTTCCCGTGCTGGACGGCATGGTGGGAGTGGTCTGCTGCTCCCTGGTGCTGATTCCCGCCATGAAGATGACCGGCCTGTATATCGCCAATGTCATCAACGGTGTCCTCTGCTTCCTGCTGATTTTCTTTCACGCCTGGGCCGCGGGCAAAAAATTCCCCCGCTCCGCGGAGGACCTGCTGGTTGTGCCGGACAGCTTCGGCGCCGCCCCGGAGGATCGGATGGACCTGGAAATCCAGTCCATGCCCGAGGTCATGGAAATCTCCGCCCGGGTCATGGATTTCTGCGCCGCGCGCGGCGTCGACAGCCGCCGGGCATCCCACGCCTCCCTGGCCCTGGAGGAAATGGCCGGCAATATCGTTTCCCACGGCTTTGCCGCCGATCATAAAAAGCATCACTATATCATGATCCGGGTCATCCGCAAGGGGGACGACCTGATCCTCCGCCTCCGGGACAACTGCGCTGCCTTCGATCCCCTGGAGCGTGCGAAGATGATCCGGCAGGAGGATCCCGTCAGCAATATCGGCCTGCGCATCGTCCTGGGCATCTCCCGGGATGTCCGCTACCAGAACCTCCTGGGCACCAACGTCCTCACCCTCCGCCTGTAAGGCAGGGTTCCCGCCCGCGCAAAAGCGCCCCTCCGGCATGGAGGGGCGCTTTGTTTTGCTTCGGGATATCAGGCCAGCTCCGAATAGCTGCCCAGGTAGGAGAACTGCTCCAGCGTCACGTCCAGCTCCTCAATCAGCCGCGCAAAGGCCGGGGAATACACGGACGCGTCAATGTCAAAATAGAACATGAACTCGAAATCCCTTCCGGGCATGGGCCGGCTTTCCAGCTTGGTCAGGTTGATGCCCTGGGCGTTGAAGCGGCCCAGCAGCTGGTACAGGGAGCCCGGCCGGTTGGGCAGCACCAGCATCAGGCTGGTATGGTCCGCCCCGGGATAGATCTCCGGCTTCTTGGAAATGCAGATGAACCGGGTGTGGTTGTTGCTGTTGTTCTGGATCTCCGTGTCCAGGATTTCAAGGCCGTACAGCTGGGCGCAGGCGGCGGAGGAAATGGCCGCGGTGTCCCTCCGGCCCCCCTGGGCCACCGTCCGGGCGGCCACCGCCGTGTTGGCGCAGATGTTCACCTGCCACTCCTTGTTCTTCTCCAGGTACCGGGAGCACTGCTGGATCGCCTGCTCGTGGGAGCAGACCTCCCGGATATCCTCCTTCCGGACCCCGGGCAGTGCCATCAGCGTATGGTCAATCTTCACCCGGGTGGAACGGACGATGTAGAAATTCCGGCTGATCATCCGGTCGTACACGCTGTTCACCGATCCCGCCAGGCTGTTTTCAATGGGCAGCACGCCGTATTGGCAGAATCCGTTCTCGATGGCGCTGAACACGCTCTCAAAATCCCTGCAGTACACGATGGAAGGCGCGGAAAACATCTTTTCGCAGGCCTTCTGGGAATAGGCCCCCTCCACCCCCTGGCAGGCCACCGTGGCTTTGGCCGGGAAAAGCTCCGGCGTTTCCTTCAGGGCGGCGCGGATCTGCGCCCCCAGGCGGCTTTCCGGCTTCCCGTCCAGCATCTGGCTGGTGCGGCTCTGGGCCATCAGGAAACCGAACAGCGCCCGCACGCCGTTCTCGTTTTCCTCCCCGGCCTTCTCCCCGACCCGGTTCAGCAGGTTCCTCTCCCGCTCCGTGTCCAGCACCGGGATGCCGTTCTCCCGCTTCCACCGGCCTACCTGCCGGGTCAGCTCCA
Source organism: uncultured Clostridia bacterium (assembly GCA_946187775.1). Lineage (GTDB taxonomy): Bacteria > Bacillota > Clostridia > Christensenellales > Aristaeellaceae > Aristaeella. The sequence goes on from CAMHSI010000017.1 coordinate 3,512, forward strand.
TCCGTTCGCCGTACAGGCGGATCAGCTCATCGTCCACCCGATCGATTTTTTCCCGCAGTTCCTGCAGCTCCATAGGCTCCCTCCCGGGGAATTCCCCCATATTCTCAAGAATTGAACGGATCATATCATAACCCGTTTCCCCGGCGCAACCGTTTCCGTCCCCCGGGGAATGTTTTTGCGCTGTTTTTCCGGGGAAACCCTTCTCCCGCCCTGCTCCGGGCGCTATAATGATCCCTGATTACCGGGCGGAGTTCCCGCCCCTTCGGAGGAATGATCCATGTCTCAGTTTCAGACCATAGAAGAAGCCCGCGCTTTTTTTGAAAACGACCGGTACGCCGTTGAAAACGGCATCACCCTGGAAGAGCTGACGGAAACCGGTTCCGTCAGCACCATGGCCCTTACCGATCACCACCGGAACGCCGAGGGAGGCGTCATGGGCGGCGCCATCCTGACCCTCATCGATTTCGCCTTTGCCACCGCCGCCTGCAATGCCCACCGGCCCACCGTGGCCCAGCAGATCAGCATGAATTTCCTCAGCGTGCCAAAAGGAAACGTCCTTACGGCGGAAGCATCCTGCCGCAAGGACGGTAAAACATCCTGTGTCTATCATGTCAATGTGTCCGATAACCTCGGCCGGGATGTGGCCCAGGCCGTGGTCACCGGCTTCAAGCTGTAAACCCTTTTCCCTTCTCTTTTACAGGTTGATCTCCGCTTCGGTCTTCCGCAGGCCCTTCAGCAGCGGCCGCACCTTCTCCAGGAAGCGCTCCGTCTGCTCCGCGCAGCGGCCCGTGTAGAGCTTCGGATCCAGCAGCTTTTCCATTTCCTCCCCGCTCAGGCCGAAGGCGGGCTCCGCCGCCAGCCGGGAAAGCAGGTCGCAGGCCTCGCCCTCCTTCATCCGGGCCGTGGCCTCCATGGAGCAGCGGCGGATGATCTCATGCAGCTCCTGCCGGTTCCCGCCCCGCTTCACCGCCTCCATCAGCAGGTTCTCCGTGGCGCTGAAGGGCAGGTATTCCCGCAGGGTCTTTTCCACGATTTTTTCGTTCACGTGCAGCCCGTCCGTCACGTTCTGGGCCAGCCGCAGCACCGCGTCCGCGCACAGGAAACCCTCCGGGATGGAAATCCGCCGGTTGGCGGAATCGTCCAGCGTCCGCTCCATCCACTGCACCGCCGCCGTCATGGGGGCGTTCATGGCGTCCGCCATCAGGTAACGGGCCAGGGAGCAGATCCGCTCGCTCCGCATGGGGTTGCGCTTGTAGGCCATGGCCGAGGACCCGATCTGGTTCTTTTCGAAGGGCTCCTCCACCTGGCGGTCGTGCTGCAAAAGCCGGATGTCCGTCGCCATCCGGTGGGCGCTCTGGGCGATGGAGGACAGGGCGTTGAGGATCCGGCTGTCCGTCTTCCGGGGATACGTCTGGCCGCACACGTCGAAGCACTCCGTGAAGCCGAAGTCCTCCGCCAGCGCCCGGTTCATGGCGTCAATCTTCTCCCCGTCTCCCTCAAACAGGTCCAGGAAGCTGGCCTCCGTTCCCGTGGTTCCCCGGCATCCCAGGAACCGGATGTTTTCCAGGGCGAAATCCACCTCCCGCAGGTCCGTCAGGAAGTCCTGCATCCACAGGGTGGCGCGCTTCCCGATGGTCACCGGCTGGGCCGGCTGGTAGTGGGTATATCCCAGGGTGGGGGTATCCTTGTATTGCTCCGCGAACTTCGCCAGGTTGTCCAGCACCGCCAGCAGCTCTCCCCGCAGGTACCGCAGGGCGTCCCGGTACAGGATCAGGTCCGCGTTGTCCGTCACGTAGCAGCTGGTGGCCCCCAGGTGGATGATTCCCGCCGCGGAAGGCGCCGCCTTCCCGTAGGCGTACACATGGGCCATCACATCGTGGCGCACTTCCTTTTCCCGCTGCCGCACGCATTCGTAGTCGATGTCCGTCTGGTGCGCTTCCAGCTCCGCAACCTGCTCCTCGGTAATGGGAAGCCCCAGCTTCATTTCCTCCCGGGCCAGCGCCGTCCACAGCTTCCGCCAGGTCTGGTACCGGGTGTCCGCCGAAAACAGCTGCAGCATGTAGTCCGACGCGTACCGGGAGGACAGGGGGGTCTCGTAGCGATCCGTCATTTTTCTTCTTCTCCTTTACTGTTCCCCGGCGTTCACCGGATGATCATGCTTTCCCGCTCCGCGCCAACGGAGACGTAGGTAATGGGGCAGCCGATGGCTTTCTCAATCATCGTCACGTAGTTCCGGGCCGCCTCCGGCAGGTCTTCCCACTTCCGGGCGCCGGAAATGTCGCCCTTCCAGCCCTCCGCGTATTCAATCACCGGCTCCGCGGCCTCCAGCTCCGTAGGGAAGGGGAACTCGTCGGTTTCCTCTCCGTCCACCCGGTACCGCACGCACACCGGGATTTTCTCCATCCCGCTCAGCACGTCCAGCTTCGTCAGGGCGATCTTCGTGGCCCCCTGCATCTCCACGCCGTAGCGGGTGGCCACCAGGTCGATGGGCCCCACCCGCCGGGGCCGCCCCGTCTTGGCGCCGTATTCCTGCCCGGCCTTCCGGAGGGCTTCCGCCTCCTCCCCGAACATCTCGCACACGAAGGGGCCTTCCCCGACGCAGGTGGAGTAAGCCTTCACCACGCCGATCACCTCTTCCGCCCGCAGGGAGGGCAGCCCCGCCCCGATGGGCGCGTACGCCGCCAGGGTGTTGGAGGAAGTCGTGTAGGGATAAATGCCGTAGTCCAGGTCCCGCAGGGCTCCCAGCTGGGCCTCAAACATCATGCTCTTGCCCGCGGCCCGGGCGGCCTTCAGGAACCGGCCCGTGTCGCAGATGTAGGGCCGGATGGGCTCGCACCACTCCCGGAGCCACTTCTCCAGCGCCTCCATGGTGCAGCCTTCGCTGCCGTATACCTTCGTCAGCGTCAGGTTTTTCCATTCCATCAGGTCCTGCAGGTGGGCCCGCAGCTTCTCCGGATGGAACAGCTCCCCGGCCATGACGGTCTTCTTCTGGTATTTATCGGAGTAGAAGGGAGCGATCCCCTGCTTGGTGGAACCGTATTTCTTGTCCGCCAGCCGCTGCTCCTCCAGGGCGTCCAGCTCCCGGTGCCAGGGCAGCAGCAGCGAAGCCCGGTCGGAAATCTTCAGGTTTTCCGGCGTCACCGCCACGCCCCGGGAGGTCACCTCCATGATCTCCTTCCAGAGGTTCTCCGGATCCAGCGCCACCCCGTTCCCCAGGATGTTCACCACCCCGTCGTGGAAGATCCCGGAGGGCAGCAGGTGCAGGGCAAACTTGCCCCGTTCGTTGATCACGGTGTGTCCGGCGTTTCCGCCTCCCTGGTAGCGGATCACAACGTCGTAATCCGCCGTCAGCAGGTCCACCACCCGGCCTTTTCCTTCGTCTCCCCAGTTGATTCCGACAATCGCGCAGGTCTTCATTCTCTCTTCCTCCCCCAAGACAGAATCCCTGAGGGATTCTATCATCGCGCCCCCGCCGCGTCAATACGCCCGGGCGCGCCGTAAACCGTTCTTTTTCAGGCTTTTCCCCGGACCAGCGGGCTCCGGGAATAGCGGATGATCAGCAGCGTGGAGCACAGGATCCACCCCACCGGATACGCCAGTGCCACCGCCAGGAACCCGGCCCCCAGGGCCTTGGTCACCGCCAGGTACACCTGCCGGAAGGCCACGAAGGAAACCAGCATGATCACCGTGGGCATGGTGGCGTCCCCGATGCCCCGCAGCGCCCCCGCGTAGATCTGGTTGAAGCAGATGGCCACGTAGAAGGGCGTCACGATATGGATGAACCGGATGCCGTATTCAATCACGTCCTCCTCCGGGGAGAACAGCCCCATCAGCGGCCGCGCCAGCAGGAAAACCGCCAGCCCCAGCACCACCGTGGAGATGATGCTCATCAGCGTTGCCACCCGCACGCCCTCCCGGGCCCGGCTGCCCTGCTTCGCCCCCCAGTTCTGCCCCACGAAGGTGGTGGAGGACATGCTGATGCTCTGCACCGGAATCAGGGCGAAGGCGTCGATCTTCCCGTACACCCCGTAGCCCGCCATGCAGGCGGACCCGAAGGCGTTGATGTAGCTCTGCACAAACACGTTGGAAAAGGCCGTGATGGCGCTCTGTACGCTGCTGGGCAGCCCCAGCCGCAGGATCTGCCGCAGGGAATCCCGGTCGATCCGGATCTTTTTCCAGCGGATGCCGTAGTCCCCGCGTTCCCGGCTCAAAGCGACCAGGATCAGCGCCGCCGAGAAGATCTGGGAAAGCACCGTGGCCAGGGCGACCCCGTCCACCTTCATGCCAAACGCCAGCACAAACAGCAGGTCCAGCCCCGTGTTCATCAGGGCGGAAAGGATCAGGAAGTACAGCGGCCTCCGGGAATCCCCCACCGCCCGCAGGATGCCGCTCCCCAGGTTGTAGAACAGGATCCCGGAAATCCCGGCGAAGTAGATGGACAGGTAGCTGCCGGACTCCGCCATCACGTCCTCCGGCGTCTGCATAAACCGGAGCATGGGGGTAATGATCAGCTGCCCCAGCACCGTGGTGACCAGGCTCATGAGGAAGGTCAGCGCCACCGTGGTGTGCACGGCCTTGCCCAGGCCCTCCCGGTCGTGGGCCCCGTACCGCTGGGAAATCACCACGGAAGCCCCCGTGGCCAGCCCCGCGCAGAACCCCACCACCGTGTTGATGATGGGCCCCGTGGAGCCCACGGCGGCCTGGGCCTGCTTGCCCACAAACTGGCCCACCACCAGCGTGTCCACCGTGTTGTACAGCTGCTGGAACAGCAGCCCGATGGCCATGGGCACAGAGAAATGAAGCATATGGAGCCAGATGTTTCCCTGTGTCATGTCCGAGTCCGTCCGAGCCAGGTCAAACACCTTCCTTTCCGGGTCCATTCCCCCGCGCGCAAAAGCTGCCGGATGCGCCGGCCCACTGACAATAACACATCATCCTGCATTTTTCCATATCCGGAATGGTTCTCTTTTTTATCGTTTTGGATACAAAAAAACGGAATCCCGGAGGATTCCGTCCAAGGCCTTTCCCTATATGTATTTCCGCAGGTTCACCCAGAGCCTGTTCTTCTTTGTTTCATGCTCAATCCCGTCGTACACCGCCTTGCCGAAGCCCCGCACCGTCAGGATGTCCCCCTCCTTCATCCGCAGGCTCCGGTCCGCCGCCGGCCTCCCGTTCACCAGGATCTTCTCCGCCCCGAACAGCTTCTCCGCCTGCCCCCGGGACACGTTCAGGAAGGCCGCCGCCACCGCGTCCAGCCGCTCCGAAGCCACGTTCACCCGCATCGGCGCAAACCGCGGCTGCAGCTCCGGCACGTCCGGCGCGCTGATCTCCGCCGTCACCGCCGTCTGCCGCACCTGGGCCAGGGAGGAAACCAGCATCTCCGCCGCCCCCTCCAGGCAGAAGAACCAGGCCCGCTTCTCCCGCACCAGGATATCCCCGATGAGGCTCCGCTCAATCCCAAGGCCCAGGATCGCCCCCAGGTAGTCCCGGTGGGTCAGCTCCTCGGCGTATTTGTCGCTTTTCATCCGCACCGCGATCACCCGGATCGGCGGCTCCGGCGGCCCGGATTCCTCCTCGCTTCCCGCCGCCAGGATCCTCCGCTCCGCGCCTTCGTATCCCCCTGCCATCAGGAAGGGGTATCCCGCCGCCTCCGGGCACCGCAGGAAGTCGTCCTGCTCCGCCGGGCTCAGGAACCCGGAATACTGCCACAGGCCCGTCCTTTCGTTCCTCCGGCACAGGTCCAGCAGGTGCCGCACCGCCGCGTCATTCGTCATTCGCAATAGTCCTTTCCGTGTGTTACAGCCCTTCCGTCTCCAGGAACCTGGGCCGCTCCTGCAGGTGCGTATTCGGGGAATGCAGCGCCAGCACCGTCCTTTCCCCCGGCCCCCGGAAGAGCATGCCGTGGCCGCCGTCCCGCAGGAACAGGGGCTCCCTCTGGATAAATTTCCCGTCGATCTCCCCGTTGTCCGAAACCGCGACCCCCTGGGCGTATCCCTCCCCGGAAAACCCGGACCACAGGCACAGCAGCTCCCCTTTTTCATTTCGCCACAGGAAGGGCCCGTCCGTCACATACCCGGTCTTTCCCGAGGAATGCTTCACCTGGCGGCTCCAGGCCGCCTCCGACGCCCGGAACAGCAGCGCCGGCGCTCCCGCCGCCGCCTTCAGGTCGTCCGTCAGCGGCATGGCCAGGATCTCCCCGTCCCCCGCCTGCACCCATTCGTGGCAGAAGACCATGTAAGGCTTTCCCTCCCGGGATACGTACAATGTTCCGTCCAGGCATTCCCAGTCCCCCGGGGTCACCGGCCCCTCCGACCAGGGCTCAAAGGGCCCCAGGGGCGAGGCCGCCCGCAGCACCGCCGTTCCCCGGCGGGTCGTTTCGTTTTTGAAGCTGGCGAACATGTAGAACATCCCGTCCCGGAAGTAGACCTCCGGCGCCCAGTAGTTCCGGTCCGCCCAGAAGCCCTCCGGCCGGTGGAAGCATTCGATGGGCCCCTCCCAGGTGTGAAGGTCCTCCCCCGTATAGACGTCGAAGCCGTCCGCCTCTCCCCAGCAGGTGGCCCCCCGGGTTCCGTACAGGTAGTATTTTCCCCCATGGCAAAGCACAAAGGGGTCCCGGATGTTGATCTCCTCCGTCCTCACGGCTCAGTCTCCTCCGTTCTCCCGGTTTTCCCCCGGGGTTCCGGCCCCGTCCCCCTCCGCTTCCCGGCCGCGCCGGTACTGCAGCGGGGTTTCCCCGGTAATCTGCTTGAAGCGGCGGATGAAGGATCCCGAATCGTAGTATCCCACCCGCACGCTCACGTCCCGGATCGTCAGGTCCGTTTCCGCCAGCAGCTCCCGGGCGTGCTCCACCCGAAGCAGCGTCAGGTATTCCAGCGGCGCCATGCCCATCTTCTCCTTGAAGGAAAGGCTGAACCGGGTGGTGGACAGGTCGAAGGAATCTGCCAGCGCCGTAATGGACATTTCCGGATCCTGGTAGTGCTCCTTCATATACCGCACCACCTGGGCAATCTCGTTCTCTTCCTCCTCCGCCGTTTCCCGCTTCTCCGTCTCTCCCCGCAGCAGCAGGTCGCACAGCCGCCGCAGCATCTCGTCCAGGTCGTCAATGGACTGGCAGGAGGTCAGGGAGAAAATATCGTAGAATTCCAGCACCGGCTCCTCCCCGGACAGGGCCTCCGTGTGGGTATGCACCAGGGAGTTGATCACCTCGCTGTAGATCATCCGGAAGGCGAAGGGCGACATGTTGGTGTTCTGCAGGAAATGAAGCAGGTCGTCAATCCGGGCGTCCAGGATCTCCCGGTTGTGCAGCGACAGCGCCTGGCTGATGGAGTTGGTGATCTTCCGGGCCTGGGGCAGGATGTCCGGCAGGTTCGAGGATATATCCCGGTAGCACAGCACCTTCCGGCTGCCCATCACAAAGCGGTTTTCCCAGGCGGCCGCCGCCTCCAGGTAGGAGGCCGGTGCCTCCGCGAAGTCCCGGTGCACGGCGGAAATGGAGGTAACACTCCGGCCGCTCCCGGCGTCGCTCCCCTCCCGGATCTTCTCCGCCAGCTCCGGCAGCAGCTCCTCCCGGTCCGCGAAGATCAGGTACAAATTCGCCTTCAGCGCCACCAGCTCCACCCCCGCCCCGGAGAAGCCGGAATACCCGTCAAAGGGCGGCTCCTTCAGGTCGAAGGGGTGCTCGCTTCCGTCCCCGCCGCTGCAGAGGATCACCGCGTAGTACGGCCGGTCGATCTCCAGCCCAACGGCCCGTCCCGCCTCCACGGCCTCCCCCCGGGTGGCGAAACGTCCCTTCACGAAGCCGAACACGAAGTCGTGCCGCTGCAGGGGCAGCGCCCGGTCCAGCCGGGTGGCCAGCTCCTGGTTCCGGGTGGTCAGCTGCCGGATTCCCGTGGAAATCTGCTGCAGCTCGTCCCGGCGGGAATCCCCCTCCTCCCGGGAGAGCAGGCCGGAAATCGCCCGGATGGGCCTTGCGTGCCTCCGGGCCATGAAAAGCGCCAGCCCCAGGCTCAACGCCACGAAAACCGGCAGGATCGCCATATTGCTGAAGATCTGCCTTGCGATGGCGCTGTTGATGTCCGCGTTCCGCAGCACCGCCGCGTAGGTCATGCCCCAGCTCCTTCCGGAAAGGGTCACCTGGGTCCATTCCTCCCCGTTTGCCCGGAAGGTGCGGGAGGCTTCCCCGGCGGAAAGATCCAGCGCTTCCCGGGGAAGCTCCAGCTCCTCCGCCGAGGACAGCAGCGTGTCGTCCTGGAAGATGTAGGTGTTGATGTGCCCGTCAATGGCGTCGGAAAACAGCGCCTGGTATACGTTGTCCTTGATCAGGAAAATCAGGATTCCCTTGCCCGAGGGCCCCTGGCTGTCCCCCAGGGGGATCAGGAAAGTGGCCACCCGGGAGCTGTCCACCAGCGTGGAGGAAACCTGCTGGGAGGGCAGGATCGTCAGCCGCTGCGCGCCGTCGATCACCGCCGCCAGCTTCTCCATGGGGATGAACTCATAGCGCATCATCCGGGCGAACAGCGACAGCGAAAGGGACGCCGAGGAGGAATACACCCGGTCGTCCCCGTAAAAATGCAGGAACACCTGGTCGCAGAAGGTGCAGGTCGTTGTGTAGGGCACCATCTGCAGCTGCAGGTCGTAGGCCTTCCACGGCTCCTCCTCATAGCGGAAAAACTCGATATCCGGGCTCAGGCCGATCTCCTCCGCCGTGTTCAGCATGGCGGAGAGGTAGCTTTCGTGCTGCCCCGCGATCCGGGTAAGCCGGTTGATCTGGGTGGTGATCAGCTCCTCCCGGGCCCGCCGGCTCAGGGTGATGTACATGTATCCGGTGATGCTGAAAAAGAGCAGCAGGACCACAGCGGTATACGACAGCGCATACCGGATGAATACCGATGTCCTGCTTCCCCTGATCACGGTTTATTTTCCTCCCCGCCAACGGTCGTAAATCTGCTGGTAAACCCGGATGTAGTCCTCGCTTCCGCCCTCCCGCAGCCGCCGCAGGAATTCCTCCCGGCCCTCCGGTGTGATCCCCTGGGTCACCGCGGAAACAATGGCCCCGTCCGTCAGGGACTTGAGCCTTGCCTTCAGCCGCCGGGTTTCCGCGGCCTCGTCGGTGGTCTTGGGCGCCACCGTTGTCAGCAGCTTCCAGGAGGTTTTCTCCAGCACCCCCGCCTCCTCGTACAGGGCGCAGTACGCGGCCTTCTCCAGCCGGTGCTCCGCGGGAACGTACACCGAAGAATAGTATTCCGCCGGGGCGAAGAACTGGCCGCAGATCACCGGAACCGACTGGTACAGCTCGTTTTCCGGCGGCACGTAGGCCACCTCGTAGCGGCCGTCCTCCCGCTTTTTCAGCGTATCCCCCACCGGCCCGTTCTGGGAAACCAGCATGTTTTCCGTTTCAAACTGCGCGTCCAGCCAGCGCAGGCTGGCTTCGATGTCCCGGTTGTCCGTGGTCAGGGCCGCTCCGAACTCGATGATGTCCATATGCCGGGGCAGGCAGGCCTTCCTGCCCTCCGCGGCAACCGGCACCATCACCTGGTACGCCCCGGCGGCCGCCGGCGTCAGCGCCGTGTTCCCCAGCCGCCAGTAGCTGAACATCCCCGTGTTTCCCTCGTTCACCTTTTCGGCCCAGATGCTGCTGCCCTGGCTGATGAAATCGATGTCCAGCAGCCCGCCCCGGTACAGGGTGTGCAGCCATTCCAGGGTTTCAAAGAAGGCGTCTTCCTCCGGGGCGAAGCGGATCTTCCCCGCCTCGTCCACATACACGTAGTCCTCGTTCAGCGGCAGCCCGAAGAAGGAAAACAGGTTGTAGATCCCGGTGATGTTGTCGTCAAAGGTGAATTCCATGGGGATCTCGTCCCGCTGGCCGTTGCCGTTGGGATCGCTGCTCCGGAACTTTGTCAGGGTTTCCGTAAGCTCCTCCACCGTTTTCGGAACCTCCAGCCCCAGATTGTCCAGCCATGTTTTGTTGATGAAGAAGTGCCCGTTGGTGTTCACCCCCTGGGAAATCAGGAACCCCAGGGAATAGATGTGCCCGTCCGAGGCCGTCATCTGCTCCCGCAGCCCGGCCTCGTCCATCCGCCGGGTGTAGTTCGGCAGCAGCCCCTTGTCCATGTATTCGTCCAGGGGCACCAGCAGGTGCCTGGTAACGCCGTATTCCTCCACGTCCAGGGAGCCCCGCAGGATCAGGTCCGGCATCTTTCCCCTGGAGAAGGCCAGGTCCACCGAGCTGTTCCACACCGAGTCCTTGACCTCGTTGAAATCCACGTGGACCCCCGTCTGCTCCTCAATCCGCCGGAAAAAAGCCATGCTGCTGAAGTCCATGGCGATATTGTCGATCTCGTACTGCAGGGCAGTCAGCGAAACCGGGGAAGCCTTCGTCTCCTCCCCGTCCTGCTTTTTCCCGCATCCGGTCAGCATCATGGCTGCCAGCAGCAGGCAGATCCATCCAGCAAAACGCTTCATTCATTTATCTCCTATGCAGCGAAAAAGGGGCACCGCCCCGGCCTTGCCTGCCCCGGCGGTGCCCGGCAGCCGTTGTGCGTATATTTTAGCATTTCCGGCCGCGGTGTTCAAGAAATTTACTTGGCGAGGTACGCGTCGTACGCCGTCTGGTACAGCTCAATGTACCGCTCCGCGCCGATGCCCTTCGCCTGCTCCTGGAAGCTGTTCCAGCTCTCGTCCGTGACGCCGTTGCGCACGAAGTTGGCGAAGTTTTCTTCCACCAGCTTCTGCAGGTCCGTGTAGATGCCGGCGGCCTCCAGGGAGTCCTCGTTGCTCAGCTTGCACAGGTCCCGCAGGTACTGGAAGCTCTTGTACTCCAGCACGCCCGCTTCCGCGTAGGCCTTGCTGTCCTCATAGCGCTCCACCCGGTGCGGAGCCATCTGGTAAATTGAGGTGTAGTAGTCGCCCGGGGCGAAGAACTGGCCCATGGTCACCGGCACGAAGCTGTACAGGCCGTTGTCCTCCGGAATGTTGATGACTTCGTATTTGCCTTCGTCGTTCAGCTGGATCTGCTCGCCCACCTTGCCGTTGAGGGACACCATCATGGTTTCCGTCTCCAGCTGGGCGTCCACCCACTTCAGGGCCGCCACCGGGTCCTTGCAGTTCTTCGTCAGGTACACGCCGGCCTCCGGCACCTCCAGGATCTGGGAAACGCAGGCCTTGGCGCCTTCCGCCGCCGGAGGCAGGATGGACTTGTAGTTCCCGATGTTCTCCGCCTTGATGGCGGTGTTGATCAGCCGCAGGTAGCAGAAGTAGCCCACCTCGCCGTTGTTCACCTTGTTGGCCCACAGGTTGGAGTCCTGGGTCAGGGATTCCGGATCCATCAGCTCTTCCTCATACAGCTGGTGCAGCCATTCCACGCACTTGCGCCAGCCCTCCTGGGCGAAGGTCAGCTGAACCTTTTCGTTCTCGTCAATGTAGTAGTAGTGGGTGTTCTCCGGAACGCCGAAGGAAGCGAACTGGTTCCAGATGGTTTCCGGGCCGTACTGGGTGTAGGAAGCGGAGAAGGGCCACTTGATGCCGTCCTTCTTCATGGCCCGCAGCATTTCCGTCACGCCTTCAATCGTGGTGGGGACCTCCAGTTGCAGCTTGTCCAGCTCCGTCTGGTTCACGTACCAGGTGCCCGTGTGGTTCACGTTCTGGGCCATCAGGAATCCGATGTAGTAGGATTTTCCGTCGCTGGCGGGAATGGAGTCACCGGCGTTGTTGATGTTCAGCCGGCTCACGTAGTTGGGCATGATCTCTTCCGTCAGGTACTCGTCCAGGGGCAGCAGCAGGCCCTGGGTCACGCCGTATTCCTCCACGTCCACCGCGTGGCGGATGATCATGTCGGGCATCTTGTCCGGCACCGCGAACATGAGGTTCACGTTGGTGTCCCAGTCCGCGTCCTTCACCATCTGGAAGGTCACGTGGGTGTTGGTCTTCTTCTCCAGCTCGTCAAAGAACCAGAGGTTGTTGAAGTCCGTGTTCTGGTTTTCCAGGGCGTACTGGAAGGCTGTCAGCTCCGTCTTCTCCTCGGCGAAGGCGGCGCTCAGGCTGAGCAGCATGCAGCATGCCAGCAGCAGGGAAATGAGTTTCTTCATACGGGTCTCCTCCTTTTCTTATATGCTCACCCGATTCTTCGGGTTATCGCCTATCCTTTTAATGATCCAATCATGACGCCCTTCACAAAGTATTTCTGCATGAATATGTACAGCAGCACCGCCGGCACCGTAGACACCACGATGCAGCAGTATTTGGCCACCTCCGCCTTCCGCAGCGCCTCCTGCAGGCCTCCCATGTTGTCCGCGTAGGCCGCGAAGAAGGTGTCCGAGGAGCCGGTGGACGTCAGGGAGGCCAGGATTTCCCGCAGCACCAGCTGCAGCGGATACAGTGACCGGTCCCGCAGCATCACCAGCCCCGTGAAGTAGTCGTTCCACCGGGCCACCCCGTAGTACACCGACAGCACCGCCACAATGGTTCCGGAAAGGGGCAGCACGCACTTGAAGAAGTAGGTGAAATGGTCCGCCCCGTCGATCACCGCCGCCTCATACAGCTCGTCGGGAATGCTGGTCTGGATGTAGGTCCGGGCCACCATCAGGTTCCACACGGAAACCAGGTTCATCAGGATCATCACCGCCCGGGTGTCATACAGCCCCAGGTCCCGCACGTTCAGGAAGATGGGGATCAGGCCCCCGGAGAAGAACATGGTGAAGGTGATGGCCAGGTTCACCGCCCTTTTCCCGGCGAACCTCCGGGACAGGGCGTAGGCCGCCGCCAGGGTCACGATAACGCTCAGGGCCGATCCGGCCACGGTGTAGAAGATGGAATTCAAATAGCTGCCCCACAGCTCCTTGTGCTGGAGCACGGCTTCATATCCCATCAGGGAAAAGTCCACCGGCCAAAGCAGCACCCGGGCCTGCAGCACCGCGTCCGGATCGGACACGGAGGCGATGAGGATCAGCCACAGGGGATACAGCACAATGAACAGCACCAGGATCCAGAACGCCAGGTTGATGGCGTTGAAAATCCTGTCCTTCCGGGTTTCCCGAACCCGGTTGGCCTTTTTCGCGGCAATGGCGGTCATTCTCTCTCCCCCTCTCAGAACAGGCTGATGTCGCTCATCTTCCGGGACACGGCGTTCACCAGCATGATGATCGCGAAGTTGATCACGTTCAGGCACAGGCCGATGGCCGAAGCGTAGGAGTACTGGGCCTTGCTGGCCGAAATGCCCACGTTGTACACATAAACCCCCAGGATGTCCGAGGTGGCCATGTTTCCGCTGGTCTGCAAAAGCAGCGCCTTGTCCGTGTTGGAGGACAGCAGGGAGCCGCAGTTCAGGATCAGCATCATCACCGCGATGGGAACCAGGTGCGGAATGTCGATGTGCCGGATCTTGTTCCACCTCGTGGCCCCGTCGATGGTGGCCGCCTCATACAGCTGCGGGTCGATGCTGGTCAGCGTCGCGATATACAGGATGGTGTTCCATCCGGCGTTCTGCCAGATATCCGATCCGATGAACAGCGGCCGGAACCATCCCGGCTCCATCACAAAGTAGATGCTCTTGCCCCCTGCCGCCGTAATCAGGTGGTTGATAATCCCGTTGGTGGGCGAAAAGAACAGGTAAATCATGCCCGCCAGCACCACCGTGGAAATGAAGTGGGGCACGTAGATGGCCGTCTGGGCAAAGCCCTTGAACCGCTTCCGGTTCAGCTGGTTCAGCATGATGGCCAGCAGGATCGGCACCGGAAAGCCGAACAGCAGCCCGAAGGCGTTCAGCAGGAAGGTGTTCATGAACATCCGCCCGCAGTAATAGCTGTTGAAGAACTTTTCGAAATACTTCAGCCCCACCCACTGGCTCCCCGTGATGCCGAAGGCCGCCTTGTAGTCCCGGAAGGCGATCTGCACCCCGTACATGGGGAAGTAGCAGAACACGATGAAGAAAGCCAGCGCCGGCAGCATCAGCACCCACAGCTGCCAGTCCCTCCGGACCGCCAGTCCTGCCCGGTACCCGAAACTCTTCCGGGCTGCGGAAACAGCATTGCCCATCGATGAACCCCTCCGTTTTTTCGTTTTTCCCGTTCCCTGTTTCTGTCTCCATTATCCGGAAAAGCCCCCCGACGGGGAAGAGGCGAAATTTTAGCGCACCCTTGGTTTTAAAGGCTTTCCGGCCCCTCCGGGCATGCGCAGAATTTTTGCGCCTATGAAAAAAGCCCCGAAAATGGTAGGATCATCCTGTCAAAAAAAACAGCCCGGTCCCAATCCGGAAGGAGTGGATCCCATGCTGCCTGAAACAAATATATCCTTTTGTACCGAAGACCCCGTTCTCCAGCGGGTGTATGACGCCGCGGAGGAAAAATGCCGCCTGAACCTGAAGGACTTCGGCGGCAGGACCGTCCTGGTGGAGGGCGGCGGATATGAAAAAATCTGGCTGGAAACCCAGCCTATGGGCGGAGAAATGTATGCCCTCCGGAATCCGGGGGCCGCGCTGAACAACTGCCTCCTCTTCATGGAGAACCAGCGGGAGGACGGGCGCCTTCCCGGCTCCGTGGCCCTCCGCTCCGGCAGCATTGTTCCCGAGTTCAATAAATACCAGGGCTTCTGCTTTCCCTTCCCGGCCCTGAATCTGTATTATCTCTTCGGAAGGGATCCATCCTACCTGGATTTCCTGAAGGAGGTCCTCTCCCGCTTTGACGCCTGCCTCTGGCGCACCCGCCACCTCACCGGCGACGGGCTCCTGTCCTCCTTCTGCGTCTATGACACCGGGGAGGACCTGGCCCTCCGCTACGGTAACGCCCCCTGCTGGTGGGAGGAGGATACCCCGCCGGAAGGGTATGACGTGGTCCCCATGGCCAGCATGGACGTCACCTCCTGGAGCTGCGCCGCCCGGCACACCCTGGCGGAAATCTGCCGCATCCAGGGGGATCCCGCCGCCGGGGAGTGGGACCTCCGGGCGGCGGAAACCGCCCGGGCCCTCCGCAGCGGCCTGTGGAACGGCCGCCGCTCCGCCTGCTTCGACCGAAACCGGCAGGGAAACCCCGTGGATGTCCTCTGCCACAACACCCTGCGCTGCATGTACTGGGGCAGCCTTTCCCAGGGCATGGCGGACGCCTTTGTCCGCAACCATCTCCTGAATCCCCGGGAGTTCTGGACGCCCTTCCCCCTGCCCAGCGTCGCCGCCGATGATCCCGCCTTCCGCAACGCCCCGGAAAACAACTGGAGCGGCCAGCCCGAAGGCCTCACCTACCAGCGGGCCATCCTGGCCCTGGAGCGCTACGGATACCATTCCCTGGTCACGGAGCTGGGGAAGAAGCTCATCGCCGCCGTGGACCGCTCCGGCTGCCGCTTCACCCAGCAGTTTGATCCCTTCACCGGGGAGCCCTCCCTGGTCCACGCCGTCACCCATCAGCCGGTTTCCCCCGGCAGCGGCGAGCCCGTCCAGGACGCCTACGGCCCCACCCTCCTGGCCTGCCTGGAGTATATCGCCCACCGCGCCGGCATCCGTCCCTGCCTGGGGAACGCCTGGTTCTCCCTGGGCTCCGGCGTGGCCTTCGAGGCCTCTGCCGTCTTCTACGGCCACCGCTATGAAGTCCAAAG
The DNA here is from genome assembly GCA_946187775.1 of uncultured Clostridia bacterium. GTDB lineage: Bacteria > Bacillota > Clostridia > Christensenellales > Aristaeellaceae > Aristaeella. The sequence continues at coordinate 19,088 of CAMHSI010000017.1, forward strand.
CGACGGCCGCAGGGCGGAAATCCGCGTCGGCGGGAAAAGCATCGGCGTCTTCTTCTGCGGCCAGCGGGTCATTACAGACGAAAACGGTGCGCTCCTGCGCACCGTTCCCATCGATTCTCCTGAATATTTCTCCTGAAAAAACCGGATCAGGCCTCCCTGCTTCAGCCGGGTCAGCCCCCGTTTCCAACCCTTGTCGAAACCTTCACAGGATTCCTTCCAGTCTTTCCAGCGCCTCCCGGAGGATGCTCCGCGGGCAGGCGGCGTTGATCCGCTGGAATCCTTCCCCGGCCTTGCCGAAGATGGATCCGCTGTCCAGCCAGAGCCGGGCCCGGCGGATGATCCGCTCCTCCAGCTCCTCCGTCCCGATCCCCGTGCCGCGGAAATCCAGCCACATCAGGTAGGTCCCCTCCGGTTTCCGGGTCTCCACCCCCGGCAGGCGGTCCTGCACAAACTCTGCGGCAAACCGAAGGTTTTCTTCAACATACGCCTTCATCGCCTCGTACCAGGCTTCCCCTTTTTCGTAGGCGGCCTGTGCCGCGGTGATTCCGAAGATCGTCGGTTCGTCATAGCCGGTCCGGCGGAGCTCCTCGGTAAAGCCGCGGCGCAGCTCCGGATCCGGAATAAAGATGTTGGACTGCTGCAGTCCCGCCAGGTTGAAGGTCTTGCTGGGAGAGGTAGCCGTGATGGTCATCCCCCGGAAGGCGGGATCCGTCTCCTGGAAAACCCGGTGCGTCCCCTCCCAGATGAAGTCGCCGTGGATCTCGTCGCTGAACACCTTCACCCCGTGGGCGGCGCAGATCCGGCCGATCCGGACCAGCTCCGGCCCGGTCCACACCCTTCCCACCGGATTGTGCGGATTGCACAGGATAAACAGCTTCACCCCGTTGTCGATGATTTTCTGTTCAAAGTCTTCATAATCCATCCGGTAGTTTCCCGCCGCGTCCCGCACCAGGTCGGAGCTGACCGCCTTCCGTCCGTTCACCCGGATCAGGCTGCTGAAGGGATAGTAAACCGGCTGCTGGATGATCACCGAATCCCCCGGATCCGTCAGGGCCCGGATGGCCGTCGCAATGGCGAAGCAGACCCCGGGGGTCTTGACGTGCCATTCCGGCTCCACGTCCCACCCGTGTTGCCTCTTCATCCATCCGCTCACCGCTTCAAAAAAGCCGTCCCCGGGCTGGGTGTTGCTGTATCCGTAGATATTGTGCCGCGTCAGCTCCGCCAGGGCGTCCTCCACAAAGGAGGAGGTCCGGAAATCCATGTCCGCCACCCACAGGGGCAGCACATCCTCCGGATACCCCCGCCTGGCCGCGAAATCGTATTTCAGGCAGCGGGTGTTCCTCCGGTCCACAATCCGGTCAAAATCCAGGTTCCTCTCTGTCATTCTCCGCCTCTCCCGCTTTCTCCGGCGGCCTCCCGGAAAGCCCGGGCCAGGTCCGCAATGATATCCTCCGGGTTCTCGATGCCCACCGAAAGCCGCAGCAGCCTGTCGGTAATGCCCAGCTTCCGCTTCCGCTCCTCCGGAACGTCCGGATGGGTCTGCACGGTGGGATAGGTCAGCAGGCTTTCGGTTCCCCCCAGGCTCTCGGCAAAGGTGATCAGCCGGATATTCCGGAGGATTCCCTCCGCCGTTTCCCTGCTTTTCACCGTGAAGGAGATCATCCCGCTGCCGGCGTAATACACCTGCTCCACTTCAGGATTCTGCAAAAGCCACGCCCTTACCTTCTCCGCGTTGCTTTTATGCCTTTCCATCCGAAGGGCCAGCGTCTTGATTCCCCGCAGGCACAGCCAGCTTTCAAAGGGTCCCAGGGTCGATCCCACGGTTTTGGAAAGCAGCCGGAACACCTCCGCATGCTCCTTCCTCGCGCAGCAGAGGAACCCGCACACCGTGTCGTTGTGTCCGCTGAGGTATTTGGTTCCGGAGTGGATCACAAGGTCCGCCCCTTCGTCGATGGGATTCTGGAAGTACGGCGTCATGAACGTGTTGTCGACAATCAGCAGGGCTCCCGCGCTGTGGGCAGCTTCCGCGGCCTTCCGGATGTCCGTCACCCGCATCATCGGGTTGGTCGGGGTTTCCAGGTACACGGCCTTTGTCCCGGGTGTCACCCGTTTCTTCAGTTCCTCCGGGTCGCTTGTATCCGTGTATTCGATCCGGTATCCGTTCTTTTCGCTGATCCTGTCAATCAGCCGGGAAACCCCGCCGTACAGATCCTCCCCGAGAACGATCCGGTCCCCGGGGCGGAAGTATTCAAACAGGGTGGCAATGGCCGCCATCCCCGAAGCGAAGGCAATGGTGTCGCAGGCGTTTTCCAGGGAACTGACCGTTTCCTCCAGGTAGGCCCGGGTGGGATTCGATTCCCTGGAATAGTCAAAGCCGTTGGGGTTATGCCCCGGCGTCAGGTGGGAGAAGGAAGCCGTCTGGTAGATCGGATAGCTGATGGCGCAGTTCTTGTCAGGCAGGCGGTGTCCCTCCCCGTGAATACATCGTGTGTCAATCGCGTACTCCATTTCTCTTTCCTCCTGCCTGTTTCCCTTCCGGCCGGTTCAGAAGGTTTCGTCCGCAAACCGGTACCCCTCCGGGAGCATGAATCCCCGGGCCTTTTCCTCCGGCATGTCCGGATGGGCCGGGAAGAGCATCGCCGTTTTGTTCCGGCGGAACCCCTCCCGGTTGTAAAAGCCGACGCCCCCCGGATGCGTGTTCAGGAAAAGGCTCTGCCCCTTCATCTGCGCCGCGAGCCTTTCAACGGTTTCCTGCCCGATGTGAAGCCCCTGGTATTCCGGGTCCACGGCCACGTTCAGGATCAGCCCCTGGGACACCCCGTCCGATTCCGCCCGGGCGCAGCCCACCAGCTTCCCGCCGTCATAGGCGAAAGCCGTGTACCGGCTGTTTTCAAAGGTGATCCGGGTCACCTCCGGGTCCCGTTCCCGCCCGCCGAAGGCCAGGCACAGCAGCTCGTTCAGCCGGGTGAAATCAACGCCCTCCGCGGTGTCTGTAAAGGACAGGGCCACGGAGTCCCTGCTCCGCCCGCTCTTTTTCCCCCGGGGAAAGCCCCCTGCCGGGGCGTCCTTCTCCCCTTCAAACCAGTAGCCCCGGGGCAGGAAAAACTCCTGCTCCGGAAGCCGGCCGTCCAGGGCTTCCCCGGCTTTCCCGGCGTAGGTGAAGGAGTTCCTGGACCGCCTGAACCCGTGGGCTTCAAAGAAGGGGATCGCCTCCGCGTAGGTGCAGGTAAACAGCTCGTGCCCCCGGAAGCGTTCCCGGATCCGCTCCAGGATTCCGCCGCCGATTCCCTGCCGCCGGTATTCCGGCAGCACCGCCACGTCCGTAACCAGCGTCCAAGCGTACCCGTCCGACAGGGCCCTGCCGACCCCGACGACCTTCTCCCCGTCCAGTGCGTACACCGCAAAGGCGCTGCCCCGGAAGGCTTCCCGCGTTTTCCTTTCATCCCAGTCCTCCCGGACCTTCACCGTTCCCGCCAGCACCTTCGCCGCCCCGGCGAAATCCGCGCCGCCGCCGTCCGTATACACAATGCCCATGCCGCACCTGCTTTCCCTTCGCCCGCCGGATTACTGCTCCCAGCGGATCAGCGCCTTTTCCGCCCGGTTGACCAGGATATCGATCACCGTGGTGATCACCCCCACCGTCACAATGCCGGCAAGCACGCAGCGGTAATCCGCAAAGCTCTTGTATTTCTCAATAAAGTATCCGATCCCCAGGTTGATGCCCAGCATCTCCGCCCCGGTCAGGCACATGAAGGCCCCCCGCAGGCTCCTGGAAATGCTCTTGATGATCCCCGGCAGGCAGTAGGGAAAAATCACCCGCGCCAGCATGCCGGCCGTCCCCACGCCCATGGTTTTCGCCGCTTCAATCACGGCCCTGTCCATCAGCGCCACCCGGGTAACCGTTCCCTGGAAGGTCGGCCAGAAAACCGCGAAGAAGATCACCGCCACCGCGGCCTCCCGGAAGGTGGCAAACACCATGATCAGGTACGCGGAAAACATCAGCGGCGGAATCAGCGTAATCACGTTGGAGATCGGGAGCAGCACCTCCCTCACCCGGGGGATCCAGCCCGCCAGCAGCCCCAGCAGCGTCCCGAACAGGATCGCCAGGAAGAATCCCCAGAAGAGCAGCTGCAGGGATCCCAGCACGTCCTGCCAGATCTCCTCCGGCTTCTCCGCAAACACGTGGAACAGCCCTTCCGGCGAAGGAATCAGCAGGTCGTTCCGCACCGCTCCCGTCTTGTAAGCAATCTCCCAGGCCAGGAAAAAGGCGAACAGCACCACCGCGATGTCCGACGCGCTCTTCCTCCGGGTTGCGTGTACCCCCGCCGTGTAGATCAGGAAAGCGATCACCAGCGCCGCGATATACGCGCCGCTGTCATAGATCCGCTTGTGCTCCGTCAGGTACGGCATGAACAACGCCAGCAGGATGTTCACCGCGAACAGCGCCGCCGCAACGGCGTATTCCGCGTACATCCGCCTGTCCAGTAAAAATCGTTTCAAAGTGCTGCCTCCGCGTCAATGTTTTCCTGCACCTGGGCGTAAAAACCGGCAATCAGCTTCCGGTGGAGCTCCTCGTAGGCGGCGGTTCCGATCAGTTCGTCCCGCTTCCGCGGATGCGGCAAGGCCACCTCCGCCTCTGTGCGGATCCTTCCCGGCTCCATCACGATGATCCGGTCCGCCAGCAGGATCGCCTCGTCAATGTCGTGGGTCACGAATACCACCGTCTTCTTCCGGCTGGCGCAGAGGGTGGAAACCAGCTCCTGCAGCTCCAGCCGCAGCTTCGGGTCAATGGCGGCAAAGGGTTCGTCCAGCAGCAGCACGTCCGATTCCAGGGCCAGTGCCCTGGCCACCGCCACCCGCTGCTTCATGCCGCCGCTCAGCTGTCCCGGATACTTGTCCCGCGCCGCCAGCAGGCCTACGCTCCGCAGGTATTCCTCCGCCTTCTTCGCCCGTTCCTTCCGGGTATACTTCCTGCCGGACTGGCGGATGGCAAACATCACGTTTCCCTTGGCCGTAAGCCAGGGAAAAAGGGAATACTGCTGGAACACCACCGCCCGGTCCGGCCCGGGGCCGCGCACCGCCTTGCCGTCCACCAGGATTTCCCCCTCCTTCGGCCGGTTCAGTCCGCTCAGCAGACTCAGCAGCGTGGACTTCCCGCAGCCGGAGGATCCCAGGATGCACAGGAATTCCCCGTCCCGGATATCCAGGCGGATGTGCTTCAGCGCCTCAAAGGAGGTCTTTTTGTCCGCGTAGTCAAAGCTCACGTCGCGGATGGAAATCTTGGTTCTGTCCCCTGCTGCCATAACAGGCTCCTTCCGTCATCCGAACAGCGGTCCGGAAAGGTATTTCTCCCCGCTGTCCGGAATGATCACCACAATGTTCTTCCCCCGGTTTTCCCGCCTGCGGGCCAGGAGATCCGCCGCCCACAGGGCCGCCCCGGAGGAAATGCCCGCCAGGATCCCGTCCTCCCGGGCCAGCAGGCGGCAGGCCCCGACGGCCTCCTCCGTGGATACCGTGATCACCTCGTCATAAATGCCCGTATCCAGCGTCAGCGGCAGGAACCCGGCGCCGATTCCCTGCAGCCGGTGGGTGCCGGGCTTTCCCCCGGAAAGCACCGGCGAATCCGCGGGCTCCACCGCCACCACCCGGACCCCCGGGTTCCGCTCCTTCAGGTACCGTCCGGCTCCCGTCAGGGTTCCTCCGGTTCCGACGCCTGCCACCAGGATATCCACCGCGCCGTCCGTATCCTCCCAGATTTCCGGCCCCGTGGTTTCGTAGTGGGCCAGGGGGTTTGCCGGGTTGGTAAACTGGCCCGGAATCAGGCTGCCGGGGATCTCCTCCGCCAGCTCCTTCGCCTTCGCGATGGTTCCCTTCATGCCCAGCCGGCCGTCCGTCAGCACGATTTCCGCCCCGTAGGCCTTCAGGATGTTCCGCCGCTCCACGCTCATGGTATCCGGCATCACGATGATCGTCCGGTTGCCCCGGGCTGCCGCCATGGCCGCAAGGCCGATGCCGGTGTTGCCGCTGGTGGGCTCAATCACGGTGGTATCCGGCTTCAGCAGCCCTTTTTGCTCCGCGTCCCGCAGCATGTACAGGGCCACCCGGTCCTTGACGCTGCCGGCGGGGTTCAGGTATTCCAGCTTTGCCAGGATATCCGCCTTCAGCTTCCTGGCCCTCCCGTAGCCCCCCAGGCGCACCAGCGGCGTGCCGCCGATCATCTCCTGGATCGATTCATTCACCTTCATCTTGTTCCTCTTCCGGCAAAAAAGCCGCTCAGTCCCTCAGTTTGGATGCAATCGGATTCACGGAAGCGTCCTGCGAAAGCGTGCGGGCCATCGGATTCCGGTCCTCCTGCGCCGCGGCGTTCCATTTGGATACCGAGATCACGGACTGGTAATCCGCCGCGGTTTCTCCCTCCGGATGCTTTTTGAACACGTTCTCCGGGTCCGCCGACAGCGCTTTCCTCGCCCCGTCCGTCGCCCACAGCTCGTCATAGGGAACCTGGGAGGCAATCCGCTTCGCGTAGCTGGCAAAGATGCCCTTCCCGTCGTTCTTCGGAAATTCGAAGAACGTGTATTTCCGGAACACGGGGAGGCTGAACAGCTCTTTCACGTAGCCCCAGAGGTTTTCGTATTCCGTAATCCGTTTCTTCATCGGCCCCACATTGTGGTAGTAGCTGGTTTCCCAGCGCACCAGCGTCACATACAGGCGGATATCCGCGTCCGTAATATAGTCGCCGAAGAGGAACCGGTTCTCCGCCAGCCGCCTGTCCAGCTTTTCAACGGATGCGAAGAAATCCTCATAGGCTTCGCTGTAGGCCTCCCAGGACTGGCAGAAGGCCATCCGGTAGTGCCCGTTGTTCACCGTCGGAAACAGCCAGTCGTTGAACTCGTCGATTTCCTTCCTGTATTTCACCGGGTACAGGTCCGGCGCGTCCGCCGGCTGGAAGGGCCGGAACTGCACCTCAATGTAGTTCGTCAGCCGGTGGTAGTCGTTGTTGACCGCCTTTTTTTCCTTCACGTCCACCAGCGTCGGGGTGGTGGCCCGCCCGGTAAAGTCCGGCTTGGCCCGCTTGTAAAACTCGCTCAGGAAATGCGCCCCGCAGATCGGGTCCCGGTGGTCCGGCTGGTCGGCAAAGCCGTGGCCGTAGATGTTCGTCTCCCCGCTGTGGGTGGTGGCCACGTCGCCGATCACATCCCCAAGTCCCAGGAGATCCCGCACGATCACGGGCCGGTTGGACCAGTGGCACCCGTGGGCCCAGTAGATTGCGAACCGGTTCGCCTCCGCCCGCAGGTCGTCCTTCCCTTCGCCGAAGGGCCGGGTAAAAGCGTTGGGCTGCCGGATAAACGCGCCCCGCGCGTCAATCTCGCTGCGTGTTTCCTGGGGCCTCGGGGGCACTCCGGCCTCCTTTGCGTAGGCTTCCGCCTGGGCGTCCGTATAGGTTCCCGCCGTATCCGGCCGGGTCAGAAGGCATGCGTTTGCCATGTTTTTCCCCTCCTCATTCGTCAAAAAGGTCGCTTGACAGGTATTTGTTCCCGCCGTCCGGGAAGATCACAACGATGTTCTTCCCCCGGTTTTCGCTCCTTCGGGCAATCTCCGCCGCGGCCCACAGGGCCGCCCCGGCGGAAATCCCGATCAGCAGGCCCTCCGTTTTCGGGCAGAGCCGGGCGTAGCGGTACGCGTCCTCATCGCTGCACAGCAGGATCTCGTTGTAAAGCGCCAGGTCCGTAATGGGGCAGATCGCGCCTCCGCCGATTCCCTGGATTTTGTGCGGTCCCGGCGCCCCGCCGTTCAGCACGGGGCATCCCGCCGGTTCCACCCCGTAAATCCGGATCCCCGGGTTCATCCTCCGCAGGAACCTGCCGGTTCCCAGGGAGGTGCCGCTGGTTCCCACCGCCGCCACCAGGATATCCACCTTCCCGTCCATGGCTTCCCAGATTTCCGGGCCGGTGTGCCGTTCATGCGCTTCCGGATGGTGCGGGTTTTCTCCCTGGGCAGGCCTGAAGGCCCCTTCCTTTTCTTCCAGCTCTTTGGCGTAGCTGCCCGCCCGTCCGAAGCCTTCCTGCTTCGGGGTCAGCACAACCTCCGCCCCGTAGGCCTCCAGGATCCGGATCTTTTCGCTGCTGCTGCCTTCCTGCATGCAGATGGTGGCCCGGTATTTCTTCACCGCGGAAACCAGGGCAATTCCGATGCCCGTGTTCCCGCTCGTTCCCTCCGCGATCCTGCCCCCCGGCTTCAGCTTTCCTTCCTTCTCCGCCTCTTCAATCATGTTCAGGGCGGCCCGGTCCTTGACGCTTCCGCCGGGGTTGAAGCTTTCCACCTTTGCGTAAAGGTTGGCCTCCAGCCCCTCCGCCTGCTCAATCCTGTTCAGGTGCAGCATCGGCGTGTTGCCGATCAGCTCCAGCACGTTTTCATAAATCTTCCCCATTTGCCTGCCCTTCCGTTTCCCCTGGGTTGCATCGCCGCTGCGGGAATACCCGCCTGCGGTTTCCCGCAGGCGGGGCGGTTTCCGTTCAGTTGGCCTGTGTAAACTCCGCCTGTACCTGCTTGTAGAATTCGTTTTCGGGATGCTCCTCAACCAGCTCGCTGATTGCGCCGCTGAAAACGCTCGTATCGATGTTCTGCCGGATATCGTAGGCGGCAAAATCAATCCCCGCGCTGCTGAGCAGTCCGGAATTGTTGGCGGCCTCCACATATTTGATGATGCCCGCGGTATTCGGATCCACCGCGTATTTGGTCACCCCGCCGTACAGGTAGGTTTCAACGTAATCCGCTTCTTTTCCGGACCACCGGGTCACGATGTCGATCACGTTTTTCCGGATTTCCTCGTCCGTTTCCCCGGCCTTGTAGTACTCAAAGGCGCGGATCCTGGCTTTCTCGTAGGCCTTGAAGGCCTCGGGGTTTGCTTCCAGCCTCGCCCGGGAGGTCACCTCCCGGCAGCACACGTAGTTCTCCTGCAGCGCGCCTGCCGCGGTCACCGTTTCCAGCCCGTAGGCGTCCGCGTACAGCAGCGCGTATTCCAGCGGCAGGAATCCCAGGTCGATTTCGCCCTTCTGCACCGCCTGGGCCACCGCCGTATCATCCGCGTAATACAGGACGCTGCCCTTCTCCTCGTCCTCAATGGCTTCAATCTGCTCCGCCGCGACGCCGTGGTCCAGCAGGTACTGCCGGGTAATCACCCAGGCCGCTTCGTTCCGCTTGAATCCCAGCTTCGCGTTCAGCACCCCGTCAATGCTGATCACGGTGCCCTCGTCCCGGAAGCGTTCGGCGTTCCCTTCTTTGGCGATGATCGCCCCGCCCTCCACGGCGGTTCCGCCGATCACCACCAGGTCATAGCCGTTTCCGATGGCCTGCAGGTCCGGAACAAAGCCGGTCCCCAGCACATCCAGGTTTCCTTCGCCGTTGATGGCCGTCAGGGCGTCCATGCCGCCCAGGTTCACTTCCTGAACCGTAACGCCCTCCTCCCGGAAGTATCCCAGCTGCTGTGCCAGGATATTGACCGCGATGCGGATATTGCCCGTCATAAAGGAAACATACAGCGTTCCGTGGTCTTCCTCTGCAAATCCCGCGCCCGTCAGTCCCGTCAGGATCACCGCCAGGGCCAGGATGATTCCCAGTGCTTTCTTTTTCATGTTCTTATTCCTCCCGTTCATTCTGTCGTTTTCATTTTTTATATCGTCATCAGCTTCAGTGTCAGCTTCGCGCATTTTTCAAGCTCGTCCAGGCTGGTGTACTCGGAGGTGGAATGGACGTTCTGCATGCCGTTGGAAAGAACGATGGCGTGGATCCCCGCCTCGTTCAGCCGGTTCGCGTCGCTGCCTCCCAGGGTCGTGACGCACCGTCCCTCCAGCCCTTCCTCCCTGCAGGCCCGCCTGAACCGCGTAACCGCGGGGTCGTTCTCCTCCACCCGGTATGTCCGGAGCTTTTCCTCCATGCAACAGTGCGCGATCCCCCCGGCCTTCCGGGCGTTTTCCTCAAACTGCCTCAGGATGTCCACTGTCCGGCGCACCGCCTCGCGGGGCTCCAGGCTCCGGACTTCTCCTTCCAGCCGGATCCTCTCGGGAACGATGTTGACTGCCGTCCCGCCTTCAATCCTGCCGATGTTGACGGTTGTTTTCCCGTCCACCCGTCCGGTCCGGACCTGCGCCAGCGTCTCCGCCGCAATCGACAGGGCGTTGATTCCCTCCTCCGGCGCGAAACCGGCGTGGGCGGCTTTTCCCCGGATCTCCGCCGCGAAGGTGACAATCCCCGGCGCGGCCGTCGCCGCCGTTCCGGCTTCTCCCGTCAGGTCCAGCACGTAAGCGCTCCCCGCCCGGATGAGCCCGGTGTCAAAAAAACGGGATCCTTCGCAGTGCGGCTCCTCCGCCGCGGTAAACAGCACCTCAATCTCCGGATGGTCCAATCCGTCCTCCCGGATCACCGTCAGCGCTTCGAGGATGGCCGTGATCCCGTTCAGGTCGTCCGCCCCCAGCACCGTATCCCCTGCAGACCGGACCAGGCCGTCTTCGCTGATCACCGCCCGCTTGTTTTTCCCCGGGGCTACCGTGTCCAGGTGGGCCGCGAAAAGCACCGGCCCTCCGGGAACGGTTCCCTTCAGCCGCCCGAAGATATTCGGATGGCTGTCCGGATGCGCCTCCAGGAAGGCGGGATCGGTTCCCGCGTCCGTCACCGTCTCCAGGCCGAGCTCCCGGAGCCTCCCGGCCACCTTTTCCCCCATCTGCCTCTCCCCGAAGGATTCGCTGTCGATGGCGGCCAGTCCGGTGAAAACCTCCAGGATCCTTTCCCTGCTGATCATCGTTCCCTGTTTTCCTTTCCCTCTTTTTCCGGCAATAAAAAACCGGGATCCTTCTTTCAGGCTCCCGGGCATAAGGCAGCAGGTACAGGCGCGCCGGATACTCAATCCCCTTCACGCCGTCCGGCCGGCAGGCCGAACACAGTCACCGCGGTACATGCCCGGGAGATCAGCATTCGACACCACATCCTGTTCTGGCCATGGCCGGCTTTCCTGAACATGCTCCGCACTCCTTTCGGTTGAATTGCGAATAAAATATCACTATTAACCTACTATGTCAATAGGTGTTTTGGGCCTTTTTGTTCTCCGGCTGTTTTTTATTTTTTCCTCTCAGGAGAAATCTCCCTCCAGGATCCTTTCTTCCGTTTCTTTGCCCAGGGGCACAAATCCGGTGATGGTGATTTCCGTCACCCTCCCGTTCTCCGCCCGGGCCTCCGCCCGGATGGTTCCCCCGGGCTGGGGCACCGGGGTCACGGTGCTCCCCGTGCCCTTCCGCAGCGCCTCCAGGGCGCCGATGGCGGCGCTGCCGCTGCCGCAGGCGGTCTCCCATACCGTGGTTCCGCTCCCCCGCACAAAAACCAGGGGCCGCATATACCCGGTTTCCGGGTTCCGGTCCAGCAGGCCCACCGCCTCGTCCGGCACCCTTCCCGCCGCCTCCCGCAGCAGCGCTTCCGCTTCTTCCTTCTCCAGGGGCTCCCGGCCTTCCCGCACCAGGTGGAGGATGCCCTCCATCCGCACCGCCTCAAGCGGGATTCCCCGGCATTCCGTTTTCCAGGTCCCAAGCACCCCCGGCATCCCGACGGTGCCCTCGAATCCGTTTTCTTTTCCCCGGATCCGGCAGGCCACGATGCCCGCCGCCCCGGAAACCTCCAGCGGCACCGTTCTTTCGGCGCCGCCTGCCAGCTCCCCGCGCACCAGCCATCCCGCCGCCGCCATGGAGGCGTTTCCGCAGAACTCGCCCCCCATCAGCCGCAGCCGCGCCGCGGCCCCGGGCAGCCTGGCCGCCTCCAGGTAGGCCACCTGCTCGCTTTTTTCCATCAGCCGGCGGGTGATTTCCTTTTCGTCCTCCCTGCCGCCCCATTCCGTCACCAGGGCCGTCCTGTTCCCGGTGGGGTCCAGCAGCACGTATTTCGCGGGCTTCATGTTTCCTGCAGCCTCCTCAGGAACTGGATCGTCCGCTCGTGGGTCGGATGGTCGATCACTTCCCGGGGATCCCCCTGCTCAATGATGACGCCCCCGTTCATGAACACCACCCAGTCCGACACGTCCCGGGCAAAGGCCATCTCGTGGGTCACGATCACCATGGTCATCTTCTTTTCCGCCAGCTTCCGGATCACCCGCAGGATTTCCCCCGTCAGCTCCGGATCCAGGGCGGAGGTGGGCTCGTCAAAGAACAGGATCTTCGGGTTCATGGCCAGGGCCCGGGCAATGGAAACCCGCTGCTGCTGGCCGCCGGACAGCTGGTAGGGATAGGCGTCCGCCCGGTCCGCAAGGCCCATCTGGGCAAGCAGGCTCATGGCCTCCTCCCGGACCTCCTTTTCCGGCCGCTTCTGCACCAGCATCGGCGCTTCCATCACGTTTTTCAGCACCGAGTAGTGGGGAAAGAGGTTGAAGTTCTGGAATACCAGGCCGAACATGCCCCGGATCTTCTGCAGCTCCTGCTTCGGGGCGTAAACCGCCCGGGTGCCGTCGTCCTTCGCCGCGTAGTTCCCGAGATAGATCAGGTCCCCGCCGTCCATGGTCTCCAGCAGCGTGGCGCAGCGCAGCAGCGTGGATTTGCCGCTGCCGCTGGGCCCGATGATGCTCAGCACCTGGCCCTCCTCCACCGAGAGGCTCAGGTCCGTCAGCACCTCCGTTCCGTCAAACTGTTTCCTGCAGTGATTGATTTCCAGCAGTTTGCTCATGGTCCTTCCCCTCCTTTCTCAGCGGTAGTAGCCCAGGCGTTTTTCCGCCCGGCCCATCGCGAAGTCCACCAGCAGGTTGAATACGTAGTAGAACAGGCCGGCAACGATGAAGGGCACGAAGCTGGTCTGGGAATTGGCAATCTGCTTGCCGATGGTGAACATCTCCTGGTAGG
>CAMHSI010000018.1 GCA_946187775.1 uncultured Clostridia bacterium
GCCGACTGATCTCCCGCAGAAGCCCGTCCTCCAGATAATCATTTGCTTCCTCCGGATCCCCTCCGTGGGAGAGCAGCATGATCCCGATCCTGTCATTAAAGATCGCGCCGGGATTATATGCTTTCAGCAGCTCCAGCGCCTTGTCCGTTTCGCCCAGCATCTCGTGCATTTCCGCGATCATGCCGCAGATCCAGGATTCACTGATCCTGGAATCCGTGCACTGGGACACCAACAAACGCGCACTGTCCAGCAGTTCAATGGCCCGCCGAAGCCAGGGCTCCTTTCTTGTCCCCGCCCCAAAGGTATAATACAGGTTCGCGGCGGCAAAAACCGCATCGAAGGAATGCGGATACTTCATGATCGCCTTTTCCGCCTCCGGGAGCGCATCATAGTCCCGCCTTCGGCTTGCCTCCCACAACCGCTCCACGGTGGCGTTCAGCTGGTTGTCCTTCATTCTGTACCCCAGCAGCGCGTCCACGGAAACGTCGAAGAAATCCGCCATCTCCATGATCAGCCGCAGTTCGGGCAGGGAGGATCTGGATTCCCACTTATACACCGCGCCGACGGATACTCCCAGCACCTCCGCCAATTGTTCCTGGGTCAGCCCCCGCTGTTTCCGGTATGCCCGGATGTTTTCCGCAATTCTGGTTTCCATCTCCCGGTCTCCTTCATATGGATAGAAATATTATATAGCAGTTATTCAGCGTTTTGAATATACCGGCATTATAATTTTATGGGATATTTTTCTACCTTTAGTACGGGTGTAAATTGTGATAGATTATTCAGCATATCTCCTGACAACGATTGTTTTCTTACATAACAACCACAGTGCTTGCACTGGCCGCCAGGAAAAGATAATGCCGGTATTGTGGCAAGCAGGGCAAATGTATCACATTTTGCATAGCGGCCAGCAATGCAATCTTTGATTCGGGGATTTAATACAACGACAAAAAATGCACCCCCGGGGGGTGCAAGGGGGTGCAAGGATCAGCCGAATCAATACCGTTGCTGCTTGCATTCACCAGACATACGGAATTAGCCTAAACCTTACTCGATGACAATATTGCTCATAATCCGGGAGTGCATCCCGTAGCTGTTGTTCTTCTTGCTTAATACGCAGAACGACCAAACTAATAAAAAGCATAAGCGATAGACTAGCCGATAAACAACAACCCGAAGATTCAAAAGGAGACAGAGAACCGTCCCGCGTCTCCCTATGAAGACAAAAAAGAGAGGACAGGAAACGGACGCCAGAGGCTGAGGCGGCCCGCCGGCTTGCCTTTTTTGTGCGGGTGGACTATACTTCCCAGGCCGGAAACATCCGGCCGGAAGGAATATCGGCAAATGAAAAAGGTGGTTCAGTTCCTGCGCAGGGAGCTCATGCTGACCCTGTCCCTGCTGGCGGCCCTCATCGCCCTGGTGATTACGCCGCCCACCCCGCAATTGTTTCGGGATATCGACTGGCGGACCCTGGGAACGCTGCTGATGATGCTGTGCGTGCTGGAGGGCTTCAAGCAGGAAAACGTGCTGGAACCGGTGGTGCGCCTGGCTTCCCGGATCCGGAGGATGACCTCCCTGACCCTGTTCCTGGTCTTCGGCGTATTCTTTTCCTCCATGTTTGTCACCAACGACGTGTCGCTGATCATCTTTGTTCCGCTGACCATCCTGCTGTTCCGCAGCGGGGACAGGGAACGGTATATCCTGCCGGTGATTTCCATGGAGAACATCGCCGCGATCCGCGGCTCCCTGCTGACGCCCTTCGGCAGCCCGCAGAACCTGTTTCTCTACGGCCGGGCGGAGGTCAGCGCGGGACACTTCATGCTGCACATGCTGCCCCTGTGCGCCTCCTCCGCGCTGCTGCTGGCGGTCTTTGTCTTTTTCCTCTACCGGCGCAATCCCCGGGAGGAGATCACGGTGGCGCGGCAGGAGAGCCTGCGCTCTGCCGGCGGGCGTGTGCGGCGCGCGGTATACCTTGCGCTGTTTGCAGTGATTATCGCGGTGATTGTGACGCGGACGTCCCTCTGGCCCTGGGCTGTGGGCCTGGTGCTGGCAGCTGTCTTTGCGGCGGACCGCCGGCTCCTGCTGAAGGTGGACTATGTGCTCATCATTACTTTCTTCTGCTTCTTTATCTTTTCCTCCTCCATCGCAGCCAATCCCCATATTGCCGGGGTGCTGAAGCGTGCGGTGGCGGGCAGCGAGTACTGGTGGGCCATCGGCCTGAGCCAGGTGATTTCCAATGTTCCGGCCTCCATCGTGCTCTATCCCTTCTCGGAGAACTTCGCGGGGCTGATTTACGGCCTGGACACCGCGGGGCTCTGTTCCCTGATCGGCTCCCTCGCCTCCGTGATCAATTACCGGATCTACGTGCGGGAGTATCCGGGGCAGGGCGGGAAATTCGTCAGGGTCTTCACCCTCGTGAGCTGGGCATTCTTCCTGATCGTGGTCATCCCGGGCTTCCTGCTGAGCTGGTGGAAGTTCTTCTGACGGCGTTTTGCGGCAGTTTCCTTTTTATTTGACTTTCCGGCTGCTTTGTGCTTATATAGTTTCCAGAAATCTGTTTACGCGCGGCAAAGAAAAGAAAGATTCATCCGGAGGAAATGAGCACGATGTGGAATACCGGGTTTGTGATCCCTGGCCTGATGGTGCTGGCGATCCTTCTGGTTTACTATTTCGCGCGGCCCCGCCTGCCCACCCGGCTCAACAAGGCGTTCCTGGCGGTGGTGGCGACGGATATTGCAACCATCACCATGGATTACCTGGCATCCGAGGCGGACAATCATTACGGGACGCTGCCCCTGCCGCTGGTCTCTGCGCTGAACCTGGTTTATTTCGTTGCGTTTATTGCCCGGACTTTTGCTTTTTTCCGGCTGACCATTGTCCTGATGAAGCTGGACCGTCCCGGGCTTTCAGCCAAGAAGGGGCTGGCGTACCTGGTTTTCCTGATCAGCGAGGGGATCGCCCTTTCCAGCCCGGTGACCGGGGCGGTGTATTCCGTGGATCAGGCGGGGTATCACGCAGGCCCCCTGTATCTGGTGCTGCCGGTCAGCTCTTTCCTCTTCCTGGCCTGGGGAGTTTTCCTGGTGCTCCTGTACCGGAAACGCATCCGCAAAGGAACGTTTATCAGTGCGCTGGCGTACCACCTGATCCTGATTCTGGGCAATATCATCCGGATGCTGTTCCCCCAGTACCTGGTCATGAACATGTTCTGCCTGCTTTCCATCCTGGTCATTTTCATTTCCTTTGAAAACCCGGACCTGTACATCACCGACCGGGGACCGGCGTTCAACACGCGGGCTTTCACCGAGTGGCTGGAGGAGCCCCTGCACAGGAAGAACTGCAGGATCCTGGGCTTCGCTATCCGGAAATACAACGATGAGCGGAGCATGTACGGCGGAGCGCAGACGGATCAGGGACTGGGGCTGATCATCAACTGGCTGGTCAGGCAATTCCCGGACCTGCTGCTTTTCTACCTGCGGGGCGGCAATTTCTGCCTGGCCGGGACGGAGGAATCGGATTGGGAGAGCATCCGCGGGGAAATTCTCAACCGGTTCAGGAGCCCGTGGCAGGCGGAGGAAACGGATCTGTACCTGGGAGTGACCTGCGTGGAGATGGGCCTGTCCGGAAACGACGCCCCGCCGGACCGGATCGTGAATATGCTGATCTACGCGCTGGATGAAGCGGGCGAAAGCGCGGATATCGAGCAGACCCTGATGCCTGAGGAAACATTGAGGGAATTTGACCGGCATATTGAGGTCAAGCGCCTGCTGGACCAGGTGCTGGACCGGGATGGGGCGGAGGTGTTCCTGCAGCCGATTGCAGACAGCGGTACCGGGAAGATCATTGCGGCGGAGGCGCTGGCACGGATCCGGGACGATGAAGGGAAGATCATCCCGCCGGGGCTGTTTATCCCGATTGCGGAAAAGAACGGATATATCAACCTGCTGGGGGAACAGGTGCTGCGGAAGGTGTGCGCTTTCATCCGGGATCATGAGCCGGAAAAATCCGGGATGCGATGGATCAATGTCAACCTTTCCCCGATCCAGTGCATGCACAGCCGCCTGCCGGAACTGTTTGCCGGCATCCTGCGGGAGTACGGGGTTCCGGCTTCCATGATCCACCTGGAAATCACGGAGGAATCCATGATGAATTACACCAAGCAGGAGAGGCAGATTGAGGAGCTGCTGCGCGGCGGTTTCCAGATTTCCCTGGATGATTACGGCTCCGGGTTCTCCAACCTGCACCAGGTCAAAAAATACGCCTTCTCGAATATCAAGCTGGATATGAGCATCGTATGGGACTACGTCCGGGATCGGGACGCCCTGCTGCCCGCCCTGGTGAAAGCCTTCGGGGAGATGGGGCTCAGCGTCACGGCAGAAGGGATCGAAACCGGAGAAATGGCCGAAGCCATGAAGGAGATCGGCTGCCATTACCTCCAGGGGTATTACTATTCAAAACCCCTGCCGATGGAGGAGTTTGCCCGGAAGTACCTCCGGGAGCCGGCATGATGACCGGGAT
Organism: uncultured Clostridia bacterium; assembly: GCA_946187775.1. Classification (GTDB taxonomy): domain Bacteria; phylum Bacillota; class Clostridia; order Christensenellales; family Aristaeellaceae; genus Aristaeella. The sequence continues at coordinate 4,516 of CAMHSI010000018.1, forward strand.
CCGTTGTATTTCAATGCCATTCGTCTTACTGACCTGCCGCAAAAAAAAACATCCCGGGGACCTTTGCAAATAAGGCCCCGGGTTTTGCGTAATCATTATCCGCAAACTTTATAGTCGCGACTCCGCACTGCGGAACTCGCTCCTTAAAGTTTGAGAATGAAATCGATGAAATTTCCGCCACAGGCGGTCATCGATTTCATTCCCACTCAATGCTTGCCGGAGGCTTCGTTGTTACATCCAGGACGACACGGCTGACATGGGGAACCTCATTGACGATGCGGCTGGAGATCCGGGCGATGAGGTCATAGGGGAGGCGGGCCCAGTCGGCGGTCATGAAGTCGTCGGTGGTGACGGCCCGCAGGGCGACGGTGTAGTCGTAGGTGCGCTCATCGCCCATGACGCCGACGCTCTGGATGCCGGTGAGGACGGTGAAATACTGGTTCACATGGCGGTCCAGGCCGGCGAGGGCGATCTCCTCGCGGAAAATCGCGTCGCTGTCCCGGACAATTTCCGCCTTCTCCGGGGTCACTTCCCCGATGATCCGGATGGCCAGGCCGGGGCCCGGGAAGGGCTGGCGCCAGACCAGCTCCCGGGGCAGGCCCAGGGTTTCGCCCAGGGCGCGGACCTCATCCTTGAAGAGCATGCGCAGGGGCTCGATCAGCTCCGTAAAGCCGAGCTCCCTGGGCAGGCCGCCCACGTTGTGGTGGCTTTTGATGACGGCAGCATTGGCCCCCTGGCCGCTTTCGATCACATCGGGATAGATGGTGCCCTGGGCGAAATAGTCCATTTTGCCCAGCTTTTTCGCTTCCTCCCGGAAGACCTCAATAAAGTCGCGGCCGATGATGTGCCGCTTCTCCTCCGGCTCGGTGACGCCCTTCAGGTCCGCGAAGAAGCGGCCGGCGGCGTCCGAGCGGATGAAGCGCACCGGGAACAGGTGGCTGAAGACGTGGCAGACCTGGTCGCTTTCCCCCTTGCGCAGGAGGCCGTGGTCCACAAAAACGCAGGTGAGGCGGCTGCCGATGGCCCGGTAGATCAGGGCGGCGGCCACGGAGGAATCCACCCCGCCGGAGAGGGCGAGGAGAACCGTTCCGGTTTCGCCGACGGTTTCCCGGATCTGCCGGATGGCGGTTTCGGCAAAGGCGCTCATGGTCCAGTCCCCGGTGCAGCCGCAGAAGCGGAAGAGGAAGTTGCGGATGAGCATGCTGCCTTCCTCGGTATGGGTGACCTCGGGATGGAACTGGACGCAGCAGATTTTCTTCTCCTCATGGATCATGGCGGCGATGGGGCAGTTGTCGGTTTCGGCGATGACGCGGAAGCCCTCCGGACAGGCGCTGACCTGCCAGGTGTGGCTCATCCAGCAGCCGGAGGATTCCTTCATGCCGCCGAGGAGGCCCTGCCGCTCCTTCATGCGGACGGTGACCCGGCCGTACTCCCGCTGGACGGCCTTTTCCACCCGGCCGCCCAGCAGCAGGGCGGTCAGCTGCATGCCGTAGCAGATGCCCAGCACCGGAATGCCCGCGTCATAGAGGGCCGGGTCAATCATCGGGGCGCCCTCGTCATGAACGCTGGATGGGCCGCCGGAGAGGATAATGCCCCGGGGACGGCGGGCGAGGATCTCCGAAAGGGGAGTGTTCCAGGGGACCACTTCCGAATAGACATGGCATTCGCGGACCCGGCGGGCGATGAGCTGGGTATACTGGCCGCCGAAATCCAGGATCAGGATTTTCTGGTTATCAGACATGACTGTTTTCCTTCTCACTTTTGATTACTCAGCGCTGGCACCGTAGTTGGACAGGACGCGGGCGGAGGGATCGTCCACATCGCAGCCGGGCCAGGTTTTATTCGGCATCCAGAAGCCGGGGATCATGCGGGCCTGGCCCGGATAGAATCCCTCGAAAAGCTCCCGATACAGCAGGCTCTCCTTGGTGAAAGGAGGGCAGTAATCATATTTCGCCGATTTTTCGGCAAATTCCTTGTCGGTATAGGTTCTTTCCGCCAGGGCTTTCAGGTCGTCCACCATGGAATGGCCCACGGCGTCGGAGAAGGCGGCCTTCTGGCGCCAGAGGATCTTCTCCGGCAGGAGCCCTTCCCCGGCGAAGGCCTTGCGGAGCAGATACTTGCCCATGTTGCGGCGGTTCATCTTCAGCTCGGGATCGATCTTCATGGCATAGTGGACAAAGGCCAGGTCCCCGAAGGGCACGCGGGCCTCCAGGGAGTTGACGGAAATGCAGCGGTCCGCCCGGAGCACGTCGTAGGCATGGATCTCCCGGATCCGCTTTTCCGCCTCCTCCTGGAAGGCGGCGGCGGAGGGAGCAAAGTCGGTGTACTTGTAGCCGAAAAGCTCATCGGAGATTTCGCCGGTGAGCAGGACCCGCACATCCGTATGCTCATGGATCCATTTGCAGACCAGGTACATGCCGATGGAAGCCCGGACGGTGGTGATGTCCCAGGTACCCAGGAGCTCCACCACGGCGGGCAGGGCTTCCAGCACATCCTTTTCGGAGATGATGACCTCCGTATGGTCCGAGCCGATGTGTTCCGCAACCATGCGGGCGTATTTCAGGTCGATGGCGTCCAGGTCCATGCCGATGGCAAAGGTGCGGATGGGATGGGGGAGGAGCCGCTGGGCAATGGCGCAGACCAGGGAGGAATCCAGCCCGCCGGAGAGCAGGAAGCCGATGGGGGCGTCCGCGTCCAGCCGCTTTTTCACTCCCTCGGTCAGGAGCCGGTTCAGCTCCCGGCAGACCGTATCCTCATCCTCCATGATGAAGCGGTCCACATGGGAGGGATCGGCATAGGCGTGGAATTCCCCGTCGATCCAGTAATGCCCGGGCGGGAAGGGCAGGATTTCCGCGCAGAGGCCCGTCAGGTTCTTCGGCTCACTGGCGAAGGCCCATTCCCCGTCCGGAAGCCTCCCGTAATACAGGGGGCGGATCCCCACGGGATCCCGGGCGGCGATGAGCTTTTCCTGCTCCCCGTCCCAGAGGATCAGGGCAAACTCGGCATCCAGGGTCTTGAACATCTCAATCCCGTACTCATGATACAGGGGGAGGAGAATTTCACAGTCCGATTCCCCCCGGAAGGCATACTGCTTCATGAGGCGCTCCCGCAGGGGGCGGAAGCCGTAGAGCTCCCCGTTGCAGACCACCGCGTCCTTCCCGAGACGGAAGGGCTGCATCCCCTGCTCATTCAGGCCCATGATGGCCAGCCGGTGAAAGCCCAGGACGCCCCCGGGGATCTCCTCCAGGCGGCTCATGTCCGGGCCCCGGGACACGGTGCGGCCGAAGCATTCTTCCATCAGCTCCCGGGGAACCCTGGCGCTGGTCAGTCCGAAGATGGAACACATTGGGATCGCCTCCTGCTTGCAGAAATGAAGGAAAAACAAAAAGGCGAGGGAAAGCCGGAAAAGGCTCCCTTGCCTTTGTTGGCAGGAATGTTACCATTCCCCGGGACTTATGTCAAGGAGGGGGCGGGGGGATCGGCGGGCGAATACAAAGGGAAAACAATCCGGATGCTTGACAGGGAAAAAAGGGGATGATATGATCCCCGCATACAGGGCAAGGGAGCCGGTTAAAGGCTTGACTTGCCCGTTTTTTTGATCATAAAGGAGGCATCGGTTATGAGCAGGTACACGAAAGAGGACATCATCCGGATGGTACAGGAAGACGACGTGGAATTCATCCGCATGCAGTTTACGGATATTTTCGGCCAGCTGAAGAATGTTGCCATCACGGCCAGCCAGATCGGAAAGGCGGTCAACAACGAGATCATGATTGACGGCAGCTCCATCGAAGGCTTCGTCCGCATCAATGAAAGCGACCAGTACCTCCACCCCGACCTGGATACCTTTGCGATCCTGCCCTGGCGGCCGCAGCACGGGAAGGTGGCCCGGCTGATCTGCGACGTATACAACCCGGACGGAACCCCCTTTGCCGGCGATCCCCGGGGCGTGCTGAAGAAAGTGCTGGCGGAGGCGGCGGAGATGGGATACTCCTTCAACGTCGGGCCGGAATGCGAATTCTTCCTCTTCCAGACGGACGAGAAGGGAAAGCCCACCACCACCACCTCCGACGAGGCGGGATACTTCGACCTGGGGCCCCTGGACCACGGCGAGGGCACCCGGCGGGAGATCTGCATGGCGCTGGAGCAGATGGGCTTTGAAATCGAGGCCAGCCACCACGAGGTGGCCCAGGGCCAGCACGAAATCGACTTCAAATACGCCGACGCCCTGGCCTCGGCGGACAATATCATGACCTTCAAGCTGGCGGTGAAAACCCTGGCGCAGAAAAACGGCCTCCACGCCACCTTCATGCCCAAGCCGGTGTTCGGCATCAACGGCAGCGGCATGCACACCAACATGAGCCTGTTCAAGGACGGGAAGAACGTCTTCGCGGATCCCTCCGACAAGCGCGGGCTCAGCAGGGAAGCCTATTCCTTCATCGCCGGCATCCTGGCCCATATCCGGGGCATGGCGGCGGTGACCAACCCGCTGGTGAACAGCTACAAGCGGCTGGTGCCCGGATACGAGGCGCCCTGCTACCTGGCCTGGAGCGCCAGCAACCGCAGCGCGCTGATCCGGATTCCCGCGGCGAGGGGCATGGGCACCCGGGTGGAGCTGCGCTGCCCCGATCCCAGCTGCAATCCCTACCTGAACATGGCGGTGTGCCTGGCGGCGGGCCTGGACGGCATCCGGAAGGGACTGACCCCGCCGGAGGAAATTACAGAGAACATCTTCGCCATGGACGCGGCAACCCGGGAGGCCCGGGGCATCCAATCCCTGCCGGGCAGCCTGCTGGAGGCGGTGGAGTGCCTGAAGGAGGACGAGGTGATCTGCGGCGCCCTGGGTGAGCACGTGCTGAACCAGTATGTGGAAGGAAAAATGAAGGAGTGGGACGCCTACCGCACCCATGTGAGCCAGTGGGAGATTGACCGCTACATCGTTATGTACTGAGCGGCCCGGAGATAAAACGGAAGGGAGGACATCCCGGTGGCAAGAATGATCATTGCCGGCGCGTCGGAAGACGGGCGCGGCCGGCTGGAACGGCTGCTGAGCTCCTCCGGTTTTTCCGTGTTCCGCTCCTGCGCATCCGGCAGTGTCCTCCGGAGGACGATATCGGAAAGCGAAGACTGTATCGTAATCCTGCTGGGGCGGCTGCCGGACTGCAAGGCGGACGAGCTGGTCTGGGACTACGGCGAGCGGGTGCAGGTGCTTTTGATCGCCCGGCCGGAAATCCTGGATGACTGTGAATCAAAGGAGGTCTTCAAGCTCGCGTTACCCACGTCGGGAGGCGCCGTCCTCGGCGCGCTGGAGGTGCTGAACCAGCTGCACTCCATGCGGGCGCCCAGGCGCATGGGCACGGAAAGACAGGTTGTGGAGCAGGCCAAGGGAATCCTGATGAGGCAGCTGGGCCTGACGGAGCCGGAGGCACATCACCTGATGCAGAAATACGCCATGAACCACGGGGTCCGGATGGCGGATTACGCCGCGGACATCCTGCGGAAAAACCAGAAATAATTCCGGCCGGGGGAGGCGGAAGGATTATGCGGGACCGGCAGTATCCCCTTTACCATGAAGAAGCGGAACATGAAAGCTGCGGCGTCGGCGCCGTGGCCGACCTGAGCGGAAAGGCCACCCACCGCACGGTGGACCAGGCGCTTTGCATTGTGGAGCGCCTGGCGCACCGGGCGGGCAGCGACGCGCTGGGAACCACCGGAGACGGGGTGGGGATCCTGACCCAGCTTCCCCACAGCCTGTTTGCCGCCTGGGCCCGGGAGGAGGGAATCCCCCTGAGCCGGCCGGGAGACTACGGCGTGGGGATGTTCTTTTTACCGGAGGACCGGGTGGGCACGGAAAACGCGTGCCGCATTTTTGAGCAGCTGGCGTCTTCGGAGGGCCTGAAGGTGCTGGGGTGGCGGAATGTGCCGTGCCACCCGGCACAGCTGGGGGCCGGCGCCCGGAGCACCATGCCGCGGATCCGGCAGTGCTTCCTGCGCCGCCCCGACGGCACCGCCCCTGGGCTGGACTTTGACCGGAGGCTGTACATCCTCCGGAGGATCTTTGAAAAACAGGATACGGAAACCTATATCTGCTCGCTGTCGAGCCGGACGGTGGTCTACAAGGGCATGATGCTGGTGGGCCAGCTGCGCTCCTTCTATGACGACCTGCAGGACGCGCGCTATACCAGCGCCCTGGCGATGGTGCATTCCCGGTTTTCCACCAACACCTTCCCCTCCTGGAGCAAGGCGCATCCCCACCGGATGCTGCTGCACAACGGGGAGATCAACACGATCCGGGGAAACCATGACCGGATGAAGGCCCGGGAGGAGACCATGCGCTCGGAGGTCATGGGCGCAGAAATGCGGCGGGTGCTCCCGGTGGTGGCGGAGGGCGGCAGCGACAGCCAGATGCTGGACAATACCATGGAGTTCCTGGCCATGAACGGATTTCCGCTGCCCCTGGCCGGGATGGTGCTGATGCCGGAGCCCTGGCAGGGAGTGCAGCGGGAGACGCCGTGGCGGGATCTTTACCGGTACTACGCCACGATGATGGAGCCCTGGGACGGGCCGGCGGCGGTGCTGTACTCCGACGGGGAGCGGGTGTGCGCCTCCCTGGACCGCAACGGCCTGCGGCCCCTGCGGTGCGCGCTGACGGACGACCGGCGGCTGATCCTTTCCTCGGAGGCGGGGGTGCTCTTCGAGGAGAACGCCCATATCCTGCGCCGTTGGAAGCTGAAATCCGGCGAGGTGCTGGAGGCGGACCTGGCCACGGGACACCTGGCAGGGAACGACGAGGTCAAGGAGCGCTATGCCCGGGAGTATCCTTGGTCGGAATGGATGAAGCAGGTGATCCGCCTGGAGGACCTGCCCGAGGCTGCGGGAGGGGAGGAGCCCCTGTCCGGGGAGCGGCTTGAGGCCCTGGAGAAGGCCTTCCATTATACCCGGGAGGACGTGCAGGAGATCCTGCGGCCCATGGCGGCGAACGGCGCGGAGCCCATTGTTTCCATGGGGGCGGACGAACCCCTGGCGGTGCTGTCGAAAACACGGCCGCTGCTGTTTGATTACTTCCGGCAGCGCTTTGCCCAGGTGACCAACCCGCCCATGGACGCGCTGCGGGAAGCGGTGAAGACGGACTGCTCCGTGTACATCGGGGACGACGGAAACCTGCTGAGCCGGGAGGCGGACAACTGCAGGGTGCTGGAGCTTCCCTCCCCGGTGCTGACGGAAGGAGAGCTGCGGCGGATTCGGGCCCTGGACCATCCCGCCTTCGCGGTGCGGACGGTCTCCCTGCTGTACCCGGCGGGACGGCGGCTGAAGGATGCGCTGGACGGCCTTTTCGCCGAGTGCGACCGGGCCTGCAGGGACAGGATCAACGTGCTGATCCTTTCGGACCGGGGAGTGGACGCGGGGCATCCTGCCATCCCGTCGCTGCTGGCGGTATCCGCCCTGGAGCAGCACCTGATCCGCATTCGGAAGCGGACGGCGGTTTCGGTGGTGCTGGAGAGCGGGGAACCCCGGGACGTACACCACCTGGCGCTGCTGGTTGCCTTCGGCGCCCGGGCGGTGAACCCGTACCTGGCCCATGACATCCTCCGGGACATGGCGGCGAAGGGACAGCTTCCCGGAACGGAGTCGGAGGCCCTGGAGGCGTACAACCGGGCGCTGACGGCGGGGGTGCTGAAGATTGCCTCGAAGATGGGGGTTTCCACCCTGCAGGCGTACCAGAGCGCCCAGCTGTTTGAGGCCGTCGGGCTGGACCGGGATTTTGTGGATAAATACTTTACCAACACGCCTTCGGTGCTGGGCGGCGCGGGGATGGACCGGGTGGAAGGGGACCTGCTTTATCACCACCGGGAAGCCTTTGGCGACCGGGAAGGAAAGGGCCTGCCTGCCGTCGGCATTCACCGGCTGCGCAGCGGCGAAGGCGCGGAGGAGCATCTGTATTCGCCGGAGACGATCCATCTGCTGCAGCAGGCGGTATGGACGGACAGCCGGGAGCTTTTTGACCGATACGCGGAGCGGGTGGAGAAGGACGGCCCCCGGACGATCCGGTCCATGCTGGATTTCCGCTTCGAGGCCTGCACTCCGGTGCCCCCGGAGGAGGTGGAAAGCGTTGAATCCATCGTGAAGCGCTTCCGCACCGGGGCCATGAGCTACGGCTCCATTTCGCAGGAGGCCCACGAGTGCCTGGCGAAGGCCATGAACCGGCTGGGAGGCCGGTCCAACAGCGGCGAGGGCGGGGAGCTGCCGGAACGCTTCGGCACGGAGCTGAACTCGGCCATCAAGCAGGTGGCCTCCGGCCGCTTCGGCGTCACCCGGGAATACCTGCTGAGCGCGAAGGAAATCCAGATCAAAATGGCCCAGGGAGCCAAGCCCGGCGAGGGCGGGCACCTGCCCGGGGCGAAGGTGACGGAAAGCGTGGCGCGGACCCGCTGCTCCACGCCGGGGATCTCCCTGATCTCCCCGCCGCCCCATCATGACATCTATTCCATTGAGGACCTGGCGGAATTGATCTATGACCTGCAGTGCGCCAACGAGCAGGCGAAAATCACGGTGAAGCTGGTGTCCTCCACTGGCGTGGGAACCATCGCCAGCGGCGTGGCCAAGGCCGGCGCCGGCGGTATCCTGATCTCCGGCGGGGAGGGCGGAACCGGCGCAGTGCCGCTGAGCAGCGTGCACCACGCGGGACTGCCCTGGGAAATCGGCCTGGCGGAAGCCCACCAGGTGCTGTGCCGCAACCGGCTGCGGGAAAAGGTGACCCTGGAGACAGACGGAAAGCTGATGAGCGGCCGGGATGTGGCGGTGGCGCTGCTGCTGGGAGCGGAGGAGTTCGGCTTTGCCACGGCGCCCCTGGTGACCCTGGGCTGCCGGATGATGCGGGTATGCCACCTGGGCACCTGCCCCTTTGGCATCGCCACCCAGAACCCGGAGCTGCGGAAGAAGTTTGCCGGCAAGCCGGAATATGTGGAGCGGTTCATGCGGTTCGTGGCGGAACAGCTGCGGGGGATCATGGCCCGGCTGGGCGCCCGGACCGTGGACGAGCTGGTGGGCCGCAGCGACCTGCTGAAGATGAAGGAAGACGCGGCCATGGACCTGTCCGACCTGATCGGCTTTGCCCGGAATATCCATTTCCGGCCGGAAGCGAAGCATGACTTCCGCCTGGGGGAGAGGACCGACGCGCGGCTGCTGGGGGACCAGGTGCAGCTGATGACCACAGACCGGGCCTTCGGGACCATGCTCCGGGGAAAGCGGACCGTCCGGGCCCTGGGCTGCGGCGGCCAGTCCTTCGGGGCGTTCCTGCCTGCGGGCCAGGCCGTCACCCTCTGCGGGGTGGCCAACGACTACCTGGGCAAGGGCCTGTCCGGCGGAACCCTGGCGGTATGCCCGCCGGCGGACGGCGCCTGGCGGCAGGAGGATACGCTCATCGGCAACGTGGCGCTTTACGGCGCCACGGGAGGATACGCCTTCATTGCCGGAAGGACCGGGGAGCGCTTCGCGGTGCGCAATTCCGGCGCCTGGGCTGTGGCGGAGGGCGTGGGAGACCACGGATGTGAATACATGACCGGCGGCCGGGCAGCAATCCTGGGCCCCGTGGGGGACAACTTCGCGGCGGGCATGAGCGGCGGCGTCGCCTGGGTGCTGGACGAGGACGGAACCCTGGAGGAAAAGCTGAACAGGGACCACGTGAAAACCTATCCCGTCGGGAAGGAAGAGGCCGGGGAGCTGGAAGGGCTGCTGCGGATGCACGCGGAGGCCACCGGATCGAAGAAGGCCCGGGAGATCCTGGACAACCTGGCGGAGTACCTGCCGAAATTCCGGACGGTGGTATCCGATGAATACCGGGCCCGGATGAAGGGAGGAGAGGCGTAATGGGCAAGGCGACGGGATTCATGGAATACGGCCGGAGGGAAAACCCGCTGCGGGAAGCGGCGGAGCGCCTCTCGGACTATCGGGACCTGCACCGGGCGCTGCCGGAGAAGGAACGGCGCTGCCAGGCTGCCCGCTGCATGGACTGCGGCGTGCCCTTCTGCCAGTCGGACTTCGGATGCCCGCTGCATAACCTGATTCCGGAATGGAATGACCTGCTGTACCGGGGAGAGGAGCGGGAGGCGCTGGCGCGGCTGCTGGAGACGGCCCCATTCCCGGAGTTTACGGGACGGGTATGCCCGGCGCTTTGCGAGAAGGCCTGCAACCTGGAGGAAGCATCCGTGACGAACCGCGACAACGAGCTGTACCTGATTGAAAAAGGGTTCGCGGAGGGCTGGATGAAGCCCCGGATTCCCAGGGTGAGGAGCGGAAAGAAGGCGGCGGTGGCCGGCAGCGGGCCTTCGGGCCTGGCGGCGGCGGACCTGCTGAACCGGCTGGGGCACTCGGTGACGGTGTACGAGCGGGCGGACCGGCCCGGGGGGCTCCTGATGTACGGCATTCCGAACATGAAGCTGCCCAAGGACGTGCTGGCGCGGCGGATCCGCCTGATGGAGGCGGAAGGGGTTTCCTTCCGGCTCGGCACGGAGGCCGGGGCGGAGCTGCTGGAGGAATACGACGCGGTGATCCTGTGCGGCGGGGCGCGGAAGCCCCGGCCGCTGGCCGTGGAAAACGCGGACGCGGAGGGTGTGCGCTTTGCCGTGGATTTCCTGGCGGAAACCACCCGGACCCTGCTGGAATGGGGAAGCTGCTCCCTGGCCAGGGGGAAGGATGTGATCGTTGTCGGCGGCGGGGACACGGGAAACGACTGCGTGGGCACGGTGCTGCGGCAGGGCTGCGCATCGGTGACCCAGCTGGAGATGATGCCTGCCCTGCCGGAACGCCGCGGGGCGGGAAACCCCTGGCCGGAATGGCCACGGATCCTGCGGACCGACTACGGACAGCTGGAGGCGGCAGCGGTGCAGGGGCAGGATCCCCGGATTTACCGGACGACGGTGAAGCGGCTGCTGACCGGGAAAGGGAACCGCCTGGAGGCGGTGGAAACCGTGAGACTCACGCGGAGCACGGAGGGGCACATGGAGCCTGCTGCGGGAACGGAGCGGACGGTGCCCTGCGGGCTGCTGCTGATTGCCGCGGGTTTTATCGGCTGCGACGAGGGGACGCTGCGGAGCTTTTCCCTGCAGCCGGACGGACGGGGCAGGCTCCTCCCCGGGGACGGAAGCCACCGGATCGGGAAAAAACTGTTCAGCGCCGGGGACATGCGAAACGGCCAGTCCCTTGTGGTACGGGCCCTGGCGGACGGCCGCGCCGCCGCGCGGGAGGCGGACGCCTTCCTGCGGGGAGAAGGCGGGGAATGTTTTTCAAATGTATTTGGCGGATAACCCCTTGACAGGAGAATGAATGCAGTATACAATCCGCCGCATAAAGAGGCGCGAGGGTGCGTTGAACCCCCGGCGCCTCTTTTCATTATTACGGAAACGGAAGTGAGCGGAATGATGTACTCTGCGGCAAACACGGTATGGGTGCTGCTGGGCGCGGCACTGGTTTTCTTCATGCAGGCGGGATTTGCCATGTGTGAAGCCGGATTTACCCGGGCGAAGAACACGGGCAATATCCTGATGAAGAACCTGATGGACTTTTGCATCGGCACGCCGCTGTACTGGCTGGCGGGCTTCGGGATCATGTTCGGATCGGGCACGGCGCTTTTCGGATGGATTGATCCCTTCATCATGAAGGAATACGGCGCGGTGCTGCCGGAAGGGGTGCCGCTGTGGGCCTTTGCCATCTTCCAGACGGTGTTCTGCGCCACCTCGGCGACCATCGTATCCGGCGCCATGGCGGAGCGGACCCGGTTCTCTGCCTACTGCATTTACTCCGCGGCCATCTCCCTTTTCATCTATCCGGTGAGCGGCCACTGGATCTGGGGCGGCGGCTGGCTGGCGGAAATGGGATTCCATGACTTTGCCGGATCCACGGCGGTGCATATGGTAGGCGGGGTGTGCGCCCTGATCGGCGCGAAGATTCTCGGGCCCCGGATCGGGAAGTACGGTCCCGACGGAAAGCCCCGGGCGATCCTGGGGCACAACCTGAGCCTGGCGGCGCTGGGGGTGTTTATCCTTTGGTTCTGCTGGTTCGGATTCAACGGCGCCTCCACGGTGGGCATGGACAGCGACGAGCTGATCACCTCCGCAGGACTGGTGTTCTTCAACACGAACCTGGCGGCGGCCCTGGCAACGGTCACCACCATGGCCCTTACCTGGATCCGCTACGGCAAGCCGGATGTTTCCATGACCTTCAACGCGGCCCTGGCCGGCCTGGTGGGCATCACGGCGGGGTGCGACGCGGTGGATCCCTTCGGGGCAGCGGTGATCGGCATCGTCTGCGGCATCCTGGTGACGGTGTCGGTGGGATTCTTCGACCGGGTGGTGAAGATCGATGACCCGGTGGGCGCGATTTCCGTCCATGGGGTCTGCGGAGCGGCGGGCACGCTGATGACGGGCCTCTTCGCCACCGGCAGGAGCACCATGAAGGGGCTGTTTTACGGCGGGGGACTGAAATTCCTGGGGGTACAGGCGGCGGGGGTGCTTGCCGCGGCGGCATGGACCGGCGTTGTGATCACCATCGTCTTCCTGCTGATCAAAAAGGCCATCGGCCTGCGGGCGGACGCTGCGGACGAGATCCTGGGCCTGGACCGCTCGGAGCACGGGCTGCCCACGGCCTATGCAGGATACGCGATGCTGCCGGAGGAAGGAACCGGGGCGGCCGGCGCGATCCCGGACGAAGCGCCCGCGGCGGCGCCGGCTCCGGCCCCCGCGGGGACAGGGGAAGTGCCGCATTCCGCCGGGAGCGGGAAGGCCGGAAAGGCCCCCGGGGTTCCGGTTTACTCCCGGGTGCAGATCATCTGCCGCCCGGGCAGCCTGGAAAAGCTGCAGAAGGCCATGAACGGCATCGGGATCACGGGGATGACGGTGACCAACGTCATGGGCTACGGCGCCCAGAAGGGCAAGCCCGAGTACTACCGCGGAACGCCGGTGGAGGTGACGCTGCTGCCGAAGGTGCAGGTGGATATTGTGGTGAGCAGCGTGCCGGTGCGGGAAGTGATCGATACGGCGCGGAGCGTCCTGCACACCGGGCATATCGGCGACGGGAAGATCTTCGTCACGGAGGTGGAGAACGTGGTCCGGGTCCGGACGGGGGAGGAGGGCTTCGACGCCCTTCAGTCCGACGAGTAAGGGAAACTGTTCATGAATTGTATTAATGTATTATAATGTATTGACAATGAACCCGGAATCCGATATGATATCCGGGAACAGGGCAAGGGGGTCCTCGGAAGGAACCCTTTGCCCCTTTTTTCTGGACGGGAGGCAAGGGAGCCATGTGCGGAATTGTCGGATATACGGGAAGAAAACAGGCGGCGCCGATCCTGCTGGAGAGCCTGGAGCGGCTGGAATACCGGGGGTATGACTCCGCGGGGCTGGCGGTGCGCAACGGCACGGAGCTGGCGGAGGTGGTGAAGGCCACCGGCAAGCTGTACCACCTGGCGGACAAGACGGACCGGGGCCGGACGCTGCCGGGCTGCTGCGGCATCGGGCACACCCGGTGGGCTACCCACGGGGATCCCAGCATCGTCAACGCCCATCCCCACGTGTCGGGAAACTGCCTGCGCAGCGGCAGCGGCGCGGTGGAGTCGGACGTGGTGGGGGTGCACAACGGCATCATCGAAAACTACACCGAGCTGCGGGAAAAGCTGCAGCGCAACGGATACAGCTTCTACAGCGAAACGGACACGGAGATCGTGGTGAAGCTGGTGGACTACTACTATAAAAAATACAAGATCGGCCCGGTTGACGCCATCACCCGGACCATGGTCCGGGTGCGGGGCAGCTATGCCCTGGCCCTCATGTTCCGGGACTATCCCGGGGAGATCTTCGCGGCGCGGAAGGATTCGCCGCTGATCATCGGAACGGGGGAGGACGAAACCTTCCTGGCCTCCGACGTTCCGGCGATCCTGAAGTACACCCGGCAGGTTTATTACATCGATAACCTGCAGGTGGCAAGGGCGGCTCCGGGAAAGGTGACGTTCTTTGACCTGAACGGGGACGAGGTGAGCCTGCCCCTGACGGAGATTACCTGGGACGCGGCCGCCGCCGAAAAGGGCGGATACGAGCACTTCATGCTCAAGGAGATCCACGAGCAGCCCGAGGCGGTGCGGGACACCCTGCGGACCCTGGTGAAGGACGGAAAGGTGGATCTTCAGGAAACGGGCCTTGGGGACGGGGACCTGAAGCGCTATGCCCAGATTGACATCGCGGCCTGCGGGTCCGCGTGGCATGTGGGGGTGGCTGCCCAGTATGTGCTGGAGGACCTGGCCGGGATTCCGGTGCGGGTGGAGCTGGCCTCCGAGTTCCGCTACAGGACCCTGCCCCTGGGAAAAGATACGCTGGTGATCGTGATTTCCCAGTCCGGCGAAACGGCGGACAGCCTGGCGGCCCTGCGGGTGGCGAAGGAGCGGGGAGCCGAGACCCTGGGGATCGTGAACGTGATCGGTTCCTCCATTGCCCGGGAGGCGGACCATGTGCTGTACACCATGGCGGGGCCGGAGATCGCCGTGGCCACCACCAAGGCCTACAGCGCCCAGCTGGCAGCGGTCTACGCCCTGGCCATCCGGACGGCCCTGGCCCGGGGGACGATTACGGAGGAGCGGCACGACGCCCTGGTGGCGGAGCTGCTGACCCTGCCGGACAAGATCCGGAGGGTGCTGGAGGAGAAGGAGCGGCTCCAGTGGTTTTCCACCAAGATTTCCAACGCCAAGGACATCTTCTTCATCGGCCGGGGGCTGGATTACGCCATTTCCCTGGAGGGCAGCCTGAAGATGAAGGAGATCAGCTACATCCATTCCGAAGCCTACGCCGCCGGGGAGCTGAAGCACGGGACCATTTCCCTGATTGAGAACAATACCCTGGTGGTGGGGATGCTGACCCAGTCGGGCCTGTATGAGAAAACCCTGTCCAATATGATGGAATGCAGGAGCCGGGGGGCTTTTCTCATGGGGCTGACGGCCAACGGGAATTTCTCCGTGGAGGACTCGGTGAACTTCACGGTCTACGTGCCGAAGACGGATGAGCATTTCATGATTTCCGTGGCCATCGTTCCGCTGCAGCTGCTGGCCTACTACACCAGCGTGAACCGGGGACTGGATGTGGACAAGCCCCGGAACCTGGCCAAGAGCGTAACGGTGGAGTGAAAAAGGAGAAGGAGGAACGGGGATCATGATCCAGGTAAACCGGAACTACGGAAAGCTGAAGGAATCCTACCTTTTCTACAATATTTCAAAGAAGGTGAAGGCCTGGCAGGCGGAACACCCGGGGGTGAAGCTGTATCGGCTGGGGATCGGCGATGTATCGCTGCCCCTGTGCGAGGCGGCGGTTTCGGCCCTGCGGCAGGCGGCGGAGGACCAAGGGAACCCGGAGCGGTTCCAGGGGTATACCCCGGAATGCGGCCTGCCCTTCTTCCGGGAGGCGGTGAGTGCCCATTACGCCGGGCGGGGGATCGCCCTGGAGCCGGAGGAGGTCTTTGTTTCCAGCGGGGCCAGCGACGAGCTGGGGGATATCCTGGACCTGTTTGAGGCTTCCTCCGCGGCCTGCATCATGGAGCCGGCCTATCCCGCCTACCTGGACGCCAGCATCATGGCGGGGCGGCGGATCGTGCGCCTGGCCGCCGGGCCGGAAAACGGCTTCCTGCCCACGCCGGAGGGGAAGCCGGACGCGGACCTGATCTACCTGTGCTCGCCGAACAATCCCACCGGGGCCGTCTATTCCCGGGAAAAGCTGAAGCAGTGGGTGGACTACGCCAACGCCCGGGGGGCGGTGATCCTCTTTGACGCGGCCTACGAGGCCTTCATTGAATCGGACCTGCCCCACAGCATCTTTGAGATAGAGGGGGCACGGACCTGCGCCATCGAGATCTGCTCCCTGTCCAAGACTGCCGGGTTCACGGGAACCCGGCTGGGGTATACCGTGATTCCGAAGGAGCTGGAGCGGGGCGGCATGAACCTGAACGCCATGTGGGTCAGGAACAGGACCACGAAGACCAACGGGGTTTCCTGCATCCTGCAGCGGGGTGGAGCGGCGGTGTTCACCCCGGAGGGTCAGCGCCAGGTGATGGAAAACATCCGTTATTACAAGCGCAACGCCCGGGTGATGACGGAAGCCCTGGAGGAAGCAGGAACGCAATACTGGGGCGGGGAAAACGCGCCCTATGTCTGGATGCGGTGTCCGGAGGGAATGAAGAGCTGGGATTTCTTTGACCGGATGCTGCGGGAGATCCAGGTGATCGGCACCCCGGGAGAGGGCTTCGGGCCCTGCGGGGAAGGGTATTTCCGCCTGTCCGCCTTCGGCCGGGCAGGGGAGACGGCGGAGGCCGCCGGGAGGATGAAGGAATGGCTGAAGGAGCTGCGCAGGCAGCAGGGGGAAGGAAAATGACGAAGTATATTTTTGTAACCGGCGGCGTGGTTTCCGGCCTGGGAAAGGGCATCACCGCCGCGTCCATCGGCCGGCTGCTGAAGGCCCGGGGCCTGAAGGTGGCGGCCCAGAAGCTGGACCCGTATATCAACGTGGACCCGGGAACCATGAGCCCCTACCAGCACGGCGAAGTGTATGTGACGGAGGACGGGGCGGAAACGGACCTGGATCTGGGCCACTACGAGCGGTTCATTGATGAGGACCTGAACAAGTATTCCAACCTGACTACCGGAAGGGTATACTCCCGGGTGATTGAGCGGGAGCGGCAGGGGGGATACCTGGGCTCCACGGTGCAGACCATTCCGCACATTACCGACGAAATCCGGCATTTTATCTACCGGGTGGGGGAAAAGACCGACGCGGATGTGGTGATCACGGAGATCGGCGGAACCATCGGCGACATTGAAAGCCAGCCCTTCATCGAGGCCATCCGGCAGGTGGGGCTGGAGGTTGGAAGGGGAAACGCCCTGTATGTGCACGTGACGCTGGTGCCCTACCTGAAGGCCAGCGGGGAGCACAAGTCCAAGCCTACCCAGCACTCCGTGAAGGAGCTGCAGGGCATGGGCATCAACCCGAACATCATCGTGCTGCGGACGGACGAGAAGATTACGGACGAAAGCATCTTCCGGAAGATCTCCCACTTCTGCAACGTGAAGGAGGACTGCGTCATTGAAAACGTGACGCTGCCGGTGCTGTACGAGGCGCCGCTGATGCTGGAGAAGGCGAACCTCTCCGGGATCATCTGCCGGGAGCTGGGCATTGCGGCCGGGGAGCCGGACCTGCGCGAATGGCGGGAGATGGTGGAGCGGGTGCGCCACCAGAGCCGGCGGGTGAAGATCGGCCTGGTGGGGAAGTATGTGCAGCTGCACGACGCTTACCTGTCCGTGGCGGAGGCCCTGCGCCACGCGGGCTACTCCCTGGACGCGAAGGTGGAGATTGAATGGATTGACTCGGAGACCCTGACGGAGGAGAGCGCGCTTCGCATCCTCGCCCCCCTGCAGGGGGTGATCGTGCCCGGCGGGTTCGGCGGCCGCGGCATCGAAGGAATGATCCTGGCGGCGAAGTACGCCCGGGAGCATCACCTGCCGTATTTCGGCATCTGCCTGGGAATGCAGGTGGCGGTGATCGAATACGCCCGGAACCGGGCGGGGCTTGAGGGGGCCAACTCCCGGGAGTTCGACGAAAAATCCCCCCACCGGGTCATCGATTTCATGCCGGGGCAGAACGACGAGATCAGCAAGGGCGGCACCCTGCGGCTGGGAAGGTATCCCTGCGTCCTGAAGGAGGGAACGGTGATCCGGCGGCTGTACGGGGAGGCGGAAATCGGCGAGCGGCACCGCCACCGCTATGAGTTTGCCAATGAATACCGGGAGGCGCTGGAAAAGGCCGGACTGTGCCTGTCCGGACTGTCGCCGGACGGGAGGCTGGTGGAAACGGTGGAGATCCCCGGGGAGGAATTCTTCATCGGGGTCCAGTACCATCCGGAGTTCCGGAGCCGGCCCAACAGGCCGCACCCGCTGTTTCTGGGCTTTATCGGGGCGGCGGTGAAGCGGGGGAAAGTTGACAGCGGGGAGTAAAATGAAGGGAGAGAGGTCGGCAAAGGAGTCGGAGAGGGATGGGCATCACAAAGACGGATTTCATGCGGGGAATGCAGTGCCGGAAAATGCTGTGGCTGGACAAGCACAAGCCGCGGCTGCGGGTGATTCCTCCGGAGGTTCGGGCCAGGCTGGACGCGGGCAACGAGTTCGGGGACCTGGCCATGGGGATGTTCGGTCCCTATGAGGAAATGACGGTGTACCGGCCGGGAACCCGGATTCCGGACAAGAAGAAAATGGCGGAGAAAACCGCCCTGCACCTGCAGCTGGGAACCCCGGTGATCTGCGAGGCGGCCTTCCTTTACTACAACAATTACTGCGCGGCGGATATCCTGCGGAAAACGGAAACGGGATACGATTTCTACGAAGTAAAAAACGCCCCGGAGGTCCGGGAGCAGTTTATCAGGGACGCGGGCTTCCAGTACTACATCATGAGCCGGTGCAAGGTCCGCATCGGCAGGATCTTTATCGTTACCCACGGGGAGGACGAAGGGAATCCCTTTGTGCCGGTGGAGATCACCGAGGAGGCCAAGGCCTGCGCCCCCTGGGTCAACGAGCATATCTGGGACCTGAACCGGATGCAGAAGGAGCGGGAGGAGGTTGCCGCCGAGCCCGGGGAGCAGTGCACCTGCCCCTATGAATGCTGGTATATCGGCTACTGCCGGGGGGATCGGAAAACCCCGGAGCAGCTGAGCATGGGGGACAGCCTTCCGGAGGAAGGGGAGGCGGCGGAATGAATTACGTCTATCTCCTCCGCTGCGCCGACGGCAGCCTGTACTGCGGCTGGACCACGGACCCGGAGGCCCGCCTTAAGGCCCACAACAGCGGGAAGGGCGCCAAGTACACCCGGTCCCGGCTGCCGGTGGAGCTGGCCTGGCTGGAGGCCCATGAGGACCGGCACGAGGCCCTGAGCCGGGAGTGGCATGTGAAACGGATGAGTCGGGAGGAAAAGCTTCGGCTGATCCGGGGAGAAAACGAAACAGGGGAAAAGGAAACGGCCCGCGGAAAATGATCCGCGGGCCGCTGCTGTGCTTTTGCCGGCTCAGTAGGACTCGGAGAAGTCCTCATACAGATCGTCCCAGTCCTCTTTGGCCCGGACGGAGCGCACCGCCTCCGCCACCATGCCGAGGAACTCGTCCACTTCCGCCTCCGTGTTGTAAATGCCGAAGCTGACCCGGATCATGCCCGGGGTTTTGCCGTCGGTGCATTCCACATACCATTCCAGCTGGTCGTCCGGAATGTTCATCAGGCGCCAGACATAGGGATGGGCGCAGAAGGCGCCCCGGCGGGTGGCCCCGCCCTGGTTGGCAATCCGCTGCGCCACCAGCAGGGAGTTGGCGTCGTTGAAATTGAAGGTGACGACGCCCACCCGGTCGGAAATGTTCTCGCTGTCGCCGTAGATAACGATGTTGTCCATTTTCTTCAGGCCGTCCATCAGCCGGCGGATCAGCGCCTGCTCGTGGGCGGAGATGGCGTCAAAGCCTACCTGCTCCAGGATCTCGATGGCCTTGCCCAGACCCACGACGCCGGGATAGTTGGGGGAGCCGGCTTCATAGAGCTTCGGGGCGGAGGCCCAGGTGACCCAGTTGTCCGCCACGATCTTGATCATGCCGCCGCCGTAGAAGGCGGGCATATGCTTGTCCAGCTCCTCGGTGAGGCCTACCACGGCGCCGCCGCCGAAGGGGGAGTACATCTTGTGGGCGGAGAAGACGAAGAAGTCGATATCCTCCTCCGGGGTGGCCCCCTTCATGGAGAAGGCGCGGTGGGCCACGATCTGGGCACCGTCCACAACGATCTGAGCGCCATACCGGTGGGCCAGCTTCGCCACCCGGTGGACATCCGTCACGTAGCCGGTAACGTTGGAGGCGGCGGTGACGGCCACCAGCTTCACCTTGTTCTCCTTCAGCTTCTTCTCGATTTCATCGTAGTCGATGCGCCCGTCCCTGGCGATCTCGGCGTAGATGACGTTGCAGCGCTCCCGCCAGGACAGGTCGTTGGCGTGGTGCTCCATGCGGGTGCACAGCACGGTGTCTTCCTTGGACGTAATCAGGGCGGAGGCCAGCTTGTTCAGGCCGTCGGTGGTGTTGTTGACATAGAAGACGGTATACTTGTCCGGACTGGCGCCGGTGAAATGAAGCACCTTATCCCGGGTTTTCTCGTAAATCTCGGTGGAAATGTTGGACTTGGCCGAGAACCCGCGGCCGATGGAGCCGTAGGTCAGCAGCTTGGCGTTGACCTCGTCCACCACGGGGCGCAGGGCGGGAGTGGTGGCGGCGTTGTCAAAATTGATGATGGGCCGCGTGAGGCCGGGCTTCACCTCCACCGGGTCGTCCACGCCGACCACCAGGCTGCGGATATTGTCGATGGTAATGGGCTCCTCCGCCGCGGCCATCAGGGGCAGGCAGAGGCACACCAGGGCCAGGAGCAGGGACAGCATTTTTTTCATAAAGGGGGAACACCTTCCTTTCAGCTATATATACGCAGGTTTCCCGCGTGTGTCAGCAGATCAGCAGGCTCACCTCAATTTTCAAAGTAAATTCCGGTTTGAGAGCTGAAGTTACTTTGAAAAACAGCGTCCGGAATTCACTCTGAATAACAACAATAATACCGCGAAGCGGCCCGTCTCCACCGTCGTCGCCGCCGTCGCCCGGCTGTGGTAAGGGCGGAAAAGTCTACGGCCCTTTTCCACGCTTTCCACAGCTTCCTTTATGCTATTCTTTTCCTGCTGTGTCTCGGGTTTAAGGAGGTACCGAGAATGGAAAAGAATAAACACCTGACTGCTGAGGATCGCAAGTTCATCGAGGATTCCCTGAATCACAAGATGAGCTACGTCAGTATCGCCAATGCGCTCGGTAAAGACCCAACCACTATATCCAAGGAAGTCAAAGCACATACCATTTCATGGCGGAAGAGCGCTCTTAACGGTAGAAATTACAACAACTGCAAGCACCAGTTCGAGTGTAAGAAGGCAGGGCTTTGCACTCCCTGCGGAGCCCCGAAGCGGCACACTTTCTGCCGGAACTGTATCGGTTGCAACCAGCATTGTCCGGACTTCGAGCCAATGATATGCGCCCGCCGGAAAAAGACTGCTCATGTCTGCAATGGCTGCGGCTTTATGACCGAATGCAATTTCGAGAAGAAGCTGTATCGGGCTTCTGTCGCTCAACAGGAATACAAAACACTTCTGTCGGAAGCCCGCTCCGGGATTGGATTCACCGAAGAAGAACTGAAGGAGCTGGACGCAAAGGTTTCACCGCTTATCCGACAAGGACAGTCTCCTCACCATATCAGTGTACATAACCGGGATACGCTCATGGTCAGCGAGGCTACCATTTACCGTCTGGTTGATTCCGGATTGATTGCTGCAAGAAACCTGGATCTTCCCAGAAAGGTTCGTTTCAAGACCAGAAAAAGAAAGAAGTCAGCATTCAAGGTGGATCGTTCCTGTCGGGTCGGAAGGGATTACGGATGTTTCCAGCGCTTTATGGATGAGAATCCTGATACCCCGGTAACCCAGCTGGATTCTGTCCTTGGCAAGAAAGGCGGCAAGGTTCTCCTTACAGTCCATTTCGTCAATTGTGAAATGATGCTGGCTTTCCTGAGGGACAGCAATGACGCTAAATCAGTGGAAGATGTGTTTGATTTCCTGTATCAGTCTCTGGGGCATAACCGTTTCAGCAATATTTTCAGGCTCTGCCTTGCGGACAACGGCAGCGAGTTCTCTAATCCGGCGCATATTGAATTTACGTCGGACGGAAAACAGAGAACCCATATCTTCTACTGCGATCCCCAGGCACCCTACCAGAAAGGGTCGGCCGAAAGAAACCATGAATTTATCCGCTGTTTTATTCCCAAAGGAACTGATATGGGCCAATACACCCAGGATGATATCACCCTGATGATGAACCATATCAATTCTTACAGTCGGGTCAGCCTCGGTAACAAGTGCCCTTATGATGTATTTCGATTCCTCTACGGAGATGATCTGCTGAAATTGCTGGGATGCGTCACCATCCCAGCACAGCAGGTGACACTGAACAAATCCGTGTTCAGGAAGGAGGTCTCGGAATGAGATATGCTAAAGGGTCTGAAGACTATCTCGCCAATCTGGAAGGAATGCACGAGATGGAAGAAGATATCCCGATGACCCGGTTTGAACGCGCTCGCCTGCACAGTTGGGTAAAGGATGGACACGACATTGAATCCAATCCCTGGGATTACCTGAATTCTGATTCGTCGCCTATGAATTATCTCAAGGCGTTGAGAATTCGTTACGGTGTTTCCCATGGCCCTTGGGATTCCTGGGAATTCGAAGTTCCCTGGAAGTGGGATCTCTCCGGTCGATTCCTCATTGAAAACGACACTTTGACCAAATAAACGATATCTGTTCTGATTCCGAGATGCAGCGCAGTACAACTTATTTCAGCGGGCGGAATTTACTTTGAAAAGCATTCCTTTTCAGGTTTCACTCGCTTGTTTGCTGTACCCTTCTTTCGCCTGCTGCGGCATGATTATATCCGTTTTGGACACTCTTTTCCACCTGAAATACCATCTCTGATGCTTGTGTATCGCCTCCATTACCTTGATTTTTATGGCGTCAGCAACTTCCGGAACTTACTGACGCAAAACCGGAACTAACCTTGAAAAGTGACCATCAGCAGGCTCATGAGGGGAATGGTGACCACGCTGAGCAGCGTGGACAGCAGGGCGCAGTTGGCGGCCAGGGACTGGCCGCTTCCGTGCATTTCCGCCAGGTTCAAAAGGACGCTGGCGCAGGGGGTGGCCCCCAGGATCAGCATGGAGGCTTTGAAAACCGGGCTCAGGGGCAGGAAGACCACAAGGGCGTAGCAGAACAGGGGAAAGACGACCATCTTGGCCCCGGCAATCAGGTAGACGAAGGGCTGGGTGAAGAGCCCCTTCAGGTCCATGGTGGCCAGGCGGATCCCCAGGATGAACAGGCACAGCGGGGTGGACATGCCCCCCACGGACCGGATGCCGCCCTGCAGCAGCTCCGGCAGCCAGGATTTCGCGTGGGCAAGGTACAGGACGAACCCGATGAGCACCGATATCACCGTCGGGTTCAGGAAAGCGGCCCGGAAGGAGATGTATTTCCGGTCCCCGGTGAGGGTGAAGACCCCGACGGTCCAGGCCAGGATATTCAGGGAGACGCAGAACATGCAGGAGAAGGCCGCTGCCTCCGGCACGCCCGGGAAAAGGGCGTTTACGATGGGCAGGCCGAAGAAGCCCGTGTTGCCGGAAACGCTGGCCAGGGCCAGCATCCGGAAGCGGAATTCCTTCCGGCGTTTGCCGGAAAGGGCGGTCAGCGCCAGCAGGAGCAGCAGCTCCGCCAAAAAGGAAACCAGCAGGAACAGGAGCATCTGCCCGGAAAAGTACGGAGAGGGATCCAGGGCGGTCAGGGCATTGAGGAACATGCAGGGCCCGCAGATGTACAGCAGGATGGCGCTGACGCTGCTCAGGTGCTCTGCCCGGACCTTTCCGCTCTTCTGCAGCAGGAAGCCGGGAAGAAGGTAGAGCAGTGTCAGCAGGACATTGCCGAAGGTCACGGAAAAGCTGTTCACGGGATTCCCTCCTTTCCGCCGGTATTCCCCGAAAAACAGCAGGTTTCGGTATGGTATGTACTATACATCAGACAGGGGTTGACGGGCAAGCCCCGGACCGTTAAAGTAAAAAGGAAAGAAATAAGGAAAGAGGAAGCGCTGGCGGATGAAAATACACGGACTGCAGAAAATGACCCTGCTGGATTTCCCGGGAAAGGTGGCCTGCACGGTGTTCCTGGGGGGTTGCGACCTGCGCTGCCCCTTCTGCCACAACGCGGAGCTGATCGACGGAACGGCGCCGGCGGTGATGGACGAGGAGGAGCTGATGGCCTTCCTGAAAAAGCGGAAGGGCCTGCTGGACGGCGTGGCCGTTACCGGCGGGGAGCCGCTGCTGCGGGGCGGGGAGATGATCCGCCTGGCGGAGCGGATCCGGGAGCTGGGGTATCCCCTGAAGCTGGATACCAACGGAACCCATCCGGAGGCCCTGCGGCAGGTGCTGGACAGGGGCCTGGCGGAGTACGTGGCCATGGATATCAAAAACGATCCGGGGCGCTACGCGGCCACCTGCGGGCTGGAGGAAATGGACCTGGGGCCGGTGCGGGAGAGCGTTTCCCTCCTGATGGAGGGGAAAACGGACTATGAGTTCCGCACCACCACCGTGGACGAGCTCCACGACGCGGAAAGCTTCCGGGGAATCGGGGAGTGGATCCGGGGGGCGAAGCGGTATTTCCTGCAGCAGTTTACGGACCGGGATACGGTGGCCTTCGGGGGCTTCCACGCCCCCGGGGAAGGGAAGATGCGGGAGTACCTGGCCATCGCCCGGGAGTATGTTCCCGCCGCGGAACTCCGGGGCCAGGAATAAGGGGCCGAATCCTGTATCCGGCATTCATGACACTATATATAGTGTAAATCTTGTTTTTTCATTAACAACATATTGACTTGACCGCCTTCCGCGTGGTATATTTGTCCGGCACGCAGAAAGCGGTTTTCTTTCTGCGCACATCTTAAAAAGTATAAACGGGGAGCGGAAAATCATGTATCAGGTAGTCAAGCGTGACGGGAAAGTCACAGAGTTTGAAATCAGCAAAATCACCAACGCCATCACCAAGGCCTTCGAGGCGCTGGGGAAGCAGTATCATCCCAGCGTCATCGATATGCTGGCCCTGCGGGTCACCGCGGAATACGAGCCCCTGATCCGGGACAACAAAATCACCGTGGAAGGTATCCAGGACTGCGTCGAAAAGGTGCTGTCCGAAGCCGGCTATGCCGATGTGGCCAAGGCCTATATCCTCTACCGCAAACAGCGGGAGAAAGTCCGCAACGTCAATTCCGCCCTCCTGAACTATAAAGACCTGGTGGACAATTACCTGCGCATCAACGACTGGCGCGTGAAGGAGAACTCCACGGTGACCTACTCCGTGGGCGGCCTCATCCTGTCCAACTCCGGCGCCATCACCGCCAACTACTGGCTGAGCGAAATCTATGACAACGAGATCGCCGAAGCGCATCGCAGCGCCGCCATCCACATCCACGACCTGAGCATGCTCACGGGCTACTGCGCGGGCTGGAGCCTGAAGCAGCTGATCAAGGAAGGCCTCGGCGGCGTTCCCGGAAAGATCACCAGCTCCCCGGCGGGCCACCTGTCCACCCTGTGCAACCAGATGGTCAACTTCCTGGGCATCATGCAGAACGAATGGGCCGGCGCCCAGGCCTTCTCCAGCTTTGATACCTACCTGGCTCCCTTCGTGAAGGTGGACAACCTGAGCCAGAAGGAAGTCAAGCAGTGCATCCAGAGCTTCATCTACGGCGTGAACACCCCCAGCCGCTGGGGAACCCAGGCGCCCTTCTCCAACATCACCCTGGACTGGGTGTGCCCCAACGACCTGAAGAACCTGCCCGCCATCGTAGGCGGCAAGGAGCTGGATTTCACCTACGGCGACTGCCAGAAGGAAATGGACATGGTGAACAAGGCCTTCATCGAGATCATGATCGAAGGCGACGCCAACGGCCGCGGATTCCAGTATCCCATTCCCACCTATTCCATCACCCGGAACTTTGACTGGAGCGAGACGGAGAACAACAAGCTCCTCTTCGAGATGACCGCCAAGTACGGCACCCCCTATTTCAGCAACTACATCAACAGCGACATGGAGCCCAGCGACGTGCGCAGCATGTGCTGCCGGCTGCGGCTGGACCTGCGGGAGCTCCGGAAAAAGAGCGGCGGCTTCTTCGGCAGCGGCGAATCCACCGGCTCCATCGGCGTGGTGACCATCAACCTGCCCCGGCTGGCCTATGAGAGCAGCGACGAGAAGGATTTCTACAAGCAGCTGGACCGGCTGATGGACATTGCCGCCCGCAGCCTGAAGACCAAGCGCACCGTGATCACCAAGCTCCTGGAGGGCGGCCTGTATCCCTACACGAAGCGGTACCTGGGCACCTTCTCCAACCACTTCAG
The DNA here is from genome assembly GCA_946187775.1 of uncultured Clostridia bacterium. GTDB lineage: Bacteria > Bacillota > Clostridia > Christensenellales > Aristaeellaceae > Aristaeella. The sequence goes on from CAMHSI010000018.1 coordinate 30,566, forward strand.
CACCATCGGCCTGGTGGGCATGAACGAGGCGGCCCTGAACGCCAACTGGCTGCGGAAGGACCTGACGGCCCCGGAGGCCCAGCAGTTCGCCAAGGACGTGCTGAACCACATGCGGGAGCGCCTGAGCGACTACCAGGAGCAGTACGGCGACCTGTACAACCTGGAAGCCACCCCGGCGGAATCCACCTCCTACCGCTTCGCCAAGCATGACCGGGAGCAGTATCCGGACATCATCACCGCCAACATGAACGGCACTCCCTACTACACCAACTCCAGCCACCTGCCCGTGGGCTACAGCGAGGACATCTTCTCCGCCCTGGATGTGCAGGATGAGCTGCAGACCCTTTACACCTCCGGCACCGTGTTCCACGCCTTCCTGGGCGAGAAGCTGCCGGACTGGA
>CAMHSI010000019.1 GCA_946187775.1 uncultured Clostridia bacterium
CGGATTCCCCTGGCCTCAGGGGTGATTACCCTCGTGGTCAACCTCCTGTTCCTGCTTGTCCGCATCCCGCTGCTCCGGCTCTTCAGCCAGGATGAATCGGTCCTGATGTATGCGGACCGATATGTTACCGTAGGGCTGCTGGGGCAGTGGATGTATGCAGTTTTCAACGCCCTCATCTGCATCGTCAACGGGGTTGGCATGGTGCGGTATACAATGGTGGTGAATCTTCTGATGCTCTGGGCCGTGCGTATCCCCTGCGCGTATATGATCCGCACCTGGTTCGACGGCACCTGGATCATGCTGAGCGTTCCGATTTCATTCGCCTTCGGCCTGTGCTCCATGATCGGTTTCTGCATGTTCTCCCGGAAGTGGAAGGAAATCATTCAACGGCCTGTCGGGGCCTCCTGACGGAAACAGGGGGGATTCGTCCCCCCTGTTTCCGGCTCATCTTTCACAAAGCGCATCCACAATTTCTTTGCGGAGCACCTTTTCCTCGCGGCGGTCGAAGAGGGCAAAGTGTCCGCAGTCCCACCAGTAGCAGGCAATTCCCTTTTCCCGGGCTTTTCGTGTGAAATAGGAGGCGTGGTGGGCGCGGGACTCCGTGTTTTGCTTGTCCTCTGAGCCGAACTCGCCGATGATCAGCGGCGCTTCATGCTGCTCCGCAAAGGCGGAGAGATCCGCCATCAGCTGATCGACGTTGTTTGTGTCTTCTTCGGTGCCCCAGGTATCCCGCATGGAATGCCCCTCCGCCCGAAGCCAGCAGAAGCCCTCCGGATCGTAATTGTGCGTCTGGAGGATGATTCTTCCCGGGCTTTGATCTTCGGGCATCTGAAAGGCGTTCAGGGTCCTTGACGTATTGCCGGCAGAATAGGACTGCAGGGATAAGATACGCCCGGCGTTGCAGCCCCCGGCAGCCCGGATCGTGTCCACAAAGCGCTGGTGCCACCGGTTGTGGGCCCGGTAGGCTTCATCGTCCGGCGTCTGCGTCCAGTGCTCCCGGCCGTCCAGCATCTCATTGAACGCCTCAAAGACAAGGCTTTCTCCAGTGTCGGCGAAGCGCTCCGCGATCTGGCTCCAAAGGTATTCAAAGCGCTCGCCGTGTGCCCTGTGGCAGTCTGCTGTGGCCTGCAGCCAGCCATGAGCCCCCGCGTCATGATGAACATTCAGCAGACAGGCCATGCCGGCCTCCAGGATCCACCCGGTAACTTCCGCGACCCGGTCCATCCAGGCCGGATCGACTTTCCCGTCCGCGTCCAGGTGCTGTTTCCATGTCACGGGCAGGCGGACCGCATCGAAACCCGCGTCCCGCACACAGTGAATCATACTCCGGGTGACGGGGGGATTCCCCCAGGCGGTTTCAGCCTCCCTGGGAGAAACCGTTTCTCCGGGTTCCACATCCCGCTTCATGGCATCCAGTGTATTTCCGAGGTTCCATCCCGCATGGATTCGGGAAACAAGGCGCTGCGCCGGCGTTGGATTCTGCATGGTGGCTCCTCCTGTCGTTCCGCCGGTTTCCCGGCAGTCTACGGCTGCTTCAGCCCGGACGTTCTTCCGTCCCGGCAGATGATTTATACACACAGAAGCGGTTCTGTCAACCTGCATACGCTTCCGATCGAAACGCGTCTGAATCTCCCATGGCGTCCGCGGCGGAATTGTATAACCCGCGGCGCGGGCGGCAGGGGCGTTTCCGCAAATCCCCTTTGACAGCCTGCGTCAGCGTGATATACTCAATTTGATAAACAGAAATCTGGAGGAAAGTCCCCATGAAGAAGTTTCCTTCCGGCCCGCAAAGGAGAATGAAGCTGCCGCCCGCGTAGTGATGCGCGAGCTGGCCGGCGGCCAGCTGATTCACAGCTCCATTGCGTTCAATTTCGGCGAAGGGCCGGAAAACGTGTACCGTGACCTGATGGAGATGACCAACGCCCAGGGCGAACCTTATGCGGAAGAGGAAGCTCCCGACGGGGACGCCGCGCTGGAACCCGCTGCCTGAGTTCACTCCCCTGCCCAGCATTCATTCCGGGCGCTGCCGTCCCGGTATGTCTCCTCATACGGCTCCGGCCGTTCCTCTTCCGGGTCCGGGATGTCGTCCGTCCATTCTGTTGCTTTTCTTTCTGTCTTCGGATCTGTCATTTGGATTCATTCCTTTCATTGAAGCATTTTTTCCATGTCCCTTACCCTTGCCTCACCATTCATGGCTCCAGATAAGTAATGTTCCTTCCGGCAGGATGGAACCCAGCTTCTCTTCCAGCTGGGCGCTGTACTGCCGGTATTCTTCTGCCTGCCGCTGCAGATCGAGATGCTTTTCTCCCACCAGCTCCGGCCTGGAAAACAGGTTTTTGTACTGGTACGGGTCCTTGGATCTTATCTCCCGGATTTCCCATTCCAGCTCCCGGATCTTCTCCTCCACATCATGGATATCCGGATGGGTCCGCTTCCTGATACCGGGGTGCAGCGGCTTCACCGCCTCCAGGTCTTCCCCGCCGGCTTCTGCCGCATCCATGGCGTTCCTCCAGGTCCTTTGCATGGCGTGCAGGTGGCCGATCAGCTCCTGCGTCTCCTGCTGCACATGCTGCTGCAGCGCTTCTCCGTCCGGCTCCAGTCCCCGGTCCAGGTACATCCGGCAGCATTCGATGGCCTTCACCTTCCGGGCGCATTCGATCTCCAGGCGGAAGATTTCCAGCACTTCCTTTCCGAACTCCCGGGTATGTTCCTGCTCAAGCCGGAAGCATTCCCTTTCCAGGTCCTCCTTCAGCAGGAGCAGCTGTTCATATCTGTCCAGCGCCGCATCCCTCGCGCGGCTCAGTTCGCTCATGCCTTTTTCTCCCCTGTCTGCCTCTCGCGGCAGGCTTTCTTTACTGTTCGTATACGGCAAAGGACAGGATTTTTCCTTCCTTTCCGCCAGGGCGGCGATTGAAAATGTGCCGGCAGGGGGTATAATACCGGCAGAAGGATCTCTTTGGAGCATTGCGGAAGGAAAGTGAGGAAAAAAAGAATGAAGAACGGAACGATGCGAAAACTGCTGTCGCTGGTGACTGCGGCGGTTTTGATGCTTTCTGCTGGCTGCCTGCCGGCCTTTGGGGAAGCCCTGCCGGCGGAAGACGCGCCCTTCGGGAAAAAGGAAGCCTCCGTGGAGCGGGTCACTGTTCCCTATGTGAAGGATTTTGTGTGCGCCGGGGAGGAGCAGGGGGAAACCTCCCTGTACTTCGTGGACGGCGGGGATATTCCCTATGTTTCCCTGACGGAGTATATGGCCCTGCTGAGCGAGGCGCTGGAGAAGAACAACAACCGCCCCGGGATCCTCTATGAGGTCACCCGTTCCCGGGAGGGTTTCTACACCGCCGAAAGGAAAGACACGGACAGCAGGATGATCGTCAATCCGGAAGACAACATCATCTTTTTCTCGGATTACAATTCCTTCACGCAGAAGGCGGGCGTTACGGCTTCCGTTACGGTCTTCGACCTGCAGGACCGGGAGGATCCCGACGATTCGGTGGATGCGGCCGGCCTGTCCGAATCCGAAGCCGTCAGCCTGCTTGCGGAAAAGCAGCAGCAGGCCCGCCAGCCTGCGCCGGAATCCCTGTTTACCAGCGTTGCGCAAAGCGTCAACCGGGGCGGCGGGATCACGGAGCTGCGGATGTCTGACTACCTGATCGATCTTGTGGAACAGGACGGGGAATGCTACCTGCCGCTGCAGACCATGAGCGACCTGTTCATGAACAACCTGTACCTGCAGTATTTCTATAACGAGAAGGCCCTGTTCGGACTGAAATACCAGAGCAGCCTCCTGAACAGGGTCTATGAAGCCGACCCCAAAGAGATGAGTCAGGAGTTTGCCCTGTTCAATTACAACGAGCTGCGGTTCCTGCTGGACAACTTCTACGGCCTGAAGCCCGAGCACAGCATCCGGGATTTCGGAACCATGCTGGCGGTGAATACCGACCTGGCGTTGGGTCTGGCCTCCACCAAACCGGAGGAGTTTGACACCGCGCTCTCCGAGCTGATCAGCAAGCATTTTGACGATGGCCACAGCTACCTCCACAGGTATTCCTGGCGGTCCCCCGTCAAGGGAAACACGACGAGCTTTCACTCCCTGCTGGATCGTATCGGTATTTCCACCGCCACGAATTACACCGTGAACACCGAATTCAAAAAAGCCCGGAAGAACGCTTTCCCCGACCAGGTTCCCATGTACCAGGAGATCGGCGATACGGCTTTTATCACCTTCGACGAGTTTACCGCGAAGGAAAACCTGAAGGATTACTACCATATGGATCCGCTGACCCCCGATGAATTCATCATCCGGGATCCCGACGGCCAGGATGGGGAGGCGGAAGGCCCGGATACGATCCGGCTGCTGATGTACGCCGCCCGGCAGATCCCCCGGGAAGGCAGCCCGGTGAAAAACATCGTCCTGGATCTCTCCCTCAACAGCGGCGGAGACAGCAACGCCGCGCTGTATGTGCTTGCGTGGACCCTGGGCCAGGCCAATGTCGCCCTTCGGGATACCTTTACCGGGGCTGAATCCGTTTCCTATGTGAAGGCGGACCTGGAGATGAAGGAAAACTACGAATCCGTCGGAAACGGCATGGTGGACCGCGGATACCGGGTCTGGTGCCTGATTTCCCCCAATTCCTTCTCCTGCGGCAACCTGATTCCCGCCGCTTTCGGGATGTCCGGGAAAGTCACCCTGGTCGGCCAGACCAGCGGCGGCGGTTCCTGCATAGTCCTGCCCGCCACCTCCGCTTCCGGAACCGTCTTCCAGATCTCCGGGTCGATGCAGCTTTCCACGGTGCGCAACGGCTCCTTCTATAACATTGACCAGGGCATCCAGCCGGATATCCCCCTGGTTCGTATGGAGAGCTTCTATGACCGGGAAGGCCTTGTGGAATACCTTCATCAGGTGAAATAAGGAATACCCCATGCGCGTTTATCATTCCCTGCCGGAAGGAAGGCTGCAGGTGCCGGGCCCCCGGGCCTGTGCGTATCAATAAGCGAACCTGGAAAGCATATATAACGGACAGAGCAGAGGAACGCAGCATGAAGAAACTGATTGCAATATGCGCGATACTGGTCCTGGCGCTGACAGCCGCCTCCGTCTGGGAAAAGCTGATGCGTATCAATAACCAATAGTCTTCCGCACAAAAAAAGAAACGCCTGCCCGGCTGCCCCGGGCAGGCGCTTCCTGCTTCTTTACCGTTTGTCTTTGTCGATCATCTCCAGAACGATGGTGGCCAGGCCGGCAAAAACGAGAATGAACAGGCCCAGCATCAGCCAGTTGCCGACGATATTCCCGACGGTCCGCTCATACTCGGGTTTCCGGGAAGCCTCGGCTGTTTTTCGCATGACAAATTCCTTGACATTGTCCTCGCCGACAATCTCCATCAGCTCCCCGACCGTGGTTTTGACGGTAAGGGTCTTATCCCGCTGGCCCTGGATAACCTGATTGGTTTTCAGGAAGTCCACCACATCCCCGACGGTGAGGGGGGCGTTGACCGTGTTGCCGGAATACTCCGGATCCTCCGCCATGCCGTCCAGCACTTCCCCGACGGTTACTCCCGCGACGACCTTGTCCCGCAGTCCCAGGGAAGGATCCGCCAGGACCCGGGCCAGTTCACCCACCGTATAGGACTTCACCAGGACATCTTCCCGCTTCTGCTGCAGCGTCGGGTTGTCCAGCCTGTCCAGGATATCGCCGACGGAAACGGAGCCGCCGACTTCCGTGTTCTTCATGCCGCTGAGGGTGTTCCACACGGCATTCATGGGCATTTCGTTATAGCCGCTTTCGGCGGCAATGGCCCGGATGCCGTAATTGGAAATCGTGAAATTGGACAGGGGCCGGCTCCATGCGGGCAGCGGAATCACGCCGCCGGAGAAAACCAGCTGGAAAATCAGGATGAAAGGCATGAGGGTCATGGCCCCGGTGGTGGTGCGGGAAATGCTGGAGAGGAAGAGGCTCATCATATCCGCGGCGTAGGTAATCAGGAACATGGTGATGCCCAGGTCGCAGATCGCCCACGGGGTAATGGTGCCCCCGCCCAGCCGGGGAATCGGCACGGACAGCTGGCGCAGCACAAACATGGTCAGCGCTGTCTGGGCGGCGCAGAGGATGAACTGATAGATCATATGCGCCGCCACATAGGCCGTAATGTGCATGCCGGACCGGTGCTCCCGTTTGACGATGGCGCGCTCGCGGCAGACGGACTGGATGGAATTGAAGCAGCCGTTCCAGATGGCAACGCAGGTCAGGGCGAAAGCGCTGACCAGGTCTCCCTCCATGCTGACATAGAACCGCCTGCGGATCACCATGCCCACAAGCCCCGCGATGATCGCCGCCATGGGCAGGACCTTCCAGTCGCTCTGGTTGACAAAGAAGCGAAGCTGCTTTCCCAGGTAAATCCGGACCTGGCTCATGCGGCCCGTGTGGCGGATGCGGCGGGGCCGCCCGGTTTTTGCTGTCTCAGACATGCTGCACCTCCGCGTATTTCATGATAAACTCGTCCGCACGGCCTTCGCCGCCTTCCTCCTGACGGTTGACGGACTTGACGATCTCTTCCATCTTTTGCTTGCCGAAGAAGGTCCGCGCCTCTTCAATGGGCCCGAACCAGGCAAGACGGCCCGTGCGGTTGGCGTCCTTGGCCAGGACGATGACATCGTCGAACAGGTCGATGACCCGGTCCGGCGTATGGGTGATGACGATAATGATCTTTCCCTGGTCCGCGATCCGGCGCAGCTGCTGGAAGAGCTCCCGCGCCATAACGCCGTCCAGGCCGCTGTCCGGCTCATCCAGGATGAACAGGGTCGGATTGGAAATGAATTCCATGGCAATGGACAGGCGCTTCCGCTGGCCGCCGGAGAGCTTCACCACCAGGTTGTCCTTGACAGGCGTCAGGCCGAAAATCTCCATGACTTCATTGACCCGTGCCTCCCTTTCCGCCCGGGTGAAGGAGGAGGGCAGCCGCAGGGTGGCGGCGTCCATGAGGGTGCGGAAGACGCTGTCGGATCCGCGCATCAGGTCCTGCTGGGGAACGAAGCCGATATCGTACTGCATGTCCTTGTACTCTTTGTACATGTTCCGGCCGTTCAGCACAACCTCGGCCTTGGCTTTCTCATAGCCGTTGACCGCGTTCAGGTATGTTGTTTTGCCTGCCCCGGAGCCGCCCAGGAGCAGCACCATGTGGCCCGGCTTGATATACATGTGGATATCCCGGAGCAGGTATTTCTTCTTGAAGAACTCGGTGGCGGTCCTCTCCTCCAGGTTGACGGTCAGGCCCTGGTCCAGCACGGCGGCCTTCGATCCGGAGAAGAAGGAAGCGGCGTCGTTTTTCATTTCGGAAACGGTCCACAGCGGCTGGAATTCCTTCAGCCAGCCCCACATGACCGCGGGAATGCTTTCCATAAAGATCCACAGCAGGATCCAGCTCTTCTTCCGGTCAAAAACCTCGCACAGTCCCAGGTGCAGCTTGATCATATAGACAAATTCCAGTACCAGCACAAAAAGGTTGACTACCTCCAGCAGCTCAGGCACCAGCCCGGTACCAGTTCCTGAAAAGTACCGGAACACCAGCGAGGCTTCCCGGCAGATGAGGACGGCGCCGTGGATCATGGCGGCAATGCGTCCCTCCTGCTCCATGCCGACGGCTTCTCCCAGTTTTTCCTCCCGCAGGCAGGGAATCAGCGCGTGCCAGGGCTTCAGCCCGCATTTCCTGAAGATCCCCATCATCCCGATCAGCGTCAGGAGGTTCAGGATGAGATAGATCGGACCTTCGGTTGCTTCCATTGTCAGGAAAAGAACCGTGATGATGTTTACAAGTAAGTCCATTCGCTTCACCTCTGTCAAAGGATTTCCGGAATGTACCTTCCGCGGATTCCGCGTTTTTCCCGCTTATCATACCACAGAAAAGGAGGGTTGTCCTTACCTTTCCGGCCGGGGTGGGTTTTCCGGCACAGAGCAGGGGGCCGCAGTCACATGGTTTTCATCCGCGATGGGGCCGAAATTGCTTGTATGCCACTTACGCAGCAGGTAACGAGCCTGTTTTTCGTCCGTTTCGGGCGGAATCACCAGCACCGTTTCCCCTCCCAGGTCCCCGGAGTACCCGTTGTCCCCGGTGAAGACTTCATCGTTGGTGGTCTCAATGCAGATGGTTTTCAGTGCCGTGCAGCCGGAGAATGCGCTCAGGGACATCTTTTCGATACTCCGGCGCACATGCGCTTCCGCCAGGGACGCGCAGTCCCGGAAGGCGGTTTCACGGATTTCCTTCGCGTCGGCGATGAAGGTCTTCAGGCCGCAGCCGCCGAAGGCCTGCACGCCGATAAAGTCCAGCGTACCGGAATACCAGACGGTCTCCAGGGCGCTGCAGCCGTTGAAGCAGTAATTGTCGATCCCACGGATCGGATTCATGAAGAGGACGCTCTTCAGGCTCCTGTCGAATTGGAATACCGCCCGGCCGGTCGTTTCCAGCGGCGCGTAGCACACCACGCTTTCCAGCTGCTGGCAGTACTCAAAGGCGGAATCGGCGATAAAGGTTACCGTTTCCGGAATCACAATCCTCTTCACATGTACCCATTCCGTCCGGTTGTTCACGATGCCCGTATCCGTATAATCCCGGATCCGGTCGGCAAACTGCGCCGAGATTCCCCGGACTTCAACGCCGCCGACGCTGCGGGGGATCACGATTTCCTCCGCGTTCCCGAGATACAGATCCAGCATGCCGTTTTCGGGATTAACCGTAAAGTCCTCCTCGGGACTCGGTTCGTCCGGCATGGTGAGGAAGGAGGAGGTTTCGCCGGCCCGCAGGGCGGAACAGTACCAGGGAAGGCCGCATTTCCGCGTCAGATCGGCGATCTGTTCATCCGTCGCGTCCGGCCGGACAATGACGTTCTTCAGCCGCACGGCTCCCTCAAGGGCGTTCTCGCCCAGCAGGTCCGGGTCGCACAGCACCGTCAGGGTTTCAAGGGAAGAAAGGCCGCTGAGGGCGTTTTCACCAATGAAGGCCAGACTCTCCGGCAGCGTAAGCTCCTTCAGGAATTTGCAGTCCTGCAGGGCACCTGCGCCAAGGGTCGTAACCGTATCGAACAGGTCGACGGTCTCCAGGGTGGAATCCCGGAAGGCATTGTCCCCGATCGTTGTAAAGGTTCCGCTGCGGTTGACCCGGAAAATCTTCAGCGTCTGGCTGCCGCGGAACAGATCCGCGCCTACAGCGGTGACAGGAACCTTCCGATCCTCCTCGGAAATGGTCCAGTAGGGGGTCAAGGCCGCCTGGTCCCCTCCGTATTCCGTCCAGGCGTAGGTGTTGTCCGGCAGCAGTTCATGATTGTAAGGCCGCTGCGGATACTCAACGTCCTCCGGGTTCGCGCGCCAGGCCCTCACCTCCGGACTGATCCGGGAAAAGAACTCCCGTGCCGCTTCCTCGTCCTGCCGGCTTGCGTTCATATTGATGTCGACATCCGTAAGGGTGGACCGGTTTTCCTCAATCACATCCAGGGCAATCTCCGGAAGGTCAAAGCGGTCGAACATGAAATAATCGATCGCCGACTTCGCGAAAGCCCGCCCGCCGATTTTTTCAATGGCGGGTCCGAAAACCGCGCCGGTGAGATGGGTTGAGCAGAAAGCCTCCCGGCCAACCTCCCGGAGGGAAGCCGGCAGGATGATATTATGGCCGTCGAAGCCCACGTCCGTAACCGCAAAGGCCTCCTCCCCGATGGTCTCCAGGCCGCTGCCCCAGCGGATGAACCTGGAAAGGGTGTGGGTGAAGGCCTTGTTTCCGATCTGTACCAGGCTGTCCGGCAGGGACAGTACCGTCAGGTCATAACAGCAGGCAAATGCTTCTTCCCCGACGGATTCCGTGCCCTCCCCGAAAAACAGGCCGATCATTTTGGATCCGTAAAAGGCTTTTTCCCCGATGGCTTTTACCGGTACGCCGCCGATCTCCGAGGGGATATCGACACGGACATCGTCGCCGGTGTATCCCGTGATGGTGCCGGTGGCCGCGTCAAAGATGAAGCTGCTTTCCGGCGTCGCATATTCCGGAATCACGGCGTTCTGTCCGTTTTTCTCCATGGGCTGGCCGCTGTAGATAACCTTCGCGTATTCCTCCGCCAGGTCATCCGGAACAAGGATTCCGCCGCTTTCCGTGCGCCAGAGGGAAAAATCCTCCCGCAACACCGGAACAGGCCCGGTAAAGGTCAGGCGGAAGTCACAGTCCGAGGAAAAGCAGCCCCAGCCGATATAGAATACCCCCGGAGGCAGCACAGCTTCCTCCACCCCCGGACACATGTTGAAGTTGTTCTGCCCCAGCACCTGCAGCCCGGCGGGCAGCACAACCTTCTTCAGGTTCGGCATGTTGTTGATGACATTGTCCCCGATGCAGGTGACGGTATCCGGAAAGGTAATGGAGGTGATCAGTTCCTTCTTTCCGTTGAAGATTTCGGATGTGACGCGCGTAACGGTGTGCCCGTCCACGGTTTCGGGAATTACGACGTCGCCGCTCTCCCCGGTATACCCCTTCACAACAGCGTGGCCGCCCGGGAGGATCTCCGCAGCAAAGCCGCCTTCCTCCGCCCCTGCGCACCCGGCAGCCAGTAACGACAGCAGTACAGCTGCCAGCAGGATCCATATTCTTCTCATTGTCTGTCCCTCCATCATCATTTGTCTGCTCTGTGTGCTTTCCTGATGTAAAGCATTGTATCAGAATCCGGCGCCTTTTTCCACAGGGAATTGGCCGGCAGGCGCAGCCTGCCCGCGCTCCCTCCGGGGATTTCGGAAACAATCCCGGCTTAATTGCGCAAATCAGTTGCCGGAAAAGCCGCGCTGTGATAAACTTCCATGAAGAAAGCTGACGAATCCGGGCTGCCGGCGGATGAAGCGATACGGGATCCGGCCGGCCGCGGAGAAAGGAGACAGCCGAAAGAATGGAGTATATCCTGGAAACGCAGGACCTGACCAAAATATACGGCCGCAAGGAAGCGGCCGTCGATGTCAACCTCCATATCAGGGAGGGGCAGATCTACGGCCTGATCGGCCGCAACGGCGCCGGAAAAACCACCATCATGCGGATGATCAGCGGCCTCTCCCGGCCCACAAGGGGCAGCTATTCCCTCTTTGGCAAAACCGGGATGGCCATGCGGATGATGCTGAAAAACGTCGGGGTCCTCATCGAGCATCCCGGCCTGTATCCGAGGCTCTCGGGTTACGAGAACCTGAAAATCAAATGCATCGGCATGGGAATCAAGCCCGACGGATATGTGGAAAGCCTGCTGAAAACCGTCGGCCTGGATCCTGCGGACCGCAAAAAGAGCGCCGGCTCCTATTCCATGGGAATGCGCCAGCGGCTGGGAATCGCCCTGGCGCTGGTGGGCGATCCCGGAATCATCATCCTGGATGAGCCCATCAACGGTCTGGATCCCCAGGGCATCGTCGAAGTGCGCGAGCTGCTTGCCGGCCTTCGGGATGAGAAGGGCATCACCATCATGATCTCCAGCCATATCCTGGACGAGCTGTCCAAGGTGGCCGACTCCTACGGCGTGATTCACGAAGGCAGGCTGCTGGATGAATTCACCGCGGCGGAGCTGCACGAGCGCTGCGGGAAAAGCCTCATCCTCCGTACCGATGACCCCGCGAAAACCCTGCAGGTGCTGGAGAACATGGATCTTCCCGGCGCAGCCCGCGAGCCGGACGGAAGCCTGCGGATCGCCCGCGGAATGGAGCGGGCCAAAGAGATCTCAAAGGCTGTCGTCGGCGCCGGAATCGGCCTGGAAGAAATCTACCTGCGCTCCATATCCCTCGAGGAATACTATCTTGGCATGACGGGAGGCGAGCACAATGGGTAAGCTGATCCGAATGGACCTGTATCGGATGCTGAAATCCAGATCGTTCCTGATCTGCCTGCTGCTGGCCTTCGCGCTGGCGCTGGGCATGGCGCCCTTCGGCAGGCTGTTGTTCACCCTGGCCCGGTCGTTTTCCGCGGAGGTCCGGGACATGGGGATGTCCGAGGCAAGCCTGGCGACCCTTCTCACCAATCCCTTTCCCCTGGTGAACCTCATGCTGGCGCTGCTTTCCCTGTGCTGGTTCTTCTACGCGGATGTGGAAAACGGCTACATCAAGAACATCGCCGGGCAGATGCCCATGAAGGGCTTCACCATCCTGTCCAGGTTCATCGCGGCCGCCGTCCACAACCTGCTTTTCGCCGCCGTCGGCATTATCGGGAACCTGATCGGCACCATGCTGGTGCAGCGGTTCGAAATGGACGCAAGCGTGCTGGAGACCGTCCGGGTGCTGGTGCTGAAGCTCCTGCTGGTGCAGAGCATCAGCGCGGCCCTGCTGCTGGTGGTATCCACCTTCCGCAGCAAATCCTTTGGCATGATCCTGGCGGTCCTCTTCGGCCTGTCGCTTACTCCCCTGCTCTATATGGGAATCAACGAAGGCCTGAGGCAGCTCTTCGGCCCGGAAACGGATATCTCGAAGTACATGCCGGACACCGTGATGGAAGAGCATCCCCTGGACACGCTGAAGGCCCTGGCCACCGCCGTCGGGTGGAGCGCCGTTCTCCTGGTGCCGGCCGTCCGGATCTTTGACCGTAAAGATGTAAAATAGCCTTCGGGTTGTTTACAATAAAGATGTTTTCAATAAAAGGAGGAAATGAATGATGGGTATTCTGGCTGTTATCCTGGCAATCCTGGCACTGGTATGCGCGGTGCTGGCAACTTTCCTTTTCGGTACCACGGGCGCAATCATCACCGCCGTCCTGGCCGTCGCGGCTGTGGCCCTGGCTGTTTTCAAGCGGATCAAGACCCAGAAGGGCGGTATCGCCGCGATTGTCATCGCCGTACTCTCCGTGATCCTGGCCTTCGCCCTCAGCGGAACCTGGTCTGCCGCCTTTAAGGAACTGCACACCAAGGCTGTGGAGCAGATGCCGGACAGTATCTGGGCAACGATTTCCGAAGACTACAACAACGGAATGATGGGCATCATCAGGAACCTGCCCACGGACGAAGCCAGCCTGAACAAGCTCGTGGATGAAATGAACGAGCTAAACAAGCTGTCCACGGCAAAATAACAACTGCCGCACCGATAAAAAAAGCGCCCTCCGTTCCCATGGAACGGAGGGCGTTTTCCGTCAGGCTTCCATTTCCCTGCACTTCTCCAGCAGGGAGATAATCGGCAGGTGCTGGGGACAGACGCTCTCGCACTGTCCGCACCCGATACAGTCCGCCGCTTTTCCCTTGCCGGTGGTCACAATGGTGTATTCCCGGACCGTCCGGAAATGGGGGCTTCCCTCCCGCCGGTTGTAAACCGTGAAAATATCCGGAATCGGAATCTGCATCGGGCATCCCTTGGTGCAGTAGCGGCAGGCGGTACAGGGAACCGCCTTGGCCCCGTCCAGCGCCTGCTGCGCCCGGGCAATGACCTTCATCTCTCCTTCGTCCAGCGGCTTGAAGGGCGTCATGTGGCGCAGGTTGTCATCCATCTGCTCCAGGCTGCTCATGCCGCTGAGCACCGCCAGGATATTGTCCAGTCCCGCGGCAAAGCGGAGGGCCCAGCTGGCGCAGGAGGCTTCCGGATCCGCGTCCTTCAGGATCTTTTTCACCTCCGGAATCGGCTCCGCCAGGATGCCGCCCTTCACCGGTTCCATGATCACCACGGGCTTTCCGTGCTCCTGGCAGATTTCCCAGTTCCTCCGGGAGGCCACGCCGGGGTTTTCCCAGTCGGCGTAGTTGATCTGCAGCTGCACGAAATCCACCTCCGGATGGTCCCGCAGCAGCTGCTCCAGCAGCTGGGGATCCGCGTGGAAGGAGAATCCGTAGTGCTTGATCAGGCCCTTTTCCTTCATCTCCGCGATGTAGTCCCAGAGATGGTATCCGTTGTACTTGTCCGTGTTGTTGCGCTGCAGTGCGTGAAGCAGGTAATAATCAAAATATCCCGCTCCGGTGCGCTCCAGGCTGGTAAGGAACTGCTGCTTCGCGCTCTTCTCATCGGTGCACTGCATAAAGGCGTTCAGCTTTGTGCAGATCGTGTAGGCTTCCCGGGGATACCGGTCCGCCACAGCCGCCTTGAAGGCCGCTTCGCTCAGGCCGTTGTCGTAGACGTAGGCGGTGTCAAAATACGTTCCGCCGGCCGCCAGGAAATGATCCGCCATCTCGCACACCTGCGGGATGTCGATACTGCCGTCCGGGTTTTTCGGAAGCCGCATCAGCCCGAAGCCGAGCCGGAAAGGGTTCAATACGCGTACATCCTCCATGTTTTTTCCTCCCGGTTAATCTGATATATCCGTGTCCGGAACGATCTGCACCGTGTAATCCGGATACAGCTCCTTCATCTTCGCGTACAGCTCCGCCAGCGCTTCCTCCGGCTTCACCTCGAAGCTCAGCACCACGTCAAAGCGGATGGTTTTCGCTTCCGTATCCACGTAGAACCCGTGCATCTGCAGCGCCCATTCATGCTGGAGCACAGCCTGCTGGACCCGGTTCCGGATCTCCGCTGCCTCGCTGCTTCCGGTGTTGAAGGAATAAACCCCGACTCCCGCCAGGATCACGCCGGTTTCCCGGTACACCCTTGCTTCCACCTTCCGGGTCAGCCTGTCCACTTCCTCCACCGTCATGGTGTCCGGCAGCTCCACGTGAACGGAGGCGTAATTCCTCTCCGGCCCGTAGTTGTGGATGATCAGGTCGTACGCGCCGCGGATTTCCGGCTCCTCCGTCAGGATTTCCTTTACCTTCCGGCTGATCTCCGGATCCGCCCGGTTTCCCAGGATGATGCTGATGGTCTCCTGCATCATCTCCACGCCGGCCTTCAGGATGAACAGGGAAATGGCCACCCCGACCCAGGCCTCCAGCGATACGCCGGACAGTACGAAAACCAGGGCCGAAGCCAGCACGGAGGCGGAAAGGACGGCGTCAAAGGTGGCGTCGGTGCCGGAGGCGACCAGCGCCCCGGAATGCACCTTCTCCCCCTGCTTTTTCACATACCTGCCCAGCAGGATTTTCACAATCACCGCCAGTCCGATAATCACCAGCGAAAGCACGGAATAATCCGCTTCCTCCGGATGAATGATCTTCCGGACGGATTCCACCAGCGCGTTGATACCGGCGTAAATCACGATGGCGGATACGATCATGGAGCTCAGGTACTCAATCCTGCCGTGTCCCAGGGGATGCTTCCGGTCCGGCGCTTTCCCGGCCAGCTTCGTCCCGATGATGGTGATCACGGAGGACAGGGCGTCCGAAAGGTTGTTCACCGCGTCCAGCACCACCGCAATGGAATGGGCAATCAGCCCGATGATCATCTTGACGCCCGCAAGCAGCACATTCGCCAGGATTCCCGTGACGCTGGTCCGTATGATAATGGATTCCCGGTCCTTTGCAGCCGTTGTCATGATGTAAAGCCTCCGCTTGTCCGTTTATTTCGTTCCGTCCGTTTCCCCAGCGGCGTCCGGCGCTTCCGCCCCGGCGTCCGTCCCGGGTTCGTCGTCCGGCTCGTCGCCGGCCTTCTCCCAGCGTTTCTTCAGCCACCGCGCCAGGATGTAGGCGTCATCGCTCACATCCCTGAAAAGATTCCCCCGCAGGGCGCCCACCAGCACCGCCATGGCCACCGGGCCGCCGATCAAGCCCAGGATGCCTCCCAGCCGCATGCCCACAAACATGCCGATCAGGCTCAGCAGCGGTGAAATGCCGATGTTGTTGGACATCAGCTTCGGCTCCAGGATCCTCCGGAGCAGCTGCAGCACGCCGGTCAGCGCCAGCACCTGGATGCCGGAGGTCGGATCCCCGGTAAGCAGGAAGGCAATGCCCATCACGATGTACATCAGCCCGCTTCCCACCATGGGGATCATTTCCATCACGCCGGCCGCCATGGCAAGGGCCCCGGCATACTTGAAGCCGAAAATGGTCAGGGCAAT
Organism: uncultured Clostridia bacterium; assembly: GCA_946187775.1. Classification (GTDB taxonomy): domain Bacteria; phylum Bacillota; class Clostridia; order Christensenellales; family Aristaeellaceae; genus Aristaeella. The sequence continues at coordinate 15,891 of CAMHSI010000019.1, forward strand.
CAGGCTGACCACGAAAACCATCAGGGCAAAGGTGCACTGCACCCGGAGATATCCCATCAGGCTCCTGAGGGCGGAATTGGTCAGCCGGGTGGTATTGCTGTCCTGCCGCCGGCGTTTTCCGCCGGGAAGGTAGCTGCGGATATCCGCGTAATGCAGCGTGATGAAATAAAGCGCCATCGCCAGGAAGCTGAGGTAGATCACCCCGTAGGGCAGCCCCATCACGATGTTGACGGCAAACCCCACCACGTCCGCGGCGGCCTCCGTTGCCCAGCTGCTGATCCGGCTCAGGGCGTTGCTGAAGGCGCTGCGCATCATCTCCTGCACCTGGGGGCTGAAGTTGGCCGAGGAGTTGTTCATCAGGTTGTCCGTTGCCCGCTGGAGCGTTCCGATCGTGTCGGAAATCATGTTTCCGGACTGCCCCACCAGGGAAGGCGCCTGCTCCGTAATGATCCGGATCACCCAGTACGTCAGCCCCAGCAGGATGCCCAGCAGCACAAGCACGAGCACCACCACGGAGATGCCGCGCCGGATCTTCAGTTTGTTCTGCGCGAAGGAAATCACCGGCTGGAGCATAGCTGCCAGCGGAATGGCAATCACGAAGGGAGAAAGCTTGTCCCAGACCTGGGGAACGGCCCAGAAAGCGAACGCCACAAGGACGATCGCGCCGATTCCCTTCGCTGCAAGCCGCTCGGCGGCTTTTCTTTCTTCGCTCATGTTTTCCCTCTGCGTTGTTGTTTTTTCGGCTCCCGGCGGAACCTGTGTCCCGTTATTGTACACTTTTTCCCCCTTCTTTTCAACCGTTGCCGCCGGTTTTTTGCGGTTCGTCCCGCCCCCTCCCCGGGCCGCCGGGATTTTTTGCCCTCCGCCTTGCAAATTCCCGGGAGTCCCCGTATAATCTGTCGGGGCAAAAGATGGAAACAGCCGGAGAGGAGGGCCGTCATGCCCGGAATCGTAGTAATCGGAGGCGGCGCCTCAGGAATGGCTGCCGCTCTTTTCGCGGCCCGCGGCGGGGCGGAGGTCACGCTGCTGGAGAAGAATGAGAAGCTTGGTAAAAAGGTATATATCACCGGCAAAGGCCGCTGCAACCTGACCAATGACTGCGACCTGGATACCTTCCTGTCCCAGGTCCCCCGGAATCCCCGTTTTCTTTACGCCGCCCTGAGCAATTTCTCTCCCCGGGACATGATGGCCCTGCTGGAAAGCGCCGGCTGTCCCGTTACCGTGCAGCGCGGCCGCCGGGTTTTCCCCTCATCTGAGAAGGCCAGTGACGTTACCAGGGCCCTCTCCTCCCTGATGCTCAGGGCTGGGGTGAAAGTGCGGCTGAACACCGCGGTGGAATCCCTGGAAACAAAGGACGGCCGGGTCTGCGCCGTGCGCACCGCCGCCGGGGAGCGGATCCCCGCCGGGGCCGTGATTCTCTGTACCGGCGGATTCAGTTATCCTTCCACCGGCTCCACCGGCGACGGATACCGTCTTTCCGCGGAAGCGGGCCATACGGTTACGCCCCCTTCCCCGGTGCTGGTCGGGCTGGAGACCGCGGAGGAATGGCCCCGCGCCCTGCAGGGCCTGAGCCTTCGGAATGTCACCCTGACCCTCCGGAGCGGAAAAAAAGTCCTGTATACCGAGCTGGGGGAAATGCTCTTCACCCACTTCGGAATCTCCGGACCCTTGGTGCTGGAGGCCAGCTGCCACCTGCCGGAAAACCTTTCCGGGGCTTCCCTCCGGATCGACCTGAAGCCCGGGCTCACCCCGGAACAGCTGGACGCCCGCCTGCTGCGCGATTTTGCCGCCGGCGGCAAAAAGCAGCTCCAGACGGAGCTGGCTTCCCTGCTGCCCTCCCGGCTGGCGGACCTCTTTCCCCGCCTGTGCTCCCTTCCGGATACGCTGCGCTGCAGCCAGGTCACCGGGGAGCAGCGCCGCCGCCTGGCGGAAACCCTGAAATCCCTTCCCCTCACTGTCCGCGCCCCGCGTCCTGTAACGGAGGCCATTGTAACCCGGGGCGGCGTCCAGGTGCGGGAAGTGGATCCGGCCACCATGTGCAGCCGGATCCTTCCGAATCTGTATTTTGCCGGCGAACTGCTGGATGTGGACGCCCATACCGGCGGCTACAACCTGCAGATCGCCTGGGCCACCGGCGCTCTGGCGGGACGAAGCGCTGCTGACCTGCAGTGCAGGGATTCTCAGCAGCGCTGAGATCAACCGAAACAAGCGATCTGCCCTGTGGGTTCGGAGCGCCCGGAAAACTCTCCAGTGGAGAGTTTTCAGCGGAGAACGGGCGGCAGCCCCGGACCAGTCGCGCCGATTGAGGTTGCGGACCGAAGCGCTGCTGACCTGCAGTGCAGGGATTCTCAGCAGCGCTGAGATCAACCGAAACCCCTTATCTTTTCATGTCGGAGGAATTATGACCTATATCGTACTGGACCTGGAATGGAATCAGCCAATCTCCTATCAGAGCCGTCCCTACCGGGAAGTCGGCGATAAACTGATCTTTGAAATGATCCAGATCGGAGCCGTGCGCCTGGGGCCGGACCTGACCCCCGCGGAAGCCATTTCCATTCCCATCGCGCCCACCCACTACCTTAAAATCCATCCCCGGATCCGGCGGATGACGGGCCTGGATTCCGAAAAGCTGGCAGGCGCCCCCAATTTCAGGGAGGCGCTGCTGCAGTTCACCGCCTGGTGCGGCGAGGATTACACCCTCCTGACCTGGGGGTGCGATGATATCAGCGTTTTATATCAGAATATCCACTTTTTCGGCTGTGAGGATATTCCCCTCTCCCCCCTGTGCGACATCCAGAAGCTTTTCAGCGATGTGCATCACCTCCGGGACCGTTCCGGCCTGAAGGCCGCCATGGAAATGATGGGAATCCAACCCGATGAATCCATGGCCTTCCATAACGCGCTGTATGACGCCTGGTATACCGCCCTGGTATTCAAGACGCTGCCGGATCCCTCCGCTGTCCTGGATTATCCCCAGCAGCCCCGCCAGCTGATTCATCCCCGCAAGGCCGCCAGGGCCAAAACCGCCGGGGAGGTTTTCGACACGGTCCGTGAAGGGCTGGAAAGCGATACGGCAATTCATCCGGTTTGTCCCCGCTGCGGAAGGGTTCTGGTCCTCGACGGCGAATATATAAAGCAGAGTGCCGGCAGATATATCGCCGTGGCCAAATGCAAAAATCACGGAAGGATCCTGATCCGCCTGCGTTTCCGGATCGATGACGACGGAAAAAAGATCCTGACCAGGTCCACCGCTCCCGCAACGGGGGCCAACGTGGCCTATGTGCATACCAAACAGCTGCAGATGCAGGAGCGGCAGGCCCGTTTCCTCGCCGAAGGCGGCGCTCTCCCCGATCCGGATGAAGAGCTGCTGAATGCCGAGCAGTCCAGCATGCCCTTCGACTAATTCCGAAGGAGGACGCTTCATGATTATCCGATCCATGAACAACCAGAAAGAATTCCCGGAAGGGACCACTGTCCGGAACTGCCTGCAGGGGCTGGACGCTTTTCCCCGCGGAACCCTGGCAGCCCTGTCCGGCGGTATTGTCTGCGAGCTGAACGATCCCCTGCGTCATGACTGCACCCTGCAGCCCCTGACGCTGGAGCACGAGGAAGGCCGCCGCATTTATGAGCGTTCCCTGCGCTTCGTGATGCTGCTCGCCCTCCGCCACCTCTTCCCCTATCAGCAGGTGCGCATCGAATACTCCGTGGGCTACGGCGTCTTCGTCCGCCTGCCGGGCCTGGACCTGCACCGGCAGGACATCGTCCGCCTGGAAAACGAGATGCGCCGCATCGTAGAGCTGGACCTGGTTTTCACCCGGAAGCAGTGGAGCCGGGAGGACGCCATTCATTACTTTGAGGAGGAACGCCAGCCGGACAAGGTGGAGCTGCTCCGCCGCCGTCCCGTTCCGACCATCACCATGTATTCCATCGACGGAATGTGGGAATATTTCTACGGCGCCATGACGGTGTCCACCGGGTATGTTCCGGTGTTCACCCTCTTCGAGCTCCGGGGCGGCTTTGTGCTCCAGCTTCCCGCCGGCAAGGACTTTGATCACGCGGCTCCCTACATCTACCGGCCCAAGCACCTGGAGGTCTTCAGCCAGAGCGCCCACTGGTGCGAGGTCCTGGGCGTCACCAATGTCTCCGACGTCAGCTATATGATCGAGCACGGCAGCCTGCGGAACTTCATCCGGGTGAATGAAGCCCTGCATGAGGCCGCCATTGATGATATCGCCCGGAAGATCCACGAGCAGAACAAGCACATCGTCCTGGTGGCCGGGCCCTCCGCCAGCGGCAAAACCACCTCCGCCGCCCGCCTGGCCGTCCACCTGCAGATGTACGGCCATCCCTCCCGCCGGATCTCCATGGATGACTTCTTCATCAACCGGGACGACCTTCCCGTCCAGCTGGACGGCACCCGGGATTTTGAAACCATCGAGGCGCTGGACATCCAGCTCCTTTCCGACACCCTTACCGGCCTGCTCAACGGCGAGGAGGTCTTCATGCCCGGCTATGACTTCGAGTCCGGGGAAAAGGAATACCTGACGCCCCCCACCTCCCTCCTGCCGGGCGAGATCATCATCCTCGAAGGCATTCACGGCCTGAATCCCGCCGTCCTGGACCGGCTGCCGTCGGACGAGATCTACAGGATCTTCGCCAGCGCCCTGACCGTCCTGAACCTGGATGACCACAACCGGATCCGCACCACCGATGTCCGCCTTCTCCGGCGGATTGTGCGGGACAAGCAGTTCCGCAGCTATGATCCGGAGGAAACCCTGTCCCTGTGGCCCAGCGTCCGCCGGGGCGAGGAGAAATACATCTTCGCCTACCAGGAAAACGCGGACAGCATGCTCAACACGGCCCTTCATTACGAGCTTCCCGTCCTGAAGCTCTTCGCCTATGACATGCTGAAGGAGGTTCCCTCCGATTCCCCGAATTACCTGCTGGCCCGCCGGCTGATCAAGGCCCTGAACTACCTGCCGGATATGGATCCCGCCCTGCTGGACGAGATTCCCCCGCTTTCCCTGCTGCGGGAGTTCATCGGAGGCTGCACCTTTGACGAGGACTGAGTCGCGGGGACGGTTCTCACTGACTCACCGGCTGCATAAAATCCCTTCGGTTGACAGGAAAGAGTCCGGGTTTTACAATGAAACCCGGACTCTTTTTGTTCGTACTTTTCGGAGGGGAAAGCCATGTCGGGAAAAAACAGGGAACTGATCCGGGATCTGACCACCGGCAGCGTTCCGGGAACGCTGCTCCGCTTTTCCATGCCCCTTTTCCTGTCCGGGCTCCTGCAGATGGTCTACAACATGGTGGATATGATCGTGGTGGGCCGCATGGTCGGCACCGCCGGCCTTTCCGCCGTTTCCGTCGGCGGGGAAATGATGATGCTCATCACCTTCATCGCCATGGGTTTCTCCAACGCCGGCCAGATCCTGATCTCCCGCTATGTGGGGGAAAAGCGCCCCGACCGGATCGGGGAAATGGTCAGCACCCTCTTCACCCTGCTGATATCCCTGGCGGTCGTCATCATGTTCCTTTTCCTCCTGACCTACCGGGACATCATGGCCTGGCTGAACACCCCGGATTCCATCTGGGAATATACCCGCCAGTATTCCGTCACCTGTATCCTCGGCACCGTCTTCATCTACGGGTATAACCTGGTCTCCGCCATCCTGCGGGGCATGGGGGATTCAAAGCATCCCTTCCTGTTCATCGCTGTCGCCTCCGTGATCAACCTGGTCCTGGACCTGCTTTTCGTGGGACCCATGGGAATGGGGCCCCTGGGCGCCGCCCTGGCCACGGTCATCGGCCAGGGGGTCAGCTTCCTCTTCGCCCTGGTCCTGCTGTACCGGGGCCGGGAGCAGATCCATTTCGATTTCAAGCCCTCCCATTTCCGGATTTCCCCGAATGTGATCCGGCCGCTGCTGTCCCTGGGGATCCCCATGGTCATCCAGTCCGCGGCCATCACCTTTTCCATGCTTTTCGTCAATTCCTATATCAACCGTTACGGGGAAATCCACATCGCCGTCACCGGCATCGCCCGGAAGCTGGAAAACATGATCAGCATCGTTTCCCAGGCGATCTCTGCCGCCGGCGGCGCCATGGTCTCCCAGGCCCTGGGGGCGAAAAAAACAGAGCGCGTTCCGAAAATCGTCCTTCACGCGCTCTGGATTGTTGCCATTCCCTCGGGAATCTTTGCCCTGGTCACCCTTTTCCGGGCAGACTGGCTCTTCGGCATTTTCTCCCAGGATTCCGCCGTCCTCGCCGTGGCGATGGAGCTTTATATTCCCGTCGCCATGATCCAGTACCTGGGCTGCACCCTGCGGCCTCCGTCCTTTGCCCTGATCAACGGCTCCGGCAACTCCCGGCTGAACCTGGCGGTTGCCCTGCTGGACGGCGTGGCCTGCCGGATCGGCCTGTCCCTTTTGCTGGGCGTCACCCTCAACTGGGGGATTACCGGCTTCTGGTACGGAAACGCCGTCTCCGGCTGTGTGCCTTTCCTGGTAGGCTTCGGCTTCCTGCTCTCCGGCCGCTGGAAGCCCCGGGACCGGAAAAAGGATTCCGGCGGACCGCCGGAATCATCCGTCGATTGACGGTATTTCCCGGATCTCCTCTTCCTCCGCCGTAACATAAACCGTTTTCTGGTGGGTGTAAATCACCCTACCGGGAACGGCTCCGGCGGGTTTTTTTACATATTTCCGGAGGGTGTAGTCCACCGGCACGGTGGAACTGTTCTTTCCCTTGCTGTACCAGGCTGCCAGCAGCGCGGCCTGGCGCAGGGTTTCCAGGGGTACCTCCCCTTCCGTCCGGATGATTACATGGCTGCCCGGCATGTCCTTGGCGTGGAGCCAGGTTTCATTGCCCCCCGCCCCCTGGGTCAGCCGGTCGTTCTGCAGGGAATTCCTTCCCACGTGGATTTCAATCCCGTCTTTCGACATATACCGGTACGGGCGGCTGGCCGGCAGCTGCCGCTGCTGGCGCCTGTTGGTCACCCGCTTCATGTATCCCGTGCGCACCAGCTCCTGCCGGATCTCCTCCAGCTCGCTTTCCCCGGTGCAGTTCTCCGCGTCCATCAGCATATTTTCCAGGTAATCCAGCTCCTGCAGCGTCTTTTCCCGCTGCACCGCCGCGGTTTCCCGGGCGGCCCTGGCCTTCTGGTACTTCCTGAAGTACTTCTGGGCGTTCTGGTTCGGCGTCAGCCGGATGTCCAGGGGCACGGTGATGGTACCGCCCTCCGGATCGGACCAGTCCGGAAGCTCCGCTTCCGTCATGCCCTTCTTCAGCCGGAACAGGTTGCCCTGTATGGCTTCTCCCATCCTGCGGTACTCATCCATGCGCTCGGCGGAGGCCAGCTCCTCCTCCTGCAGGCTCAGCTTCCGGCTGCAGCGGTCCGCGTGGCCCTTCAGGGTCCGGATCATGGAGGCGCTCTTCTGGCTGAGCCGGTCCTTGGCGTCCCGTCCGGCGTAGAAATGGTCCAGGGCGGCGCTCAGGCTTCCGAAGGATTCTTCCCGGCCCGTATCCCGGCTCAGGTAGGGGAAGGGGAAAACATCCTCCGCCTCCCCGTCCTCTCCCCGCAGTACGCAGGGAGCTGCCATCTCCGGCAGCCGGCGGCACAGGCTTTCCATTTTTGCGCAGGCGTCCCGCAGGTCCTCCGGCCAGCTTCCGCCCCTTCCGGCCGTTCGCAGCGCAAATTCCTCCGCGGTGACCCGGCTCAACCCCGCCACCGTGTCCGCCAGTGCCTTGGCGAAATCCCCGTTTTTCCCTTCCAGCCGCTTCTCCAGCTCTTCGCCCCGGAGCCCTTCCGGATTCAGCTTGTCCTGCTGGGGCGGCTTCTCATAGGCCATGCCCGGCTGGATCTGGCGCACCCGGCTCATCTCCGCGTTCACGTGGCGGGCCGCTTCCAGGATCCGCCCCTCTCCGTCCAGCATCATCAGGTTGGAGTGGCGTCCCATCATCTCCAGCACCAGCCGCCGCAGCACATGGTCCCCCATCTCGTTTACGGCGTCCAGGTCCACCTCCAGGATCCGGTCCCCGTCCCGCTGGCGGATTTCCGCCACCCGGGCCCCCGCCAGCTGTTTGCGCATCAGCATGCACAGCGCCGGGGGCTCCAGGGGATTGGAAAAGCCGGCGCTGGTCAGGTGGCACCTGGCGTTGTTCGGCGACGCGCACAGCAGCAGCCGGTGGTTTTCTCCGCCCGCGCGGATCACCAGCACCACCGCGTCCCGTTCCGGCTGGGTAATCCTGTCCACCCTTCCCCCTTTCAGGGTCCGGTCCAGCTCCCTGGCGGCAAATCCCACCATCAGTCCGTCCATCGGCATTACGGGTGTTCTCCTTTTTATCTTATCTTCTCATGCAGCAGCGGGCTCAGGGGCTTGTAGATCAGCCCCGTGATCACCGTCAGCGCGGCTCCCTTGATCAGGTTGAAGGGAATGGTGAAAGGTACGATGTAGTCTCCCCCGTTCTTGATTCCGAAGGCCGGGAAGAGGATATACAGGTTGGCCAGCACCGACGCCACCGTCAGGGCGGCAATTCCGGCCGCCATTCCGATCAGCGCCGTCTTCCGGCTCTTGTTCCGGGCGTAGAGCAGCGCCGCGGGAAGCATGAAGGCTGCCAGGGCGATGAAGTCCGCCAGCTGGCCCACCCAGCCGCCGCCGGTGTGCACCAGCAGGCCGATCAGGTCCTTGATCAGCAGGGTCACGATTCCCGCCGGGGCTCCCATGGAGAATCCCGCCAGCATGATGGCGACCCCGCTGGCCTCCAGCTTGTAGAAGGGAGCGCCGGGCAGGGGGGAAAACTCGATGAGGGACAGCACCACGCCCAGGGCGGCCAGGACGCCGATCCGGGTCATTTTTCCGATGCTCAGTGCGGTTGTGTTACGGTTGCTCATTGTTCAGGTTCACTCCTTGCAAAATATTCGCCCCCCAAAGCAGCTTCGCTCTGAGGGGCGGTATCGCGCATAGCGGCGGAATGAACGCTGTACCGTTTCTTCTCTCATCCAGACTGTACTGTCGGCCCCGGAATCACACCGGATCGGCTGAGCTTTCGGCTCAGTTCGCGGGCTTTCACCGCCGGTAGGGAATTTCACCCATCCCCGAAGAAGCTTTAAGTGGCTTGTGCCATTATACACTCCCGGGCCGTGCACGTCAACCGTTCTGGAGGCTTGTCCCCTGTGTGCCCAAACCCCTTGAAAAGATTGACATTTCCCGGCTCCTGATGTATTCTGATGGATGTGAGTTTTCCCGCCTGCGCGCCCCGCGCGCCGGCGCAATTGCAACATACAGGAGGATGTCTCTTATGAAAAAACCCGTTGTACTGGTTGTCATGGACGGCGTGGGTGAATCATCCGAAGAACTGGGCAATATGGTTCTGAGGGCCAACACCCCCACCCTCGACGCGCTGAAGGCGAATGATCCCTTCCGCATCATCAAAGCCCACGGCACCGCCGTCGGCCTCCCCTCTGATGATGATATGGGCAACAGCGAAGTAGGCCACAATGCCCTCGGCTGCGGACAGATCTATTCCCAGGGCGCCAAGCTGGTGAACGAGTCTATCGAATCCGGCAAGATCTATGAATCCGACACCTGGAAGGACCTGGTTTCCGGCGTGAAGGTCTCCGGCGGCTCCCTCCATTTCATCGGCCTGCTGTCCGACGGCAATGTCCACAGCAACATCAGCCACCTGCTGGCCATGCTGAAGGAAGCCAAGGCGGAAGGCGTCCGCAAGGCCCGTGTGCATATCCTGCTGGACGGCCGGGATGTTCCCGCCACCTCCGCCCTGGACTATGTGGATCAGCTGGAGAACACCCTGGCGGAGCTGAACGACGCCTCCTTTGACGGGCGCATCGCCTCCGGCGGCGGCCGGATGCAGATCACCATGGACCGCTACCAGGCCAACTGGGGCATGGTGGAAAAGGGCTGGAATATTCATGTCCACGGGGAAGGCCGCTCCTTTGCCTCCGCCCGGGAAGCCATTGAGACCTACCGCACCGAGGAGCCCGGCGTCATCGACCAGGACCTGCCCGGCTTCGTCATCGCGGAGAACGGCGCTCCCGTCGGTCCCATGAAGGACGGGGACAGCGTGATCCTCTTCAATTTCCGCGGCGACCGGGCCCTGGAGCTTTCCATGGCCTTTGACGGGGACGCCTCCTTTGACAAGTTCAACCGCGGCGCGGTTCCCGCCGTCAGGTACGCCGGCATGCTGGAGTACGACGGAGACCTGCATATTCCCCACAAGTACCTGGTGAATCCGCCGCAGATCCGCCACACCCTGACCGAGCTGCTGGTGGAAAACGGCATCAATGAGTACGCCTGCTCCGAAACCCAGAAGTACGGCCATGTCACCTATTTCTGGAACGGCAACCGCAGCGAGAAGTTCTCCGAGGAGCTGGAAACCTGGCAGGAGGTTCCCTCCGATGTCCGTTCCTTCGATGAATGCCCCTGGATGAAGGGCACCGAAATCACCGACCTGGTGATCGCCGCCATCGAATCCGGCAAATACGGATTTATCCGCTGCAACTTCCCCAATGGCGACATGGTGGGCCACACCGGCAACCTGGATGCCACGGAAATCGCTGTGGAAACCGTCGACCTGTGCCTGGCCCGGATCCTGAAGGCCTGCGACGAGCACGGCTGCATCCTGGTGGTCACCGCCGACCACGGCAACAGCGACCAGATGCTGGAGAAGAACAAGAAGGGCGTTATCTCCGTCCGCACCGCCCACAGCCTGCGTCCCGTTCCCTTCATCATCCATGATCCGGACGAGCGTCATGAAATGGATACCGAAAGTCCCTTCGGCCTGGCCAATGTAGCCCCCACCGTTGTGGAGCTGCTGGGGCTCAAGCCCTATGACTGCTGGGAAAAGTCCATGCTGAAATAATCCTTTGGCAGCCGGGTTCACGGGAACCCGGCTTTTTTCTGCCGTCAGGCGTCCCGTATTCAAGGAGGAAAAAACCATGCTGACTATCCCCGTGAACCCGGAGGATTCCCGTTTCCGCCTGCTGGGGCGGATGGATCTTTCCCGTACTCCCGTCGCGCTGGACTGGACCGGCAGCGGCCTGGAATGCACCTTCCGCGGCTCGGACCTGTGGGCGGAACTGGAAGCTCCTGCCTTCTCCCCCATCATGTGGATGATCGTCCTGGCGGACGGCGCGCCGGTCACCCGTTTTCCCGTGGAGCCGGGGGTCCGCTTTTATCCCCTGGTGCTTGGCATGGAGCCCCAGAACGCCCGTGTCATCACCCTGCTGAAGGAAACCCAGTGCATGCCGGACCAGCCGGAGGCCACGGTTTTCCTCCGGACCCTCCGCATGCAGGGAGAGCTTGAGGCGCCTCCCGTCCATCCCCTGAAGATCGAGTTCGTCGGCGACAGTCTCACCTCCGGCGAAGGGTCCCTGGCGCCCCGGGGCAACGATGAATGGATCACCCAGTGGTTTTCCGCCCGGGGCAATTACTCCTGGGTTGCCTGCGATGTCCTCGGCGCCGAACGCCGGATCCTCTCCCAGAGCGGATGGGGCGTCTGCTGGGACTGGGAGCACAATCCGGATCATACCCTCACCGCCCATTACGGGGAGATCGCCGGCGTCCTGCAGGGGCCGGCCGCTGAGGCCCGGGGATGCACGAAGCCCTATGATTTCTCCTCCTGGCAGCCGGATATCGTCTGCATCCGCCTGCTCACCAACGACCAGAACGGCATGAACCAGAAGGGGTCCTTCTCCCGGGACCGGGACCGGGTGGTACAGGGAGCGCTGTCCCTGCTGCGCCTGGTGCGGGAAAAGAATCCTTCCGCGAAAATCGTCTGGATCCTCCCCGCCTCCGACTGCCATCCGGAGCTGGGCGAAGAGGCGGTCCAGCTTGCCCGCCGGGAAGGCCTGCAGGATCTTTTCACCTTCGCCCTGCCGGATTACCGTGAGGAAGACATGGGTGCCCGCTCCCACCCCAACGCGGAATGGAACCGGAAGGCCGGTCTCCTGCTGGCGGATTTCCTGCGGGAGAAAGTAATCTGACAGCCTGTTCTTTTCGTGCCTTTCCCGCATTTGTGTTATTGACGTTGTACGGTGAAGTTCCTATAATGCATTTAATATCATTTTTTAAGGAGGCGGAACGCCATGGCCAAACTGACCATCGACCGGGAGACCTGCAAGGGCTGCGGTCTGTGTGCTGATGTTTGTCCCAAGCATCTCCTGGCCCTCAGCCACGAAATCAACGCGAAAGGCTATCATCCCATCGGGATTGAACAGCAGGACCAGTGCATCGGCTGCGCTTTCTGCGCGCGGATGTGCCCGGATGCCGTCATTAAAGTTGAAAAATAAGGAGGAAGCGTATCCATGGGTCAGAAAATGCTCATGAAGGGAAATGAGGCGATCGCCGAAGCTGCCATCCAGGCCGGATGCCGCTTCTTCTTCGGTTACCCCATCACCCCCCAGAACCAGGTTCCCGAATACATGTCCAAGCGGCTGCCGAAGATCGAGGGCGGCTGTTTCCTGCAGGCGGAAAGTGAAGTCGCCGCCATCAACATGGTCTACGGTGCGGCCGGTGCCGGCGCCCGGGTCATGACCTCCTCTTCCAGCCCGGGAATCTCCCTGAAGCAGGAAGGAATCAGCTATATCGTCGGTGCAGAGCTTCCCTGCGTCATCGTCAACATGGTGCGCGGCGGCCCCGGCCTCGGCTCCATCCAGCCTGCCCAGAGCGACTACTATCAGTCCACCCGCGGCGGCGGCCACGGGGATTACAGGATGCTGGTGCTGGCTCCCTCTTCCGTGCAGGAAGCCGTGGAGCTGACCCAGGAAGCCTTCGACCTGGCGGATAAATACCGCAATCCGGTGCTCATCATGGGCGACGGCCTCATCGGCCAGATGATGGAGCCCGTGGAAATGCCGGAGCGGAAGGAGCGCACCGATCTCCCGCCCAAAACCTGGGCGGCCACCGGCTGGAAGCCCGGCTGCGGCAGGGACAGGGCCGTCATCAACTCCCTGTATATCGATCCCGCCGTGCTGGAGAAGCATGTCCGCCACCTGTATGAGAAGTACGCCGTCATGGAGCAGGAGGAGTGCCGCTGGCAGGAGGAAATGACCGAGGACGCCGATTATGTGATCGTCGCCTACGGCACCACTGCCCGTATCGCCCGCAGCGCCATGCGCAAGCTCCGGGCTGAAGGCATCCGCGCCGGCCTGATCCGTCCCATCACCCTGTGGCCCTTCCCCTCCGCTCCCATCGCGAAGGCCGCGGAGCACGCGAAAGCCTTCCTGACCGTGGAAATGAGCATGGGCCAGATGGTGGATGACGTGAAGCTGGCCGTGGAAGGCAAAAAGCCCGTTCACTTCTTCGGCCGCACCGGCGGCATCGTGCCCACCGTGCGGGAAATCATCACCCAGGTTGAAACGCTGGCAAAGGAGGGGAAATAATCATGGCTGTTGTGTATGAAAAAACAAAGCTGCTGACGGATAAGCCCCTGCATTACTGCCCCGGCTGCACCCACGGCATCATCCACCGTCTGGTGGCCGAGGCCATTGACGAACTCGGCATCCAGGAAAAAACCATCGGTATCGCCCCGGTGGGCTGCGCCGTCTTCGCCTACGATTATTTCAACTGTGACATGATGGAAGCGGCCCACGGCCGCGCTCCCGCCGTGGCCACCGGCTGCAAGCGGGTCAATCCGGACAATATCGTCTTCACCTATCAGGGCGACGGCGACCTGGCCTCCATCGGCGCCGCGGAAATCACCCACGCCGCCACCCGGGGAGAGAATATTACTGTCATCTTCGTCAACAACGCGATTTACGGCATGACCGGCGGCCAGATGGCCCCCACCACCCTGCCCGGCCAGGTAACCACCACTTCTCCCTACGGCCGGGATCCGAAGCTGTGCGGCTATCCCATCCGGGTCAGCGAAATGCTTTCCACCCTGGACGGTCCGGCCTATATCGCCCGGGTCTCCGTTCACGATGTGAAGCATATCATGGACGCGAAGAAGTGCATTAAAAAAGCCTTCGAAACCCAGATCAACAAGAAGGGCTTCTCCATGATCGAAGTGCTTTCCGCCTGTCCCACCAACTGGGGCATGACCCCGCAGGAAGCCCTGAAGTGGCTGGAAGAGAATATGATTCCCCAGTATCCCCTGGGCGTAAAAAAGGAGGTTGAATAATCCATGGAAGCTCAGTTTCTGATTGCGGGCTTCGGCGGACAGGGCGTGCTCCTGATCGGCCAGCTGCTGGCCAAGGCCGCCATGCATGAGGGGATGAACGTCTCCT
>CAMHSI010000020.1 GCA_946187775.1 uncultured Clostridia bacterium
GAGAGAAAGCACAGAATGCTCCGACTCCGATTACAAACTATGCGTTGTTTCATGACGGAGAATATATTACGAATGAGCAGATGAACGATAAAAAGTTCCTGAAGCTCGTGAATTCATAGGAGGCTCAGATGCCTGCTTCATTTCAGGTAGGCAGACAGCTGCATGTTCACGTTCTCCTGCACACACTCAGCAATCTTTCGCGCTTTCGGTTCCCTGATGCCCGCTTTTTTTGCTACTTTCACGATATCGCTGAAGCCGGGGGATCTTCCTTCTCCCGCAACTGTGGTTGCATGTTCTCCTCCAATAGAATTGGAATAGGTCAGATCATATGCCGGGGCAAGACGCCATTTCCCCATATCACACAAGAAACTGAAGTTGTTTGAATGGTCATCCCTGTTGTGTGCAAAAATGTTGAAACACATCAGCAAAAAAAGCTTTTCCATCTCTTCCGCTCGCCTGGTCAACTGCCACGTGAGTGACATCAGAGACGTATAGTCCAACGCAGGCACCCTGTGAGAAACCTCCAGGAGTGCTGATGCGGAAGCCATGTGCAGCTTGCGCTCTCTGCCATTGTTCAATTCCCTGTCAAAGCGTCTGCTGCCAAAGTATCCGAAACAAAACGCAGAGGGAAACAACCTGACTTCCGGAATTTCAATCCCGCATGCTTTCGCGCAAAGATTGTATTTGTACTCCATCAGTCCGATGTCCTTCGGATCACCTGAAGAAGGGAACTTGACAAGCCATTCACCATCATCCAATTTGATCAGAACCTTTGGCCTCGCACCGCCGGAAGATCCGCCCATAGCAAACAGCACATCTAAATCGTCCGAATCTTCGGATTGCAGGATTTTTTTGCATTCTGCGGCAAGACGGTCAAGATCCTGTACGGCCTCCATGCTGCCCCATTGATGGACAGGTCTGTATTCCAGGGCGCCCATACCTGAATCACCAACAATGGAAAGCCGCTGCAGGGAAGTAATCTGTTCGGGGTTCTCCCCCGCTTTTCGCAGCATTCGATCAACCAGCAGTCGGTTCCAACCATCCGGAAGCGAATCCGCAAAGACACCGAACAGACCATCGAATGGATCCATCTTCGCAATCTTTACCCCCGGAGTGAGCGGCAGAGAGAACGGGCTGATAGAAAACCCATTCCGGATCCAATCCGCTGAGTATTCAAATGCTGTCAAATATCTTCGAAACGGAGCCATGGTCCCGATATGGCTTCCTCCATAATAGACCTCGAGCTTATCTGCGGTTTCCACGGATGACCTCCTCTATTGATTCGGGAATGTGGTCTGCAAATAAACGGCTGATTGCATCATCCTCACCAATTGCCGAAGTGATCTTTACAAAAGCAAGAAAAGAAATCTCGCCCTTGCTTTCAAAGCGCCGGATTGTAGAATACGGAACTCCGCTCCCGGCAGCAACTTCTTTGAGTGTAATCTTTTTCCCTTTTCGAATTGTCCGGAATCGCTCCGCAACACCCAGCGCCATTTCGTATGGCGTTTCCAATATCATTTCGCTCACCACCAATCGCTTAAATATTAGCATATTTTGATATATTTTTCAAATAATCTTTCATATTTTAGCACTTTATATAATCGCAGCGTTCAGGTCATCAAAACAAAAAATCACAAAATGTCCCGTCTTTTCTGATACTTTTTTGTCCCGCACTGCTTTCTTCCGGGCCGGAAAAGCTGTTTTCCGGAGAATCCGGGGAAACCAACGGATGGATGTGGTTTTTCCGGCCCTGCATGATTGCAGAACCCTTCTGTTTATTGTAAAATAATATACCTATATCTTGGGGAAGATGGGGGGAAAGAGCCCCCGGATCCCCCATATATGCAGATCGCGAAAGGAGCGGGCCCATGCGCGGCAGGCTGATACGCAACAGACGGCTGACCCGGAAGCAGCGGAATGCCCTCCTGCTCCTTTGCGGCGCCCTGTGCTGCGGGGTTCTCCTGTTCTGCCTGGGTTCCCTGGCACGCTACGCTTCGGACGCCCGCCGCACCGCCTCGGAGGAAGAGCAGTTCCGGCAGCTGTATTACGCCTCGGAGCCGCCGGGCCAATCCGCCGCCGCGGTTACTCCGGCGCCGGCTGTCCGGGAATTCACCGTGGCCCTGGAGCCAACGCCCACCCCCGTACCCGCCGGAAACCCCGGTCCCACCGCCGCCCCCTGGCCGGACAACCCGGAAATGGCTGTATCCCCCGCCTTCAACCGGCTGCGGAAGGCCAACAAGGATATTATCGGGTGGCTTGCCATTCCCGGCATGCTGGAGCAGCCCGTTGTCCAGCGGGACAACGAGTATTACCTGGGCCGGGACGCGATGAAGCTGCACAACGCCAACGGCGCCCTCTTCCTGGAGGAGCACATTTCCCTCAGCGCGCGCCCGGATACGTATATTATCTTCGGCCACAACATGAAATCGGGGGAGATGTTCGGCAGCCTGCGGCTGTATGAGGACGCGGCCTATTACCGGCAGAACGCCCTGGTGGATTTCAACGTCCTGTATGAGGACGGAAAGTACGCCGTCTTCTCCGTGGCGGACGTGGATATCCTGAACGGCCTGGGGCGCTATGTTCCCTTTATGCAGCTGGGCACCATGACGCCGGAGGAGCGAAGCGCCTGCATCCGGCAGCTGCAGGAGATGTCCATGATCCGCTCCCCCCTGCAGGTGGACGCGGAAGACCAGCTGCTGCTCCTGGTTACCTGCGAAGGCAGTGAGCATTCCCGGCGGGTGGTGGCTGCCCGCCGCCTGCGGGCGGGTGAAACCGCCGAAACCCTGAAAACCACCCTGAAACACGCCGGCCGTCGGCAGTAACCACCCCATCCCGGACAGAAGGACGGTGACCCCTACGAAGATTTCCCGCAAACCGTTTTCCGCAGGTGCAAAAAAGCTGCTTTCCGCCCTCCTGGCCTGCATGATTTTCCTGCAGTGCCTGCCGGAAGGCAGCCT
This sequence comes from uncultured Clostridia bacterium, assembly GCA_946187775.1. GTDB lineage: Bacteria > Bacillota > Clostridia > Christensenellales > Aristaeellaceae > Aristaeella. The sequence goes on from CAMHSI010000020.1 coordinate 2,958, forward strand.
TGCCGCGCCCGCAGCAATCAAAACGCCTTCGGAAATCGCCGCCGCCCTGCAAAGAACCGGCCTTGCGGACGGGGATTCCCGTTACTATCACGACGGCATGGAATTTACCGAACACATGTCCGCCATGCAGGTTGTCGGGTGGATCGAAAACTATTATGACGAAAACGTAGACCCGCTGGTCAACACCTTCGAGGATTACCATGTGGCCCTGGGCGAGCTTCCGGAGGACCGGAGGGCTTCCCTGGGCCAGGATTCCCTGGACCTGTTTTACGGCTGCCTGGACCTGCTGGACGAGCACGTGGACGAGGTTCTGTATTACCGCGACGCCCTGGCCGACGCCGCCTCCGATGTCAACACCCTGGCCGGGCAGCTGGAGGAGTCCGGCCTCACCGAAAAGGAAACCGCAGCGGCCGGATACGCGGTTTCGGAAGCCATCGACCGGATGGAAAACCTGATGGATGAAATCGGCGAAAAGGCCGGCACCTGGGCCCGGGGCTTCGGCCCCTGGGAGGAGCTGGAAAAGCAGAAGGGCCTGACCGGCGTCTATGAAGCGGTGATGGACCTCCTGGACCGGATCGACGCCCTTGTGAACACGGGCGGCCGGGCCGCCGCCCGGACCATGACCGTCTCCGCCGACGCGGTACGCGTCGCGCCGGACCAGACGCTCCTGAGCCGCATTGCCCGCCTGTCGCCCATTTCCAGCGCCCTGGCGGACGCGGACAAAACCATGAAGGTCACGGTGCTGGACGACAAGTATTTTGCCGTATGCGTCACCTCAGGCAAGCAGCCCCTGGGGGGTGTGGAAATCGAAGTGAAGGACAGCGGCGTGAACGCCGGCGAAGCAGCCAAGGTGAAAAGCGGGATATCCAGCGCCGACGGAGGCTTCGCCGCCTTTGCCGTCCGGGATTTCAAGGTGGGCGAGGACGGCATGGGCTCCGTGGACATCACCCTGCGGAAATCCGGGTACCGCCTGGTCCACGCTCCCGGCATCTGGTTCAAAAAAGGCCAGAAGCTCAACTTCGAAATGGAGAAGGATGACGGCACTCCCTACCCGGCCCGCTGGACCTTCTGGGGCAACGACATCATCACCTCCGATTACTCCGTCGTCCGGAATCCCCATAACGATACAAAACAGGCCATCTCCGTCAGCATCCGCAGCGGCGCCCCCTACACCTTCCGGATGTATTTCCGGGACCGGGATGGCGGAACGCTGAACGTGGGCTCCGGGTCCGATTCGGCGGAAACCGTGTTCCGGTTTGAGGATACCTGGCTCCGGAAGGTCCGGGCGGACAGCAGGCTGATCCTGGAAATCACCTCCGGCGGCAAAACCTATACCCACGAAGCCCGCCTGGTGGTCAAAAACAGCAGGGTACCGTTTCCCTTTACGGATCCGGACCTGAAAAAGCTCACCATGCCGGGCCTCCATTTCCAGCTGCCCGCCAGCTGGCCGAAGCCCATCGGCGGCGCCGCCATCGACATCAAAACGCCCCTGGATGACAAGTTCAAAGTCCGCGCCTTTGTGGACATCCTCGGAAACGGCATCCTAGCCCTGGGCACCGACGCCTTCGACGAGCAGGTCAAAAAAATGAACGACGGCGCCTGGAAAAGCCAGGACCAGCGCACCCTGGACCGGGCCGTGAAGAACCTGGGGGAAGCCGGGATGCTGGCCAAGGCCAAGGCGGCCCAGGGCGGCGACTGGGCCGGACGCAAAAAGACCACGCCCTTCAAGCTGGGCAAAATCGGGGTGGACATGTCCTGGTTCGGCTTCGTCCAGCTGCAGTACAAGCCCACCACCGGCAGCAACGCCCGCCTGTACGGCAGGGGTGCCGCGGGCTTCACCGTCTCCGTCAGCGGCGAGGTCGGCCTGCAGTGGCCCTTTGTCAGCGTCACCCTGGGCGCCAAACTGTCCGCTATGGTCTTTCCGGAGGTCGGCCTCATGTTCGACCTGAGCTGGCCCGCCTCCGCCACGCTGCCCAAGGTCAATGAATTCAAGTATTTGCGCGGTTCCCTGAACATCGTGCTCCGGCTGGAGCTTTCCCTTTCCCTGACCCTGGGGCTGAAGGGCTTCGTCAGCGCCTCCATCGGCGGCCTGGGCTTCCTGGAGCTGCACTTCAGGATTGTCCGGAACATCGGGAGCCTCAAGGCTTTCCTCAACGGCTATGACGCAGTCTTCGACAAAACCGGCGGCAGGGGCGAGCTGGAGATCTATGCCGGCGCCACCTTCTTTGTCGTTCTGGAAATCCTGTGGGCCAAAACCACCTTCTACCCCTTCGGCACACTGAAATACAAGCTCTATCCCGGCCCGGTGACCCGGGTCACCGCCGGCCGGCCGGAAACCCTTGCGGACCGCTTCATCGCCTGGTTCCTTTCCCCTGCCCATGCGGATGAGGCGGCCGAACTGGAGCAGGCTGTGCAGAACGCGAAGCAGGCGGATCCGGTCAATCCGGACCTGGATATAACAAAATACCATGCGGCCTCCGGCCGGGCGGTCTCCCCCGCCGACGCGCTGGGCATTGTCAACGGGGACAACGTCCAGGGTATCCGGATGCGCGCCGGTGAAAACGCCGGGAAATATCCCGAGGAGGATCTCGTGCTGCAGCTGCGCAAGCAGTCCGGCGGAAACCGCATTGAGCTCCAGTACGCGCTGCTGGAGCCGGGAAGCACCGACAGCCTTTCCTTCCAGCCGCTGCCTTTTGACGCGCCCCCTGCCGGATCCACGGTTCCCGCAGGCTGCGACGTCATCGATTACGCCGTTTGGGTCATGCGCGGCGACCAGCCCCTCGAAGCGTATACCTCCGCCGACGGACGGGGAACGACCCGGGTCATGGACATCCTTTTCACCGTCTGCATCCTTTCGAACCAGTACCAGGACATCACCCTGGAGGAGGACGGGCAGACGATCAAATCCTCCATCCCCAGGAGTACCTGGGCCCGGGTCAACAGCTATGTCCTGATCCGGGACGGCAGTTCCCTTCCGAAGCTCATCGAATACAGGCATCCGTATGTATCCGGGGGCGCCCGGCTGCTTCCGCCCTGCTATATCGATTTCGACCAGAACGCCTACGGACCAAACGGAAATCCCGTCCTTTTCGGACGCCCGGTGACGCCGAAGACCATCGACGGCCGGACAACCCTGAATGACTGTGACGTGGTGATCCTCACCACCCCGCTGGATCCGCGCACCACGGAGGCCGCCGAAAAGAAGGCGCTGCTCACCACCGTGTCCATTCCGGCGGCGGCAGGCCCCACGGTCACCATCCTGCAGGATCCCCTGCACACCTTCTTTGAAAATGTGACCGTAACCCAGAACCAGTTTTTCCCGATCTCTGAAAGCTCGGTCACCTATCCCGCCCGGGCGGCGCTTTTCCACAACCGGGGGGAGGGTGCCAACCTGCAGCGCCTGGCGTATGTGCCTGCGGCCGGCGGCACGCCGGTCCAGCTGGCAGAGAAGGTGCTGAGCATGGCCACCGCCGAGGAGGGGGCGGGAACCCCCCAGGATCCGAAGCACCATACCGTCTATTTCGTGCAGCAATCCGACGACAAGGCCGGCTACTGCCTGAAGAGCGCGGAAATCTATCCGGCGGACGCCACAAGCATCACCGGGATCACCGTCACCGATTATGACATCACCATGCCGGCGGCGGATATCCAGTACGCAAAGCTGTACGGACGCGGCTGCATTTACTGGACGGAAAAGGTCGGATCGGACCGGGAAAGCGCCTTCGTGGTCCGGGGCCTCTGGGTGGAGGAAAACGCCAGCACCTCCATTCCCTTCGAGCTGGGGCGGATCCCGGTGGAGAATGAGAAAAGCGCCCTCACCAGCCTGACCCTGGCGGGGAACGATGAAGGCTTCTATACCCTGGAAACCCACACCCGGGACAACACCAGCACCCTGGATGTATACCGGTTCGGCTTCCGGATGACCCTGGGCCTGAAGCTCATCGGCAATGTGCTGCAGGACACCCTGGTGGCCCCCGGCAGCTATGACAACATGATCGTTACCTACACCAACAACGGCAACGTTCCGCTCACCGGCATCGACCTGGCGGCCTACCGCAAGGGCACCGGCGGCGGAAAGGATGAAAAATTCGAAACCATCCACCTGGATTTCCTGGATCCCGCCAAGAACCGGATTGCCCTGAACCAGGGGGCCGCCGGCCCCAAGGAAGTGCGGGAAGGCCTCCGCGTCGCACATCCGGAGGAAAGCTCCCTGGACCGGGGCCTGGAGGAATACCGCTATATCCGGATCAGCGAATACGCGGAAGGCGACGGGCATATCGCCCGGGTCAAGGCCGGATCCCGGGAGAAAAAGACCCTGATGAAGCCCCTGATGCTCCTGCCCGGCGGCTTCGGCGCCTACAACATTTCGCTGCTGATCCCCCGGAACTGGTCCGGCGAGCAGGAAATCTACCTGAAGGCGGAGCGCCTGTACACCCTCCTGGGCAATGATTTCTCCCGGGAAGCCGGCAGCTCCGAAGGCGGCATTTCCGGCAGCCGGAAGATTCTTTCCGTGGGCCGGAACCACCGGAGGCGCATCATTGTGGGAACGGTGGACAATCCGATTCCCGCCGCCGTGATCCCGCCCGTTCCCGCCGATCCCGCAGCCCCGGATCCTGAATTTGAGGACATCGATGACGAAGACATCGACGGCGACGGCATCCCGGATGACGGGGACGACGACCTGGATTACTGGGGAGAGGACGATGACGAGGACGGCCGGGCTGCCCGGAAGCAGTACTCGGACGCCTTCAACACCGGCATTGAATACAGTACCGTCAACCTCTACACCGAGCCGGACGACCTGGAAATCTTCGCCCAGCTCTGGGAAGACGGCGACGAGGACATGGCCACCCTGGTGGTGAACAACCGGGCCGGCAGGCCCGGCCGCGGCGGCACCATCGTCATCGAGGCGTTTCCGGATGGGGAAGACATTCCCGTTTTCCGCTATGTTTTCGGGGAGGATGTCACCGACCGGCGGACCTGGAGCCTGGATGTGCCCCTGGAAGTGCTGACCGGCGGACGGAAGGTTTCGGATCTGTATGTCACGGTGGAAGGCCGGGGCTTTGTGGAGAACGGTGATTTCGACAACTACACCGTGCTGCAGCTGGATACGGATCCCCTGGTGATTGTCGAACAGCCCGCAGACCGGAAGGTGCCCGCCGGCGGTGCCGCGGTCTTCCGCGTAGCCGCCTCCGGCGGACGGACCCCGTATTTCTACCAGTGGCAGATGCAGGCCCCGGGCGTCGAATGGACCGACCTGGAGGAAGAATGGGAGGATTCCCTCAATCCCGTCAATATTCCCATGGACTTCAACGGATACCGCTTCCGCTGCGTGGTAACGGACGATGACGGCTATTCCGTCACCAGCGCCCCGGCGCTGCTGACGGTGTACCGCGTTCCCCGGACCGGCGACGGCGCGCCCCTGGCCTGGTGGATCATCGGGGCGGCGGCCGCGGCGGCCGGGCTGGTCCTGGTGGTCCTGCTGTGGAGAAGCAGAAAGAAGGAACAGGATGAATAAAAGAAACCGTACCACGGCATTCCTATGCCTGCTGCTTTGCCTTTTTCTCCCCTTTTCCGCCCCCGCGGAAGGGGAGGACCCGGTGGTGGTCCGGGTGGGAGAGGTGGTCTTTCCCCTGTCCCTGGCCCGGTATTCCTACCAGTCCAGCATCGACCTGCTGGCCTACCAGGGAGTCACCCCCACCCAGGAGGAAAAGCAGGAGCTGCTTACCCAAACCGTCGACCACCTGGTGGAGCTGGGGCTCATTGAAAACAAGCTCATGGAGGCCGGGCTCAACGACCTGACCGAGGAGGAGGAAAGCGCCCTGCGCTCCTACGCGGGCAATGTCTATGAATCCCTGTGGCAGGGCCTCTCCCGGCGGGCGAAGGACGCCGGCGTGGAGGCCACGGAAAAGGAAATCACCGGCTGGCTGGCGGAGCAGGGCTACACCCTGGACCTGGTGTATGAAGAGGCGCTGGTTGCCCTGCGCAACGAGCGGATTCTCGCCCTGTACTGCCCGGACGTCACCATAACCCCGGAGGAGGTGGAGGCCTATTACCTGGAGACCTTCCTGGAGCCGGACCGGGCGGCCTATGCCCACGATATCCCCCGCTATGAGCAGGAAATCCTGGACACCGGCAACGAATCCTTCTATACTCCGGAGGGATACCGGGTCATCCGCCAGATCCTGCTGCCCTTCCCTTCCTCCGTCCTCTCGCAGCTGAATCCCCTGTCGCAGGAGCTGGAGGAGGCCTCCGCCGCCGTGGACGCGGCGTATAATGCCGCGGCGGACGCCGCCGTGTCCGGCGGGGACGTGGAGGCCGCCCGGGGGGAATACAAGGCAAAGCAGGAGGCCCTCTCCGCCGTGGCCGCCCGGATCAACGAAGCCCAGGAAAGCGCCCTTCCCCTGGTAAAGGACCGGACGGACGAGATCACCCGGAAATACCGGGAAGGCGTTTCCTTCGATGACCTGGCCAAAGAATACGGCCAGGAGGCGGGAGAGGAAGCGGCAGCCGAGCTCCTGTTCCATCCGGACAGCACCCGGTGGGCGGAAAACTTCCGCAAGCATGTGCTGGCCCTGGAGAAGCCCGGAGACCTTTCCGAGCCCTTTATCACAAACCTCGGCATCCATATGGTGCTGTACCAGGCGGACTGGCCGGGAGGCGAGCATGTGCTGAGCGAGGAGGAGCGGCAGGCCCTGGAGGCAGGTGCCCTGCAGGCAAAGCAGACAAAGGCCCTCCGGGTCCTGGAGGAAGACTGGAAGAAACAGTACCCCATCGAAACGCATCCGGAGCTGCTGGTGCCCTGACCGGGGAACCGTGCCTGGCAGGCCCCGGATCCATACCATAGAGCTGAGAGGAGAACACGGATGAAAGAACTGTGGGAGCTTTACTGGACGTTCCTGAAGATCGGGTGCGTCAATTTCGGCGGGGGCTACGCCATGCTGCCCCTGCTAGAGCGTGAACTGGCGGACAAGAAGAAATGGACCACCCTGGAGGACCTGCGGGATTATTTCTCCATAGGCCAGTGCACCCCCGGGGTCATCGCCCTGAACGTTTCCACCTTCATCGGGTCGAAGCGGAAGGGCATCCTCGGCGCCATCGCCACCTGCGCCGGCTTCCTCACCGGGCCCATTATCATCATCCTCATCATCGCCGCCTTCCTGCGGAACTTCGCGGAGCTGGAGGTGGTGCAGCACGCCTTCGCCGGAATCCGGGTGTGCGTCTGTGTCCTCATTGCCCAGGCGGTTCTCCGGCTGTGGAAATCCTCGGTGGTGGATGTGTTCACCCTGGTGCTGTACCTGGTGATCTTCTCCCTGAGCGCCTTCTCCGGATTCCTGCCGGTGAAGGTTCCCGCCGCCGTGCTGGTGATCCTGGCCGGCGCCGCGGGCCTCGCCGCTTCCCTTGTGAAGGCTCGGAAAGCCGGAAAAGGAAAGGAGGGAGACGCGTGATCCTGCTTCGCCTGATTGCTGAATTCATGAAGACCGGCCTCTTTTCCGTTGGCGGCGGACTGGCCACCCTGCCCTTCCTCTATGAGATGTCCCAGAACACCGGCTGGTTCACCGCAAACGATGTGGCGGACATGATCGCCGTAAGCGAGTCCACCCCCGGGGCCATCGGCATCAACATGGCTACCTACGCCGGATTCAAAACCGCCGGCATCCCCGGAGGCATCGCCGCCACCTTCGGCCTGGCCCTGCCCTCCGTGGTCATCATCCTGATTATCGCCCGCTTCCTGCAGAAGTTCCGGTCCAACCGCCTGGTGGAAGGAACCTTTTACGGCCTCCGCCCCGCCTCCATCGCCATGATCACCGTGGCCGGGCTGAACGTGGCCAGGATCGCCCTTTTGAACCTGGGGGCGTGGGAAGCCTCCCACAGCCTGGGGGACCTGTTCATCTGGAAGGCCCTGGCCCTGGCCGTTGTGCTGTTTGTGGCACAGAAAAAGCTGAAATGGCATCCGGTGATCTTCATTGCCATCTCCGCCGTGGTGGGCATCGTGTTCAAATTCTGACGGGACAAAGCCCGCCCCGGATCCCCATATGTATGGATAAATAAAATAGAAAGGAGCAGGCCCATGCGCGACAGGCTGAAACGCAACCGGCGGCTGACCCGGAAGCAGCACAGGCTCCGCCTGGTTCTCTGTATCGCCGCGGGCTGCGCCCTTTTCCTGTGCGGTGCCATTCCCCTCCTGCGCTACGCTTCCGACGCCCGCCGCACCGCCGAGGAGGAAAAAAGGTTCCAAGCGCTGTATTACGAAACCCAGTCGCCCTCCCCAGCCATGGCCGCCGGCGCCGCCACCCCTGTGCCTGCCACTCCGGAGCCCACCGCAGCCCCGGCGCCCGTAACCGCTTTCCCGGCATCCGAGGCCGTTTCCGCGCCTTCGCCCTCCGCGGCCCCGGCGCCCACCGCCGCCCCCTGGCCCTCCAATCCGCAAATGGCTATCTCCCCGGCCATGGCCCGGCTGCGGAAAACCAACAAGGATATTATCGGGTGGCTTGCCATTCCCGGCATGCTGGAGCAGCCCGTTGTCCAGCGGGACAACGAGTATTACCTGGACCGGGACGCGGAAAAAAAGCATAACACCAACGGTGCCCTCTTCCTGGACGAGTATATTTCCCTGAAGGAGCGCCCCAATACCTATATCATTTTCGGCCATAACATGAAAACCGGGGAAATGTTCGGCAACCTGCGGATGTATGAAAACGCCGCCTACTACCGGCGGAACGCCCTGGTGGATTTCAACGTCCTGTATGAGGACGGGAAGTACGCCATCTTTTCCATTGCGGATGTGGATATCCTCTCCGGCCTCGGGCACTATGTCCCCTTTATGCAGCTGGGGTCCATGGAGCCGGAGGAGCGGAACAGCTGCATCCGGCAGCTGCAGGAGCTGTCCGTGATCCGCTCCCCGCTGCTGGTGGACGCAGAGGACCAGCTGCTGCTCCTTGTGACCTGCACCGGCAATGACAATACCCGTCGGGTGGTGGCCGCCCGCCGCCTGCGGGAGGGCGAAACCGTGGAATCCCTGGAGGCCAGCCTGCAGCGGGCTGTCAGGAGGCAGTAAAATAAATATTATTTTTCCGGGATGTTCTCAAAGAAGTCGTTGTGCTCCTTATCCTTGCCGACCTTGCTGTGGTACAGGCCGAAAACCTGTGAATCATAGGGGCCGTCCACGTATACCTCGTATTTCCCGATGGCTGTCTGGGACTGGTGGCACTGCCAGGCGGCGTCCGCCACCTCGAAGGCGGTTTTTCCGCCGAAGGCCTCCAGCTTCATGCCCTTCCAGTCGAACCGGACCTGGTCCTTTTCCTCTCCGTACAGGTGAATGTAGCATTTCGGCACCTCCCAGGTGCCGTATTCCTTCGAGGAAGCCTTGTGGTACTTGGCTTCCCCGGATTTTTTCAGGGCGTTGATCACGATATCCGCGCAGACCTTGTGCACCCCGTGGCCGTATTCCCCGTTGATGTCGTGGGTAACCACCACCTCCGGCTTGTAATGCCGGAAGAGCTCGATCATGTAGTCCCGGACCTCGTTCTTGCCGATCTTCTTGTAGGCCGCCTCCATGTTCATGGTGTAGCGGTCGTAGAATTTGCCCAGGAGGGGATAGGTCCGCTGCCCGGCGGTCCACAGCCCGTCCAGCAGCTCCGTCCGGCGGGTGGGGGTGCTCTCTGTAATCCAGGCCGCCACCACTTGCTTTCCCCGCTCCGCGCCGTAATAGGGAATCACGGCCCCGAGGAAAACATACTCATCGTCCGGGTGGGCCACCACCACCAGCAGGTCCGCCTTTTCCGGCGTGGGCTCCCACACCTGCACCTCCGCCGGCCGCTCCCCGGCGGAATACACCCCCAGCTCATGGATGCGCAGGGGCGCAGGCATCTTGTTGTGGGCGGCGATGCGGAACTTCGTCACGTTCTCCAGGGGGGTCCAGGTGGTCAGGTAGTCCTCCTTGTGCTCCGCAACCACGGTCCATTCCCCGCCCCGCTCCACCTCGATGCACCAGTTGGGCTTGATAGCTTCCCATTTGATCTGCACCCCGGAGCAGGTTTCCCCCTCCGGCAGCTCCACCTCCAGCCAGGTGTACGTTTCCCGGGCGGATTCCCAGTAATATCCGTAATCCCCGTTATACAGGTCGCCGATATTGGCGGCGCCTCCCTTTTTCCAGGTGTAGGTGCATTCTGAAGCGATGTTCCGGGCCTCCTCCGCCCCGGCGCAGCCGGCAGCAAGCGCCGCCGCCAGCAACAGCAGCAGCACGGTGAACATGCGGAAAAACCGGGTTTTCATGGGACATCGCTCCTCTCTGCCGTTTATCTTATCGTCCCCGGGGCCTCCTGTCAAACGCCGGGACCGCTTTTTTATTGTACATCCGGCCCGCCTGTGGTAGGATGGAGGGAGATTTTCAATCCGCTTGAGAAATAAGGAGGAATCCGTTATGTCCTTTAACCGCGTCGGCATCCGTCCCGCCCGCATCCTGCTGCCCGCTCCCTCCGTAGCCCCGGAAACCTGGGCCTGCATCGCCTGCGACCAGTATACCTCCGAGCCGGAATACTGGGAAAAGGCCTTTGCCGCCGCGGGGGACGCGCCCTCCGCCCTCCGGCTGATCCTGCCGGAGGTGTACCTGGAGGAAAGCGCCGGGCGGATTCCCGCCATCCATGAAACCATGGCCCGCTACCTGCGGGAAAACCTGCTGGTTCCGGCGGTGGATCCCGGCTTCATCCTCTGCGAGCGCACCGTGCCCTCCGGCACCCGGCTGGGACTGGTGTGCGCCGTGGACCTGGAGCAGTATTCCTTCGAAAAAGGCTCCCTGCCGCTGGTGCGGCCCACGGAGCAGACCATTGCCTCCCGGCTGCCTCCCCGGCTGGTGATCCGCCGGGGCGCGCCGGTGGAGCTGACCCATATCATGATCCTCATTGACGATCCAGAGCGCACGGTGCTGGAGCCCCTGCAGGAAAAGAAAGCCTCCCTGCGGAAGCTTTACGATTTTGACCTGATGATGGGCGGCGGACACCTGGCCGGCTGGGCCGTGGACGGGGAAAAGGAGCTGGCCGGGATCGACGGCGCCCTGAACCGGCTGCTGGACGGGCTGGGGGCGGATCCCCTGCTGCTGGCGGTGGGGGACGGCAACCACTCCCTGGCCACCGCCAAGGCTTACTGGAACGAGCTGAAGGAAAGCCTCCCCGAGGCCGAGCGGGAAAACCACCCCGCCCGGTTCGCCCTGTGCGAAATTGTGAATATCCACGACGAGGCCCTGCTTTTCGAGCCCATCCACCGGGTGGTAACGGGAACCACCGCGGATGTCCTCCTGGAGGACTGGCAGCGGTACGCCGCGGAGAGGGGAATGACCCTGGACGCCTCGGAGGGACACTCTTTCACCGTGGTCTCCGCCTGCGGGGACCGACAGGTGACCGTGGGAAACCCGGAGGGCGCCATTCCCTGCGAAACCGTCCAGAAATTCCTGGACGATTTCCTCGCCCGGCATCCCGAGGCCGCCATTGACTATATCCACGGGGAGCAGTCCCTGCGGAACCTGTCCCGGGGCGAAAAGGCCGTGGGCTTCCTGCTTCCGGAAATCAACAAAAACAGCTTCTTCGCGGATGTGAAGAAGCTGGGGGTTTTGCCGAGGAAAACCTTTTCCATGGGCGAGGCCGATGAAAAGCGGTTCTATATGGAGGCGAAGGAGATTTAATCTCCCCGCCTTTTTTTATTGCAGCTCGAAGGTTACCTGCACGCAGCGGGAGATGAATCCCACCTCGCTGATGGGCACGGTCTCCTCCTCGTACTGCCGGTCGTAGGACTGGAGGGTCACGTTCCGGTCGTCCCGGATCTTGATCTTCCGGAGGTACCGGTGCTCGTTGTAAGTGAGCAGCATCACGGCGCCGTCCACCGGGCTGTTGGCCGGAACCGTCAGCACGATGTCTCCCCGGTGGATGCGGAAGCCCCGCATGCTGTCGTCCGGGGCCAGGTAGAAAAACACCTTGTCCGGATTGGCGCCCTCGATGCGCCCGTTCTCCAGGGGAACCAGCTTATAGCTGACGGGCTTCATCACGGCGTTCATCACCGGCACCCGGCGGAGCACACCCTGCAGCGCGTCCAGCCAGACGCTGCCGGCCACCGCCTCCTCGGTGGAGGAGGCCACCAGCTCCGCCTCTTTCCGCTCCGGCTTTTTCGCCGCGGCGGCCATCCGCGGCTGCACCTGCACCAGGTCTACCGTGGCGGCGATATCGTCCAGGGTGAACTCCGCCTCGTTCTGCTGTTTCAGGCCGATGGCCTTCAGGATCCGCCGGGCCTGGTCATCCGCGATGATCCGGGTGCCGGCTTCCACGGCCATCAGGTAGCTTTCGCTGACACCGGTTTTTTTCGCCACCTGCCTGGGCGTCAGTTTCTGCCGGATCCGCTCCGTGCGGATCAGGTCTCCCAATCTGCTCAAAAGTTTCTCATCCCTTCAGTCCCTGTTCCTGGCGCTCCATGTTTTCCACCACCACGTCGTAGATCTCTCCCAGGCTCGCGGCGTATTCCAGCACCTTCCAGGGCTCGTTGGTATGATAGTGGATCTTGATCAGCTCGTCGTCCCCGACGGCCAGCAGGCAGTCGCCCTTGAAATTCTCGGTAATATAATCGTTGATCACGTCCTCATCCAGGTCGTGTCCTTCAATCAGCAGCTGGGTGTCAAATTTGAATTCAAGCATGGTCCTGCTCCTTCCTCTGTCTCATTCCGCGGTTTAAACCGGGGTTATTGTATCATTTCCGGCGGAAAAGTCAATTTCCGCGGTGTTCCTTTAAAGGAACCCGCTTTTTTATTTGGCCTCCGCCCAGTTCCTTCCCCGGTGGACCTCCGCCACCAGGGGCACCTTCAGCTCCGCGGCCTCCTCCATGGCCTTCCGCAGGATCTCCGCCGCCCGGTCCGCCTCCTCCGGCGGGCATTCCAGCAGCAGCTCGTCGTGCACCTGCAGGATCAGCCGGCTCCTCATCCCCGCTTCCCGCAGGGCCCGGTCCGTGCGCACCATGGCCAGCTTGATGATATCCGCCGCCGTGCCCTGCACCGGGGTGTTCATGGCCGCCCGCTTGCCGAATTCCCGGATGGGGGCCTTGGGGCTCTGCAGCTCCGGCAGGTACCGGCGCCGGCCCATCATGGTGCGGGCGTAGCCCAGCCGGGCGCCCTCGGAGGCGCTCTCGTCCATGAAGCGCTTCACCCCGGGATATTTCTCAAAATACCGGGCAATGAAGTCCCCCGCCTCCCGGCGGCTGACCCCCGTGTTCCGGCTGAGGCCGAAGCCGCTGATGCCGTAAATCAGCCCGAAGTTCACCGCCTTGGCCCGGCTCCGCAGCTCCGGCGTCACCATCTCCGGCGGCACCTCGAAGATCTCCCCGGCGGTGCGGGCGTGAATGTCCTCTCCCTTCCGGAAGGCGTCCACCATGGCGGCGTCGCCGCTGAAATGGGCCATGAGCCGCAGCTCAATCTGGCTGTAGTCCGCGTCCACCAGCACCCATCCCTCCCGGGGCAGGAAGGCCTGCCGGATTTCCCGGCCCTCCTCCGTGCGCACGGGGATGTTCTGCAGGTTCGGCTCCGAGGAGGAAATCCGCCCCGTGGCCGTGGCCGTCTGGTCGAAGGTGGAGTGGACCCGGCCCTCCCGATCCACCAGGGGCAAAAGCCCCTCCACATAGGTGCCGTTGAGCTTTGCCAGCTGCCGGTAGCGCAGCAGGGGCTCAATAACCTCCGGCGCGTCCCACCGCAGCCCCTCCAGCACCTCCGCCGAGGTGGACCAGCCCTTGCTGGTCTTCTTTCCGTGGGGCAGGTTCATGCGCTCAAAGAGCACCTCCCCCAGCTGCTGGGGGCTGTTGAGGTTGAAGGGGGTTCCGCCGGTGGCCCGGATCACCTCCGCGCGGCGCTCCGCGATCTCCGCGGCATACTTGTCCCCCAGCTCCCGCAGGAAGGCGGTGTCCACGGCGAAGCCCGCCTGCTCCATCCGGAACAGCACGAAGCTCAGGGGCAGCTCCACCTCCCGCATCAGGGTCATCATGTCCTCCCGCTCCACCTGCTCCCGCTGCCATTTCTGCAGGGAGCACAGGGTGGCCGCGTCCTCCGGCATCTCCGGGCACAGGGCCCCCAGCCGGTAGCTCTTCTCCTGTGGATTCAGCAGGTAGGCCCCCAGCATGGTGTCCCACCGGAATTCCTCCGGCAGCGGCACCCCGGCCTTTGCCAGCCGGTGCAGCCAGGCCTTCCCGTCGTGCACCGCGGCGTTTCCCCCGCGGATGGCCTCGCCCAGCACCTGCAGCACCTCCGCCGGATCCGGCCCCGGGGTCAAAAGGTCGCCCCCCAGGGTCACCACCGCCCGTTTGCCCTCCTCCGTGGCCAGGCTCACCGCCGTGTCATCCATCCACAGGCACAGGGGGCCCTCCCCGGCGTTTTCCGCGATCCAGCGGCGGATTTCCTCCGGGGTTTCCGGCCGGTCCGCCTCGCCGAAGGCCAGGGGCACCATTTTTTCCTTTTTCTCCGGGGCGGCGCTTTCCGCCTCCTCCCCGGCGTTGATTCGCTTCACCAGGCTGAAAAGCTTCAGCTTCTGCAGGGCGGGAACGGTTTGCTTCAGGTCCGGCAGCAGGCAGTCCTCCAGGCGGAATTCCACCGGCGCGTCCCGCCGGATGGTGGCCAGCTCTTTGCTGAAGCGGGCCTGCTCCGCGAAGGCGGAAAGCTTTTCCCCCAGCTTGCCCTTCACGTTTCCCGCGTTCTCCAGCACCTTTTCCAGGGTGCCGTACTGCTGCAGCAGCTTCACCGCCGTTTTGTCCCCCACGCCGGGAACCCCGGGAATATTGTCGCTGGAATCCCCGGCCAGGCCCTTCCAGTCCGTTACCTGTCCCGGAGTAAAGCCATATTCCTCGTATACCTTGGACGGATCGAAGCGGATGGTTTCGCTGATGCCCTTCCGGGTGAACATGAGCTCCGTGCCGCCCCCCACCAGCTGCAGGGCGTCCCGGTCCCCGGTAAGCAGCAGGGGAGTGACCCCCGCCTCCGCCCCCCGGAGGGAAAGGGTGCCCAGCAGGTCGTCCGCCTCCCATCCCTGCAGGGAATACCGGCGGATTCCCATGTCGTCCAGCAGGGTGCGGATGGTGCCGAACTGCTGGCGCAGCTCCGGCGGCGTCTCGCTCCGGCCGGCCTTGTATTCAGGATACACCGTGTGCCGGAAGGTGGGGGCGTGCTCGTCAAAGCACACCGCCAGGTACCGGACGTTCTCCTCCCGGATCACCTTCAGCAGCATGCTGAAAAAACCGTAGATGGCGTTGGTATACACCCCGTCCGCGTCCATCAGGGGCAGGGCGTGGTAAGCCCGGTGCATCAGGCTGTTGCCGTCCACCAGCAGAAAAATATCCTTCATTTCCGTGAACCTCTCTTTCCCCGATCCTATTATATGGAAACCGCTCTTTTCTGTCCATTCTTTTCAAAACCGCGGAATCATGGTATACTTTCCGCGATCGCATATAAGAGGAAGGATTCGGATTTTTTCCGGAAGGGAGGGGTTTCCATGGCATATTCCGTGGGCGTGGTTTCCCTGGGATGCAACAAGAACCGGGTGGATACGGAAACGGCCCTGGGCCTCCTGGAGGAGGACGGGTTTGTTTTCACCGGGAACCCTGCGGAAGCGGAAATTCTCATGGTCAACACCTGCGGGTTTATCCAGTCCGCCAAGGAAGAATCCATCGACGCCATCCTGGAGATGACGGAATACAAGAAAACCGGCCGCTGCCGCCTGCTGGTGGTCACCGGGTGCCTGGCCCAGCGGTATGAAAAGGACCTCCTGAAGGAGATTCCGGAGATCGACGTGCTTCTGGGGGTCAATCAGTATGAGCAGCTGCCCGGCATGATCCGGAAGGCCCTGGAGGGAAAGCGCTGCTCCTCCTGCCAGGACAGCATGCGGTATTTTGAGCACCGCCGGGTGCTCACCACCCCGGGATATTCCGCCTATGTGCGGATCGGGGAGGGCTGCTCCAACCGGTGCACCTTCTGCGCCATCCCCCTGATCCGCGGGCCCTACCGCAGCCGGGAGGAAGGCAAAATCCTTTCGGAAATCCGGGACCTGGCGGGCCGGGGAGTCCGGGAATTCATCCTGGTGGCCCAGGATACCACCCGCTACGGCACAGAAACCCATGAGCACACCACCCTGCCTTCCCTGATGAAAAAGGCGGCGGAAACGGAAGGGCTGGACTGGCTCCGGGTGCTGTACTGCTATCCGGATGAAACCAGCGATGAGCTGCTGGACGTCCTGGCGGACCATCCCAAGGTCTGCCCCTACCTGGATATCCCCATCCAGCATGTGAACGCGGAGCTGCTCCGCCGCATGCACCGGCGGGGCACCCGGGAGGACATCCTCCGCAGCGTCCGGGGGGCCCGCAGCCGCGGCCTCACCCTGCGCACCAGCATCATCGTGGGCTTCCCCGGGGAAACCGAGGACCAGTTCAAAGAGCTCCTGGACTTCGTGGAGGAAACGGAGTTTGACCGGCTGGGCGCCTTCACCTATTCCCCGGAGGAGGGAACTCCCGCCGCGAAGCTTCCGGACCAGGTTCCCGAGGAAGTGAAGCAGGAGCGGCTGGAGCGGCTGATGCTTTTGCAGCAGAAGATTTCCCGCCGCCGCAACGAGGCCCGGGTGGGCTCCGTGGAGCAGGTGCTGGTTACCGCCGTCGGAGAAGACGGCCTCTGCCTGGGCCGCAGCTCCCGGGAAGCGCCGGAGACCGACGGGGAAATCCGTGTCCGGGGCGCCGCTCCGGATGTGAAGCCGGGGCTTTTCATCCCGGTGAAGATCACCCGGGCGGAAGATTATGATCTGGAGGGGGAAATGCTTTGAACCTGCCGAACAAGCTGAGTATCCTCCGGGCGGCCTGCATCCCGGTGATCGTTGTGCTTCTTTATCTTGGAACGGACGCCTGCCGCATCGCCGCCTGTGCCCTGTTTATCCTGGCCTCCCTGACGGACCTGCTGGACGGGCATATCGCCCGGAAGTACAACCTGGTTACGGATTTCGGGAAGTTTATCGATCCGGTGGCCGACAAGCTGCTGGTGCTCACCACCCTGGTGATGCTGGTGCGGGGCGGGCTTATGGAAGCCTGGGTTGTGGTCCTGATCCTCTGCCGGGAGCTGGCGGTGGACGGGCTGCGCATGGTGGCCGTGGGCCAGGGAAAGGTCATCGCCGCCGGGAAGCTGGGCAAATGGAAAACCACCTTCCAGATGGTTACCATCGTCTGCATCCTCGCCACCAACACCCCCTGCTTTGCCGCCTGGTATACCGCGGTGCTCACCGGCGTCGCCGCGGCCCTGACCGTGGGGTCCGCTGTGGATTATTTTGTCCGCAATAAGGACGTTTTCGCAGGAAAATAAAAGCCTGCAGGTTTTCCACAGGAAGTTTTCCACAGGTGGATAATTCCTTGCGTTTTGTGGATAACTTTTCCGGGAGCCCGGATGTGTTCCCCGGGTTATTCCGGAAAATTCCTCCCGGGCCTTCCAAAGCCCCCTGCCCGGGGCCCCGGAAAGAAGGATTTTTCCCCCGCGGCATGGAATTATCTACAGGCATGTGGAAAAACAAGGGAGTTATCCACTTTTTATACACCGGGTGAAAGCCTTACGGGGCAAGGCTTCAGCCTGGTTTTCCACCGTATCCACAGCCCCTACTACTACGACGAATATATATAAATATATATAATCATTATTCTTCTTTTATTTGAAGCGAGGTTGATCCGCATGATTTTCAGCATGAACTCCCAGGACCTTCTTGAAGGCCTCAACACCGTAACAAGGGCGCTGGCCCCCCGTGCCGCAAAGCAGATTCTGGAAGGAATCCTGATTAATGCCTCCGGGGACCGGGTGCAGCTGACCTGTTCCGACGGTTCCCTGGTGATTGAATATACCAACGCCGCGGATATTAAAGAGGAAGGACAGGCGGTGCTTCCCGGAAAGCTGTTTACGGAGCTCATCCGGAAAATGCCCGTGGGGGAGGTCAGCGTTTCCGTAACGGACCGGCGCAGCGCCGTGATCCGCTGCCTGAAGAACCGCAGCAGCCTGGCGGTGATGAATGCCGACGAGTATCCGGAGTTCCAGGCCCTGGAAACCGGCTCCTCCGTGAAGATCCCCCAGAACAAGCTTCGGGAGATGATCTCCCGGGTCAGCTTTGCCATTGCCACGGACGAAAGCCGGCAGATCCTTACCGGCTGCCTCCTGGAGGTGAGCCACACGGAAGCCCGGCTGGTGGCCCTGGACGGTTTCCGCCTGGCCATGCAGAAGCTGTTCCAGCCCTTTGAGCTGCCGGAAGGCGTGGAAGTGGTGAAGGCCATTATCCCCGGAAAGGTGATCAACGAGCTGAGCCGCATCCTGCCGGATGACGACGCCTTCTGCAATATGCTCATTGATAAGAACCGGATGCAGTGCACCTTCGGCAACATCCGGATGTCCAGCGGCCTGCTGGCCGGGGAATATATCGATTACCGGCGGATCCTGCCTGCGGATTTCAAAACCGAAGCCCGGGCCAACCGCATCAGCGTCCAGGACGCCATCGACCGGGCCAGCCTCATGGCCAGGGAAGGAAAGAACAACCTGATCCGCATGAGCTTCAAGGACGACGTGCTGAAGATCACCTCCAACGCCGAGCTTGGCGAGGTGGAGGAGGAAATGGACGCCTCCCTCAACGGGGATCCCATTGAAATCGCCTTCAACGCCCGGTATATCACCGATGTGATCCGCAACGTGTCCGACGATAACCTGTGCATGAAGTTCAATTCCAATATCAGCCCCTGCGTGGTGGTGCCGGAAAAGGGCGATAATTTCATTTACCTGATCCTGCCGGTCCGGGTGTTCCAGTAAAAAAAGGCGAAAAAGCGAAGCGATTGAAGAAACATGATCATTCAGGAACTGAAGCTCCGCAATTTCAGAAACTATGAAGAGACTGTCCTGACCCCTCACGAAGGGGTCAATCTCTTCTTCGGCATGAATGGCTCCGGCAAAACCAACCTGCTGGAAGCCATTCATTATTGTGCCCTGGGAAAAAGCCACCGGATCACCGGGGACCAGGGGGCCGTGCGTTTCGGGGAAAGCTTTGCCGTGTGCGGGGTGAAGGTTCTGTCCGGCGGGGTCCGCCGGGAAATCACAGTTCGTTTGGTACCTAACGAATTAAACAAAAAGGTGATCCTGCTGGACCAGAAGCAGATCCGCCGCTTTTCCGATATGATGGGATGCCTGCGGTGCGTCATCTTTTCCCCGGAGGACCTGGGGCTGATCCGGGAGGGTCCTTCCCTGCGAAGGCGCTACTTGGATATGATGATCAGCCAGGTGAACCGGGGATATTTCATCGCCCTGCAGCAGTACCGCTCCGGGCTGGAGCAGCGCAACGCCCTGCTGAAGAATATGCGGGGAAACCCCCGGGAGGGGGAGAAGCTGCTGGAGGTCTTTGAGCAGGCCATGGCCGCCCCGGCGGCGGTGATCGTGGCGGCGAGGAAAAAGGTGATCGAGCTCCTGTCCTCCCTGGCCGCGGAAACCTACCGGGGAATCTCCGGCCGGGAGGAGGAAAACTTCCAGGCCGGGTATCATTCCGCCTTCCGGGATTCGGAAAACGTGGAGGAGGACTTTATGCGCCTCCTTCGGGAAAACCGGGAGGAGGACATGCGGCTGGGGATCACCGGCGCAGGCCCCCACCGGGACGACCTGAGCCTTTCCCTGAATAAGAAGGTTATGAAGACCTACGCCAGCCAGGGGCAGATCCGCACGGCGGCCCTCTCCCTGAAGCTGGCTCAGATGAAGGCCCTGCGGCAGATGAGCGGGGAAGCTCCCGTGCTGCTGCTGGATGACGTCATGAGCGAGCTGGACAAGGACCGGCGGACCAGGCTGGTGCGGGAGATCAGCGATTACCAGACCTTCATCACCTGCACCGATGAAACGGACCTGGAGCTGGAGGGCAGCCGGCGGACCTACCGGGTGTCCGCTTCCGAAGGAAGGGCGGCGCTGGAGGAAACCAACCACGGGGACGGAAAAGCCCCGGTGATGATGGAGGAGCCGGATTTCAGCCTGTAAACAGAAAGGCTCCGGGAAATTGTTTCACGTGAAACATTTCCGGGATTGTTTCATGTGAAACATTCTGACAGTTGTGTAAAAAAATCAGGAAAGGAATCAATCCATGAGAGAGTGGACGGGGCAGCAGTGGGAGGCAATCCATTCCCCTGCCGGGAAGATCATCTGCTCTGCGGCGGCAGGCAGCGGAAAAACCGCCGTGATGATTGAGCGGATCGTTCGGATGCTGCGGGAAGGCGCGGCCCCGGGTTCCTTTCTGGTGGTCACCTTCACCAAGGCCGCGGCTTCGGAAATGAAACAGAAAATCAGGGAGAGGCTCCGGGAAGGACGCACGGAGAAGACCCTGAACAATGCTCTCAAAAAAACCGACCTCATGGAGATCACAACGATTCACTCCTTCTGCCAGGATCTGATCCGGGAGGAATTCCAGGCGGCAGGGGTGGATCCCTTTTTCGCCGTGTGCGAGCCTGCCCGGGGAAAGAAGCTGTTTTCCCTGGCCTTCAAGTCTGCCTGCAATTCCCTGCAGAAGGAACAGGACCCCGATTACCTCCACTGGAAGCGCTGCTTCGACCGGCCGTCCACGGAGGAAATGGTGGGCCAGGTTCACGCCTTCATGATGTCCCTGCCGGATCCCTTGGAGTGGCTGGAGCGCTCCTGCGAGGATATTCCCCTCCGGGTGACCCCGGACCATCCCTGGTTTGAAACCGCCTCCCGGATTGTGCGGGAGCGGATCCAGCAGGCGAAGGTGGTCCTGAACCGGCAGTTTAAAATGTTTGACGAGCCGGAATGCGCAGACGCCTACCGCAAGGTGTGGAAGGCGGACAGCGAATTGTTTCACGTGAAACAATTGTGGGCGGAAGGACAGGAGGTGCCCCGGGATCAGCTGGAGGCCGGCTTCATGACGCTGCCCCGGCTGACAAAGCTCACCAGCCTGGAGCAGGACTGGAAGGAGCGGTACGGGGCGCTTCGAAATGAGCTGAAGGATATCATGAAGGAGACGGAGCCCCTGATCCGCATGGATCCGGAAATGGTGGAAAGGGACTTCGGAAACCTGAAGGCCTCCCTCCGGGGGCTGAAGAAGCTGACCATCCGGACGGCGGAAGCCTTCGCCGCGAAGAAGGCGGCTATGCGGGTGCTGGATTTCAGCGATATGGAGCATTTTGCCCTGAAGGTCCTCCGGGACGAAAAGGCCTGCGCCTCCGTTCGGAAGCGGTACCGGGAGGTCTTTGTGGATGAATGCCAGGATGTGTCCCAGGTGCAGGACGCCATCATCCAGCAGCTGTATTCCCCGGAAGGCCACCTGTTTATGGTGGGGGATGTGAAGCAGAGCATCTACCGGTTCCGCCTGGCGGATCCGGAGCTGTTCCTGCGCCGGGCCGAGGAATATGAAAGCCCCCTTTCCCCGGGAGAGCGGCAGGAGCTCCAGACCAATTTCCGCTCCCGGCCGGAAATATTGGAAACAGTCAACACGGTTTTCCGGGATATCATGCGCCGGGAAACGGCGGAGATGGATTATACCGATCGGGAAGCGTTGATTCCGGGAAGGAAAACGGAAGGCAGCCACCCGGTGGAGGTGGACCTGCTGGAGCCGGACCCGGAGCGCACGAAGCTGGAATCCCTGGCGGATTATACAGCCATGAAGGCGGCCCGGCTCCGGGAGGAGGGATACCGCTTCCGGGATATGGTGATCCTCATGCCCAAGGTGGCCGGGGACGGCCAGAAGCTGGCGGAGCTGCTGGAGGAACGGCAGGTTCCGGTGTTCTTCGACGGGGGCGCGGATTTCTATGAGCAGCGGGAGATCGCGGTTTTCCTGCAGCTGCTGGAGCTGATGGTGAATCCTGCGTCGGACGGGGCCCTGCTGGTGGTGCTGAAAAATGCTCCCTTCTTCTTCACGGAGGAGGAGCTGGCCCGGGTGCGGCTGAAAAACCCGGGAAAGGACGTGCCCTTCCGGGACGCCTTCCGGGACTGCCTCCGGGAGGAGGGAGAGCTGGGGGACCGGTGCCGGGAAGCCGAGGAAAAAATCAGGAACTGGCGGCAGCTGGAATCCGTTTCCCGCATGAGCTGGTTTATCCGTTTCCTCGTCCACGATTCCCATCAGTACGCCATGGCCGGGGTTGGAAAAACAGGAAACACCGCCCGTCAGAACCTGAATACCCTCTGCCGCAAGGCGGAAGAGGCGGAAAAGGGCGGGGTCTGGTCCCTGCGCAGGTTCCTTTCCTATGTGGAGGAGCAGGCCGGCGGCGGAGACCAGCGGTCCGCGTCCCCCCTTTCGGAAGAGGACGACGTGATCCGCATCATGACCATGCATAAGTCCAAGGGCCTCCAGTTTCCCGTGGTCTTCTGCCTGGGGCTGGAAAACAGGGTGGAGCACGCCCGGGGGCCGGGAGCCATGCTGGACGCGGAGCTGGGTATCTGCCTGAAATACAAGCGGCCGGAGTTCCGGCTGAGCCGGGATACGGCGGCCCACCAGATCTTTTCCTGGAAAAAGGAACGGGAGCAGCGGGCGGAGCGGATCCGGCTCCTGTATGTGGCCATGACCCGGGCCCAGGAGCGGATGATCCTGGCGGCCGTCGGGGAGGAAAAGACCTCCTGGCAGCTGCCGCCGGGAGAGCACCGGATCCTCACGGCTGTGAATTATATGGACTGGATCATGCCGCCCCTGCTGGATGCGGCGAAATTGTCCACAAGTTGTCCACAGGCTGAAACCCCTTGGAATATAAGGGTTCTGGACGTTAATCAACAGAAAACTGTGGAAAAAGAGGACAGTTTTCCACAAAACGGGGAATGGCTTGATTCCTTGCTTTCTGTTCTCCCTGTGGATGGATTGTGGAAAGAGTTGGACGGACAACCCTACGTCTCCCGGATGCAGAAGCGGTCCGTAACCTCCCTGCTGCGGGGGGCAGAGCGGGAGCTGGGGGAAGAGGAAGAGGAAACCCCGGAGGAGAAGAGGATTCCTGCCCGCTTCACCGATGCCCTGAACCGCACGGATCCCGGAAAAATGCCGGAGTTTATGGGTCCGCCGCCGGAGAAGATGGGAGCCTGGCGCGGAACGGTGATCCACCGGTTCCTTTCCCTGGCGGACCCGGAAAAGCTCCGGGGAGCCGGGGATCCGGAGGCCGTCCTTTCGGAAATGAAGGAAAAAATGCTGGAGGACCGGGTGTTTACCCCGGAGGAAGGCGCGGTGATCCGGCCGGAGGACGCTGCGGCCTGGTTTACCTCCCCCCTGGGAAGGCGGATGCTGGCCTCCCGGCAGATTCGCCGGGAATGGGGATTCAATTACTACCGGCCGGACCGGAACCTGCTGGTGCAGGGCGTCATGGACTGCGTTTTCCGGGAGGAAGACGGCTGGGTGCTGGTGGATTACAAAACGGATCGGATTGAGGATGAAGAAAGCTTTGCGGAAAGCTACCGGCCCCAGCTGCAGTGGTACGCGGAAGCCCTGGGAGATTTGACGGGAATCCCGGTGAAGGAAAAGTGGCTGTATTCCATCTCCCTTCGGAAGGCTATCAAGGTATAAAACAGGACAGAAAAAGACCAGATCGAACAGGAAAAAAAAGTCCCTGTTTCCGGACCGCCGGAACAGGGACTTTTTCCACAGATGGGGAGGCCTTGTATTACAAGGGACAGAGACCGCCCACCCGATCAAAGTGAGGTTTTTCAAGGGGTTCAGCAATTCACAGCCCGCCGTGGAAAACCGCCGCGGCATGTGGATAACTTGTGGAAAAGGCGGATGAGGCCATAGGCTTCAAGGCTCCGGAGGGGTCTCATCTTCCGATTTTTCCGGAGGATTTTCCCCATCTTTTTCCCCCTCCTCCGCCAGCTGGGAAAGGGGCAGGTCGCTGTCATGGAAGGGGTTGTCCTCGTCCAGGAGGAGCTCCTCCGTTTCCTCCTCCGGAAGGGGCTCTTCTTCCGGCTCCGGATCCGGGAAATAAAGGTTCAGGTATCCGTCCTCCTCCATCTGCACGCAGAGCCGGTCTCCGTATCCGGGAAGGGCCAGCACCTCCGTGCCCCGGCAGGAAGCGGTGCGGGCGTATTCCATGGCCACTTCCGCCCGGTGAAAATAATGCATGGGAATCATGATCCGGGGCTTCACGCTGAGGATGAAGAAATTGGCACCGGCCTCGAACATGGATCCCTGCCGCGGATCCAGGGGGAAGAAGGCCAGGTCCACCTTCTCCCGGCTGATGGGCTCGATGGCCTTGCGGAATTCCGCGTCGGCCTCCTCGATTTCCCGCATGGTGGATTCATCCCGCCAGTGCCAGAAGTTCAGGTCTCCGGCGTGGAAAACCCTGAGCCCCCGGAAATCCACCAGGAAGCTGACCCCCAGGTCCGTGGAGTCGAAGGCGGTGACCTTCACGTCCTCCGAAACCCGGAAGGTATCCCCCGGGGCCATGCGGCGGCCGCGGGTTCCCACCGGCATATCCGAGGAAACGATATACTGGATCCCCGGAAGATCCTTCCAGGTGAAAACCACCGGGTCCAGGTGGTCCGCGTGGTCATGGCTGATAAACACGCAGATGCGGCTGAAGCGGGAAAGCTTTTCCGGCGTGAGCCGCAGGTGCTCCGCCAGCTCCCCGTCTTCCCCCAGCCAGTAATCAAAAATCAGGATTGTGTCGCCGCACGCAACGGAAAAACCGCTGTGATAATAGTGCGTTACCAGATATTCCAGCACGATTTTATCTACCTCCGTTGAGGGAAGTGTAGCATCCGGGGTGGGTTTTGTCAACAAAAAAGGGCCGGATATGACACCCGACCCCCATTCTGCTCTGCTTTTGAAGATTAAAATGAAGCACTGACCCCACTTTTGTTCAAATTTCAACGCTTGTTAAGTTAATAAACCCCACCCGGCCTTAAACCAGGAATTCCGCGGAACGGTCGGTGCCCTCCGCGTCCGGGAGCCGGAGGCCCATGAGCCCTGCAAGGGTGGGCCCCACGTCCCGCATGGCCATGGAGGGGATTTCCGCCCCGGCCTTTACGCCCCTGCCGTACACGGCGAAGAGGCACAGGTCCGCCTCCCGTCCCGGGCCGAAGCCGTGGGTGGCCTTCTCCCGCTTTTCCTCGTCCAGGGCATCGGAGAATACGACGCCTTCTGCGGCTTCTGCGGCAAAGAGGGGGTCGGAAACCGCGTGCATTTGGTCCAACTCCTGCCGGGTATACAGCCGGGAGATGCCCATTTCCTTCCACAGGGCTTCCGGAAGCAGCTTTTCCGGGTCCGGCCGGGGGGAATATCCTTCCCCGGGGAAGAAGCAGGCGCTCATGCCGTTGCTCTGCACCGTAAGCACCCGGTCCAGCCCGTGCTCCCGGAGGATCCGGGTCAGGTTCACCGTTTCCCGGATATCCTCCTGTCCGTGGTCGCTGACGGCAACCAGCAGGGCGTCCTCCATGCCCGGGGTTTCCCGGAGGGCCCGGAAGAGGGCCTCCAGCCGGCGGTCGTTGCGGCGGATGGCTTCCGCCGCCTCCGGGCTGAAGGTGCCGTGGTGGTGGCGGGCTTCATCCAGGTCGATGAGGTGGAGGGCGGTGAAGTCCGGCTTATGGTGCCGGATGGTGTCCGCGGCGGCCGCGGCGGCGTAGTCGCTGAGGCCGGGCTCCCGGATCCCCTGGCGCAGGGAGCCGAATTTCCGCTCTTCGGAGAGGATATACAGGGGATTTCCGTAGCGAAGCACCTTCAGCACGGTGTTTTCCCCCCGCAGGGGATGCACCTCCGGAAAGCACCAGCGCACCGAAGCATTCCGGCAGTTCACCGGCCAGAGGATGGAGCAGCTGCGGCCCCCCGCCTCCTTCACTTTTTCAAAGAGGGTGGGCACCCGGATATGCTTCCGCTCCCAGTACCAGACCCGCAGGTCTCCGGGGACCCCGGGCTGCAGGGGCTGGTTCTGGCCCACGCCGGTGCGGTGGGGATCGCAGCCCGTAACCATGGTCACATGGATGGGATAGGTCAGGGCGGGGAAAATGGTTTCCACCCGCCGGCAGAAGGCCCCCTCCCGCAGCATCCGGGAAAGGAAGCCGTCCGGATCCAGGGCATAGGTATCCCGGACAAAGAAGGCGTCCAGGGAAACAAGCAGCAGTTTGCGCATGGCAGGCCTCACCTTAAAAAAAGGACTGCCCGAAGGCAGTCCTTTGGAATTTGCTTACGCCCAGGGATTCTCCGTGGGATAGGGCAGGTTCTTGGGCTGGTTCCAGGCGATGTCCTGGACCCCCAGGTACTTGAACACCTCGAACAGCAGCTTCGCGCAGTGGTCGAAGGCAACGGCGCCGTGGTGCGGATAGCGCTTCTGCACCAGCACGTGGCGGTAGAAGCGGCCCATTTCGTGGATGGCGAAGATGCCGATGCCGCCGAAGGACTGGGTGGCCACGGGCAGCACTTCGCCCTCGGCGATGTAGGCGCGGACAACGCCTTCACTGTCGCACTGCAGGCGGTAGAAGGTGATGGGGCTGGCCGCGATGTCGCCTTCCAGGGTGCCGCGGGTGAAGTCCGGTTCGCTTCCTTCCGGCTCCAGCAGGCGGTGCTGGATCAGCTGGTACTTGATGGCCCGGCTGTCGCACATCTTGCAGCTGGGGGTGTTGCCGCAGTGGAAGCCCATGAAGGTGTCGGTCAGGGTGTAGTCGAACTTGCCCTTGATGTCCTTATCGTAGATGTAGGCAGGCACGCTGTTGTTGATATCCAGCAGGGTCACGGCGTCGCCGGTGAGGCAGGTGCCGATGTACTCGCTCAGGGCGCCGTAGATATCCACTTCGCAGGATACCGGGATGCCCCGGGAGGCCAGGCGGCTGTTCACGTAGCAGGGCTCAAAGCCGAACTGGCTCGGGAAGGCGGGCCAGCACTTGTCGGCGAAGGCCACGTACTTCTTGGCGCCCTTGTGGGCCTCTGCCCAGTCCAGCAGGGTGAGCTCGAACTGCGCCATGCGCTCGCTCATCTCGGGATAATACTTGCCCTCGCCCATTTCCTTGGCCATGTCTTCGCAGACGGCCTTGATGCGGGGATCCCCGGCGTGCTCCTTGTAGCTCACCAGCAGGTCCAGCTCGCTGTTCTCCTCAATTTCGATGCCCAGCTCGTACAGGCCCTTGATGGGGGCGTTGCAGGCGAAGAAGTCCTGGGGC
>CAMHSI010000021.1 GCA_946187775.1 uncultured Clostridia bacterium
ACTTTGTTGATTGCCGGGAACTCGTTCCGGCAGGGTCCGCACCAGGTAGCCCAGAAGTTGATCAATACCGCTTCGTGGTCTTTCAGCTCCTCAGAAAGGGTAAAGGCATTTCCGTCGCAATCCGTTACGGTGAAATCCGGGAACGGTTTGCCAAGGAGCGGGGATTCGCCCTCCGCGGAAGCGGAAACAGCAAGGAAAAGGGTAAGGGCAAACAGGATGAGCAGGACATTTTTCATCATTCAGGACACTCCTTTCAATCAAAACAGTTCAGCACGAACCGTGCAAACGGATTCGGGGGATCCGGGTACGGTTTTCATCATTGATACACCTTTATATACGCAGCGCAGGAAGGGGATGGAAGCCGAATGTTTCAGAAAAACGGATGACAAGCGCGGAAAACCGGCTGCTTAATGCTCCAGGGCCTGCTTATACAGCACTTCCAGCTTTTCATAGGTCAGCGGCGCCTGGGCGTTGTAGACCACCACGCCCTGCCTGTCCAGGATGATGGTCTGGGGCATTGCGTCCGCAGCGTTCAGCAGCGGCAGCAGGCCTTTTTCCTTGCTGTCCAGGGCGAAATCCAGGTGATCCCACCCCTTGTCCTCCAGGAATGCCTGCGCCTTTTTTGCGCCAGCCCGGTTATGGATCGCAAGGATTTCCACGTCCGGATACTGAACCTTGAGCTGCTCATAATAAGGAAGCTCCGCTACGCACGGCGCGCAGGTCGTTCCCCAGAAGTTGATGATGACCACCCGGCCGCGGCAGTCCGACAGGCGGAAGGTTTCGCCGCTCAGCAGTTCGGTGGAGAAGTCCGGCAGGAGATTCCCGATCTCCGTTCCGACAGTGAGATCCGCGGAGGCTGCCGCGGGTTCGCTTTTTTCCTCCGGTCCGGACGCCGCTTCCTGCGTACCGGCTTCTGTTTCCGGCACCACGGTTTCCGTTTCCGTTCCGGCAGGGGTTCCGGCCTGTGCCGGCTGTTCCGTCACGGCCGCGGCGGGAACGTTTGACCGGTCTATTGCCGGCTCAATGAAATTGAACCAGGCCACCGCGAATAACAGCACCGCGATCGCGATGCCCCAGGCGACGCGGCCGGCTTTCTTCCTTTTCCGGATTTCCGGTTCGGGGTCTGCGTTTTTTCCGGTTTCAGGCCCGAGGAGGGTAATCTTCCCGCACTTCAGGGAGATCGCCCCCTGCGCGCAGGCGCTGACGCATTTGCCGCAGGAGATGCATTCATGGTCTCCCACGTGCTTCACGTCCATTTCGCACTTCATCACGCACAGACCGCAGCCGTTGCAGCAGTCCGGGTTCACCTTCACGCCGGTCAGGGCGAAACGGTTGAAAAAGCCGTAGATCGCGCCCAGCGGGCAGATGAAACGGCAGAAGGACCGGTAGCAGAAAATACAGGCCAGGCCGATCACGATCATGATGACCCACTTGTTGGTGAAGAGCGCGCCCAGCTGGTAGAAGGATGTCGCATTGGCGGGATTCTGCAGCAGGCCGACCGCTCCCTCAAAGGTGCCCGCCGGACAGATATACTTGCAGAAGCCCGGCAGAATGACGCCTTTTCCGACGCCCCAGATGAGCGGGATTGCGACGACGAACACTACCAGGAAAACATATTTCAGCCAGGAGAGCATCCGGGTGATCCGGCTCTTCCGGATTTTCCGGGTCGGGATCCTGTGCAGCAGCTCCTGGATCAGGCCCAGGGGGCAGATCCAGCCGCAGATGGTGCGGCCCAGGATGACGCCGAACAGCGCCAGAATGCCCATCACATACCAGGGAGCGGTATGCCCGGCGGCGTTCAGTGCGTTCTGCAGGGAACCCAGAGGACAGCTGGCGATGGCGCCGGGGCAGGAATAACAGTTGAATCCCGGCACACAGACGGCCTTCAGGTTCCCGGAATAGATATGTCCGTCAATAAAGCCTTTTAAATTCGCGTTGTACAGCAGGGCGGCATACAGCTGCACAAGGCGGCGGGTGTGCGGACGGGTGATTTTCTTATCCAAGGCCAACACACTCCGTACAGATGGCGGCGCCTTTGGCCAGCACGTCCTCCAGACCGCCGTTGATGATTCCGATTACAATCAGGACCAGAGCGATCACCAGCACCGCCGTCCGCAGGGTCAGGGTTTTCTGATCCGTCTGCTGGTGTACCGCTCTTTCCCGGACGCTGCCGAGATTCCGCAGCAGCTTTTCATCCTTCACGGGTTTGTCCGCGTTTTCATCCCGAATCCCCAGGATCACGCCGGCGATTGTCAGCCCGACCGCGCAGAACAGCAGCGGCAGGACGGGCAGCAGCTTCGCGCCGGCCCGCTCCCGGGTAAACATGTAGTAGAAGAGGTCGCCTTCGGCCTGCTTCGTTGCGCCGTCCAGGTACAGGCTCAGCGCGCCTGCCGCAAGCAGTGCGGCGATCACCGCACATAAAACCGCCTGGACGGTCATGAACAGCTTGTTCCGCGTCATATTCTGTCACCTTTTCCATTGATTTATGCGCTGAAGTTTGCAAACATCATAGCAGAGAAACCGCCGGTTGTCCATAGGCAGGCCGCGGTTTCAGGATAAGAACATACATGCTTTGGAACGGACTGTGAAAATCAGCACCGGTCCGGCAGACGCGGCGTGATCTGAATTATCCTTTTCATACTCGCTGTTGACAGCGAGTATGGAGCAGCCAATTTAAAGACAAGGGGTGTATATGAGGTGTTCTGCCGTCACTGTCGTTCTCAGTACAGGCTGTTGATATAGTTCGTCAGCGCTTCCCGGTCATAGAGGTGGTCATAGGTGCGGATGACATAATCCGGTTCCACGCCCTTATCCACGTCGTAATACGCGCCGTTGATCATGAAGGAGAGGCGCAGCGGCCCGGAGACAGCAAAGGAGGTTCCCCAGGCGGTGGTCATGGGAAAGACCGCGCAGCTGCCGCCACGGGATTTGCTGCCAAGCAGTTTGACATTGCCGTCCATCTTGAAAGCCCACGGAACCAGGTTGCCGCAGGAGAAGGAGACCGGGGAGATCAGGCAGTAAAGGTTCAGCCCGCGCCCCGCCAGCGTATCCTGTTCGTCAAACTCCCGGTCCAGGTTGATATCCGCCCGGAAAACCGTGGTTGTTTCCGCTCCGCTGAAGGAATCCTTAACGGACAGCTGGGCGTCCCCGAGGAACCAGCACAGCACATAGACCGCCGCGGCAGCATGGCCGCCGACATTGCAGCTCAGGTCCAGCACGACGTTTTCGACAGGGCTGTTTTCCCGGGTGATCTGCCGGTGCGCCTGAATGATCTGGGCGCAGGTATCGAGCGTGGAGGCGTCCGCTTCCGGAGCGCCGTAATAGTCCGCCTTGGTATATTGAAAGTTGTCCAGCGTGACATAAGCGGTGTTTCCCACCTCATGATAACCGGCGACTCCGGAGAAGCCTTCCGCCATGGAGGGATACTGCTGGCGGAGGGCGGTAAGCTTTTCCCTCATGGTTTGGAAGGCAGCGTTGGAATAGCCCCTGCTGACTTCGGCGGTTGGCGTTTCCGTCAGGAAAGAGTCTCCGTAGTAAGAAGAATGGCCGTCGTCCAGCCACAGCCTCACCATGTCGCGGATCGCCTGGTCCGCTTTGGCGGTATCCTCGCCCATCAGGGCCTCATACATGCCGGTTTCGAGGAAAAACATCATGAAGCTGTCGATATCGTGGGTTTCCCTGAGACCGTACAGGTAATCCAGCTCCATGGCCAGCTCGCGTACGGCAAAATCCCGCAGGGGCAGGCTGCGGCTGCCTTTCTGGCCGGCCAGGTAGATGTTCACGAGGGACGGCTCCGCCATTTTCTGCTCAACCATCTGCATCATCTGCGCCATCTGGGCCGCCCTGTCCTGCTCTGCATCGGCGCCGGAATCCGAAAACTCCTCGCTTTTCGTCAGCTCCGCAAGCACAAGCATCATGGCTGCCTGCCTGGCGGCGTTTTCATTCAGGGAGTCCACCTTGGCCAAAATCAGACTCTGCCCGTTGAAGTACAGGCCAAGCCCCTGGTTGTTCAGGAAGAAAGCGGACAGCGTCTGGACAGGTACCAGGTACAGGCCGTCCTGCGCCAGCATGGGAATACCGTATTCCTTCAGGTCAAGCGCAACCGGTTCACCCTTGCGCTCGCGCGCGCTGATGTCGGTCAGCAGATATGGACGGCCTTCCTTATCATTTCTGCTGAAGTTGCCGAGCAGGCCCAGATAATCCAGCTGATCGTCGCTGAGGCGCAGGAAGCCGAAATAATCCGGCCAGACGATCCGGCTGTTTGTAAAGTTGAAGACCGTCGTGCAGCCGTTTTCCCGCGTGCACATGACAATCCCGGTATCCGGATTCGCATCCGCTGTGATCTGATAATCCGCAGCCATGTTCACCCAGACATAGTTCATGAACGCTGCGAAATCTTTCAGATCCATGAAGGGAAGATCGTCCACCCCGTCCGCGAAGTACAGCGGGAATTCCCCGGGCCAGAGGTACTCAAGGGTCACCAGGTAAAAAGGGAAGTCTTTCCGGACAATCTGATGCTCCGCGCCGGTTTCCCACTGGGACGGAATGACGGCTGTCTTTTCCGTTTCTTCAGCCAGAGATCCGCATAACGGGCACATCAGCGACAGTATCAGCAGGACAGAAATCAGCTTCTTCATATTCATACCCCCTGTTCTTTTACAGCATGTATTGCAATATTCTATTCCACAACATTCAGAATAAACTAGCAGCATTGTATCATCTGAATCAGGACTGAGCAACAGGTTTCTGCCAAAATAACAGATGGTCATGATTTGCAGCCTGTCAAGGCTGCAAAGTGTTATTGAATCTGTTTTTTGGCAGTCTGCATATTTGATTACTTCGCACGGAACCATTATAATGATACCAACTCAAGCAAAAATAGCCGGTTCCCGGGTATTCGGGACGGACTGACAGGGGAGGAACGCTGATGCGCAATTCTGCCAGAATACTTGTTTTTATGCTTGCATGCATCGTGATGATCGGCGCATGCATGACTTCCTTTGCGGACAAAGTTACTGAAAGTGATAATCCCCGCTTTTATGCGCTCGTGATCGGCAACGGGAAATACCCGGCAAGCAATATGGACCCGCTTCCCGAAACAGCCACGGACGCGGCAGCCATGAAGACCGCGCTGGAAAACATGAACCCTGCCTGGAATGTGGCGGAGGCTTACAACATCAAAGGCTGTGAATTTGTTCCGGCCATGGAGGAAGCGTTTAGGGACGCTTCCGAAGGAGATGTCTGCCTGTTCTACTATACCGGCCATGGCAGTTATGACGCGGACTATTATGCGGGAGCGCTGAAAGGGATCGACGTGAACACGCCGGGGACGAAATACGTGGACGCGCTCCTGCCGCTGAAGGAGCTGGCTGACACGCTTGACCGGCTTTGCCCCGGGGAAGTCATCGTCATCCTGGATTCCTGCGGCAGCGGCTCTGCGGTATGGAACGGCGAACCACTGGAAGGGATGACTACGGACGGGACGGACCTGGAGCTCCTGAATTCCGACGAGACGACCCGGGTCGGCGATCTGCTCAGGGAACGTTTTACGGTGCTGGCTTCCTGTGAACACGGGGACTGGTCGTACCCGTTCCCAGACGACGATCCCCGGACGAGCTGTGTTTTTACTTACTGCCTCCTGCAAGCGCTGGGCTGCACTCCGGAAGGCGCCTATACAGGTACCATGCCGGCGGACGCCGACGGGGACGGAATGCTTACCCTGAAAGAAACAGCGGATTGTGCCCGGGCTCTGCATGAGGAACTCCGGAATACGCTTCCGGATGATTTCCCCTTCCAGATCTTCCAGTTCCGGGGCGAAGAGGATAAGGTCCTTTTCCGCCGCTGAATCCTGGCATTGATGAAAATGATATGCTCCCTTTTGAGGATACAGAAAAAGAAAAAGCTGTACCTCAGAAGGGAGCTTTTTTATGCGGAAGAGAAACATATCCCCTGAAAGACTTATTGAAGCAATAAAGGAATATATTGACAGAAAAGGATCTTTCGATACAATTGCAGAGAAATACGACATATGTCACACTGGTTTTTGATACAGACATTCCCCAGACAGATATCCTGAAGGAAAACATTTCCTTGCTGAAGAAACACTGTACTGGAGTACGAATGATATATCCAGCTCAGGTACAAAACTTTGAAGACGAAATTGTCCGCGCAACCGACGTGAAAAGCGCTGCAGACCTGACCCGAAGCCCCAATGTACGAACCTTCAAATCTGATTTTGTGCGCATGAAACCGAAAGAATGTCGAAGCGCTCTGGAACGACATCAATGCTGTCCATTAAAAAATAAAGAGGGGGGTTATGTGATGAAAAAGATCCCGACCATGCTGCTCGTTCTGCTTCTGCTTTGTCTGGCATCAGTGTCAGTGCTTGCGGAAAGCCAGCCTGCCCTGCTTTCGGAATACTGGACGGAAGGTTCGGCGGCAGCGGAAAGCCTGAACGCTTATCTGCTGGCCGTCACGGACGAAGCGTCGCCCGATTATATCCCTGTGCCGGATCGCATTGCCGTGTTTGACCTGGATGGCACGCTGATGTGCGAGACCTATCCCTTCTGCTTTGAATATATGGTGTTCGCGGATTATGCCCTGAACAGCGGCAGCGATACCATTACCGATGCGGTCAGAGCCGTCGCCCAGGAAATCATGGACGCCGCGGGCGCCGAAAAGCCCAGCAATATGAGCACCCGCCAGGCAGCCGCCGGCGCCATTGCCTACCGGGGCATGACCATGAAGGAACTGGCGGAAATGGTGCGCGCATTCAAAGAAAGCGAAGCCATGGGCTTTTCCGGCCTGAAGCGCGGCGATGCCTATTACAAGCCCATGCTGGAGCTGTTTGATAAGCTGCTGGAAAATGATTTCACCGTATATGTCGTCACAGCCACCGAGCGGAATATCGTGCGGGAAGTGATCCGCGGCACGCTGAACATCCCGCCCTCCCATGTGATCGGCACGGAGTATGGCTATACCGCCACCGGCCAGGGTGAGACGGCGGATCCGAATTATACGTTCCAGCCTGACGACCAGATCGTATTCGACGGCAGCTACGCCGGCGAGAATGCCAAAACCTGCAAGGTGGACGCCATCGTTCGCGAAATCGGCCAGCAGCCGGTGCTGGCATTCGGCAATTCCTCCGGGGATCTGGCTATGGAAATCTACACCATTTCCAACAACCCCTACAGGAGCGCGGCCTATATGGTGGTAGCAGACGACGCGGTGCGCGAGTACGGGAGCGCGGACGGCGCCCCCGATAAGAAAGCCAGCTATGAAAGCATGGGCATCGGCGTCATTTCCATGCGGGACGATTTTGCGACCATCTATGGCGACGGCGTGGAAAAGACGGAGATCGTCCAGGCAGTGAAGGAACCCGCAAAGGAGGAAGCATCCGCTTCCGCGAAGGAGGAAGCGGACGTCCATGACGGCGTTCAGTATGTGCTGTATGTGGGCACCAATGACAAGGATACCAACAAACCTGTATTTACGCAGGCGGAAGCCATGGAAAAGGCCCGTGCGGTCCTCATCCGGCGCTTCGGGGGCTACACCATTCAGGAAGCCCATGGCGGCTGGGTCGGCGACGACGGCACGGAGTGCCAGGAGTATACATTGGTCATTTATCTCAGCGATACCACGGAGGATCAGGTTCACGCCGCGGCGGATGAATTGATCCGGGTGTTCAATCAGAGCTCCATTCTGATCCAGGCCAACCCGACAAAAACGGAGTTCTATTCCGCAAAGTAATCAGGGAATCATCATGTATCGTACGGCGATCCGCTTTCCATCACGGCAGGCGGACCGCCTGTTGTTTTGTGAGGTCATTCAGATCCAGTACGACTTATCTGTCAATATATTCCTTTATTGCTTCAATAAGTCTTTCAGGGGATATGTTTCTCTTCCGCATAAAAAAGCTCCCTTCTGAGGTACAGTTTTTTCTTTTTCTGTATCCTCAAAAGGGAGCATATCAAGGCGTCCGGCCCTTTTGCTTTGCTTAATCCCAGAGCAGCAGGTCGAAGGCGGGAAGGGATTCCGTGCCTTCTTCGGACTGGGTCTGGAAGGGACCGATGCATTTGCCGTAGAAGGTGTGTTTCTCCTCCACGGCGTAGCCGGGCTCCTCGTCGGACATGAGAATGATGTACTGGGAATAATGGTCGCCGGATTTGCTGCCGGCAACAGTTGTTTTCCATTCGCTGCCGATCTGCTCGATGGAAGTGACATAGGCGCCGAAGGTCAGCACCGTTCCCACATACTGATCGGTGCGGGTGGACATTTCGTGGTAGCCCACGCGCTTGGCCTGCTTGCGGAGCTCGGCATTGCGGGCGTCCTCGGTGAGGGCGCGGGTGACGGTGAAGGTGAGGCGCTTGGTTTCATAATTCTTTTTGGAGAAAACGATGGCGATACTGTAGTCCCCTTCGTATTTCAGCGGGATTTTGAAGGTGAAGCGGCCGGTTCCGTTGGGCCGGGAGCCTTTTTCGTAGGTATAATCCGCACAGGTGGCAATGCACTGGACATCTACCGCCTTCATAGTGGTTCCGGAAATGACCAGCTCCGTTCCGGAGAAGGAGGCGGGCACCTCGCTGTCGAGGGTGACGGGGATGATGGTTTTCTTGTACAGGATGGGGGAGAAGGCCTTTTCTGCCGCCAGCTTATCGTCCACGAACACGTTGAGGGTCATCATCCAGTAGGTTTCCTCGGCTTCGGGGACGGTGACCTTCAGCTTGAAGTTACCGGTGCGGGCATGGGCGTCGGTTTCGAAAAGAATGGAATCCGGGGAGCTGATGCGCATGAGCACGCCGATGACATGGGCGCCGGGCTCGGTGACGCCTTCAACGGTGAAGGAGTTGGTGTTGGTTTCCTCCGGTGGGAGGACATTGAAGGTGAGGGGAACGGAATTGGCGGGAGCGGCGGGGGCCGCGCCGGTTTCATCCGTGCCGGTTTCCCCGGCGGTTCCTTCTTCCCCGGAACCCACGTCGGCCACGACGGCCTGGAAGGTGTTGATGACATTATACAGGTTGGTGGCATGCTGCTGAACGGTCAGCTGGTTGTAGGCCTGGAAATCGAAGGTGATGGTATATCCCTGGTGGGTGGTGCGGGCCATGTAGCCGCGGTGGGTGGTGTGGACATATTTCATGAGGAGATAATGGACGGAGCCGGCCTTTTTCCGGTCCCAGCTCTGGAAGGTGTAGCCCTTCCCGGTCCACTCCTCGCTCTTTTTATACCCGTCGATGAAGGCGTTCCAGGCCTCTTTGTCGTCGCCGGCGAAGGCGAGATCCGGGAACCGGCCGGATTCATCGTCCTTGGTGACGGTGATTTCGAGGCAGGTGTGCTTCTTGTTCTTCAGGGAGCTCCAGTTCTGCAGGATGACGCCCCGGGACTCAAAATCGGCCAGCAGCTCGTTTTTCGAAACGCCGAGGGACCGGAGGATGTCCATATTCTGGTCCACATTATCGGCGGTGAGCACCGTGTAATTGTTATTGTCCTTCAGGGAGACCTGGGCAGGAGCGGGAGAGAGGGAGTATACCGTATCGGCCAGTGCGGCAGCGCTGAAAAGAAGAAGCACCGCCAGCAGCAGGGCAAACAGCATTTTTCGCACAGGAAATCACCGACCTTTCTTTGGGAAAATTATATCATAGCCCGGGAAATATTGGCAAGTTTACGGCGCCCGGCCGCCCTGGGGGGCATCCGGACGGGAGACCAGCGCCTTGCGCCGCTTGAGGAAGGATTCCCGGTCCAGCAGGACAAGGCGCCCGCAGGTGTTGCAGCGGATGCGGATATCCGCGCCGGTGCGGAGGACCGTCCATTCGTCCCCGCCGCAGGGATGCGGCTTCCGGGTGCGGACCACGTCCCCGATCATGACCGAAAGATCCATCGGTACCGCCATAACTGTATCCCTCCATCCAACGAAGAAATGACGCGGAACCCTCCGCGGGACGGCGAAAGTATACCACAGAAAAGGGGAAAAGAGAATACGGAAGGGGGAGGCGGAAGGGGGAAGGGCGCTTTACAGGAACGGGGGATTCTGATAGAATTCACCCGAAATAAGAAGGCGCGCGGAGCGCGGACAAGCGGGAGCGAAATATGAACCAGGCAGAGAATCCAATCGGCGTTTTCGACAGCGGCGTGGGGGGAATCAGCGCGCTGCAGGCTATGATCCGGATGCTTCCGCAGGAGCATTTTATCTACTACGGCGATACTGCGAACGCCCCCTACGGGACGAAGGAAACGGGGGAGGTGCTGGCGTGTGTGCGGCGGGTGACCGGGGAGCTGCTGGCCAGGGACATCAAGGCCCTGGTGATCGCCTGCAACACGGCCACCGGTGCCGCGGCCCACACCCTGCGGAAGGAGCTGACCATTCCGGTGATCGGCATGGAGCCGGCGCTGAAGCCGGCTTCGGAGATCCGGAAAAACGGAGAAATCCTGGTGCTGGCCACGCCGCTGACACTGCACCAGGAAAAATTCAACAGGCTGATGGAAAAATACGGAGAGGGCGCCCTGCGGGTGCCCTGTACCGGACTGATGGAGCTGGTGGAAAGGGAGGACTGGGAAGGATCCAGGGCTTACCTGAAGGAGGTTTTTGCCCTGTATGACCTGCGGAAGGTGGACGCCGTGGTGCTTGGATGCACGCACTACGTTTTCCTGAAGGGCATGATCCGGGAGATGCTGCCGGAGCGGATTGCCATTACCGAGGGCAGCGAGGGAACCGCGCGGCAGCTGAAACGCGTGCTGGGGCGGGCGCACCTGCTGCGGGAAGACGGGGACGGATCGGTGGAGCTTAAGACCAGCGGCACCGGGAAGGACCTGGAAACCATGGAACGGCTGCTGCAGTTCGGCATTCCGGCGGACCCCGCCGGGGAATGACGGGAGGCGGTTACCGCTTGTCCCGGTCGATCTGCTCCAGGAACAAAAGGCCGATCAGCGCATACAGGAGGGTGAAGGCCAGCAGGATGCCCCAGCCGGTGAGCACATTTGCGGCGGTGAAGCTGTAATTGGGATTCTGCAGCTGGGAGGCGGTGAGCCGGCCCACCTTATGATTTACTTCCTCTACCGTGAGGACTTTCTGGACCCGGGAAACGAAGCTTTCCGGGTCTTCGTTTTTCATGGTGTTCAGGGCGGTCATGAGCACGGAGGACTCCTGGGAATTATAATCCGCCACGGTGCACACGGACTGGATGGCCCACTTGGAGATGGTTCCGTTGGAAAGGGTTACGCCCAGGCTGTTGAGGGGGATGACGAAATTGGCAAAGATCAGCTGGACGATGAGCACAAAGGGCATGACCGTCATGGCGGCGGTGGTGGAATGGACGATGCAGGAGATCATGAGCCCCAGCATATCGGAGCAGAAGGTGACCAGGAACATGGTGATGCCCAGGTCCAGGAGGAAGCTGCCGGTGACGGCGCTTCCGGAGGGAAGGTGTACCCGGAAGACCAGGAACACGATGAGGGTCATGACCACCTGGATGAAGCAGATGCCCGCCTGGTAGATCATATGGGAGGCCAGGTAGGAGGAAATATGGAGCCCGGCCCGGTGCTCCCGCTTGATAATGCCCCGCTCCTTGCAGACCGCCTGGATGGAATTGAAAACGCCGTTCCACAGGCTTACGCAGGCGATGGCGAAGGCGGCATAGGCCGTGCCCTCCATGTTGATGAACATCCGGGGGCCGATGACATAGACCACCAGGTAAGCGATGATGCCGGAGAGGGGGAGGACCTTCCAGTTTCCCTCATTGATGAACATGCGCAGGTGCTTCCCGAGGAAAATGGGGATCTGCTGGAGGCGGTTCCTGTAGCGGATACCCTGCTCCCCGGCAGCGGGAGCTCCTTCCGGGGCCTCCTCCCGGCCGGCTTCCCGGAAGGAGCCGGATTTGCGGCTGTCCCGCTGCAGGGACCAGGACCTGTACTTT
The DNA here is from genome assembly GCA_946187775.1 of uncultured Clostridia bacterium. Taxonomy (GTDB): domain Bacteria; phylum Bacillota; class Clostridia; order Christensenellales; family Aristaeellaceae; genus Aristaeella. The sequence goes on from CAMHSI010000021.1 coordinate 11,907, forward strand.
TCAATATACTCATCCGCCCGGCCTTCGCCGCCTTCGTTGACCGCATTGATGCGCTTTACCACGTTTTCCAGGGAATCGGTATCAAAGAACTCCTTTGCCTCCCGGATTCCGCCGTAGAAGGCCAGCTGGCCCACATGGGTTTCCGTTCCCTTGGCGAGGACGATGACCTTGTCGAACAGGTGGGCCACCCGGTCGGGAGCGTGGGTGATGACGAGGACGATTTTGCCCTGGCAGGCGATGAGGCGGAGATTTTCCATGAGCTCCCGGGCCATGATTCCGTCCAGGCCGGAATCCGGCTCGTCCAGGATAAAAAGATTCGGGCTGGAGACGAACTCCGTGCAGATGGAGAGGCGCTTTTTCTGGCCTCCGGAAAGCTTGCTGACCAGGGTGTTTTCCCGACCGGTGAGGCCGAAGGTTTCCAGCACCATGCGGATGCGTCGGTTCTTTTCCTCGGCGGTCATGGAGGCGGGAAGCCGGAGGTCCGCGGCGTTGCTGACGGTCATGAGGACCGTATCCTCCTCCCGCATGAGGTTTTCCTGGGGGACGAAGCCGATGCGGTGCTTGACCTGGTCATACTGGCGGTAATAATCGATGCCGCTTTCGGTGATGGTGGCCCTGGCTTTTTCATAGCCGGTGACGGCGTTGACAAAGGTGCTTTTTCCGGCGCCGGAACCGCCGAGGATCATGACCATTTCCCCGGGCTCGATTTCCAGGTTGATATCCTTCAGGAGGGTAACGGTTTTCGCGGCGCTGCGGACGGTGCGCTCATCGATGGCGATGGACAGGGTGCCGCCCCTGGAGCGGGCGCTGTAAAGGAGACCGGAGCCTTCAAAGATGAAGCGGGCGCTGCCGACCTGGAGCCAGTCATCAAAGCGGAGGGGCGTTTCTTCCCGGACGCTTTTGCCGTTGAGGAGCAGGCCCTCCACCCCGATGCGGGCCAGGTGCCAGGAGCTGTTTTCGTATTCAAGGGTCAGGGCGTCGGTTTCCCCGCCGTCCTTCTCCTGCTCGATGACAACGGTGTGGCGGCCGTCATCCATGTTGATGACCTGCCAGTCGGCAGAAGACACGAATTCCCGGAGAAATACGGCGGTGAGCATCCGGTCGTTGGACAGGCGGATGACGGTGTTGTCCTCCAGCTGCCGCTCCTGGCCGCAGGGGAGCAGCGAGCCGCCCACAAAGGTGTAGACATTTTCGCTGAGGTTCCGGTAGATCCAGCTTCCGTCCTCAAAGCGGATTTCGCACTGCTCCTCATCCAGGAAGGGATAGGCCAGCTGCAGGTCGGCGGTGGTGAAGACATCCATCTCCTGCTTTCCGCGGATGACCGCGCTGTCAAAGATCACATACTGCCGGGGCTTTTCCCCGGCTTCAAAAAAGACCAGTCCGGCAGGGATTTCAGGCCTTTTCACGGTTTTGCGCTCGCTCATACTTTTCGCCTCCAGTCAGGGCTGTGATTCCGCCGGGTCGGGACTGCTTCCTTCCTCCCCGAGCTGCTCGGTGAGGAAGACGGAGATTCCGGCGGCGGTGGACAGAAGAAGCTCGTTTACATCCGGATTTTCCGAAAGGGCTTTGACTTCCTGCTCGATTACGGGCATGAGCCTGCTCCTGCTGTCGGACAGATGGAACATCAGCTTCCGGAGATTTTCGCTGCGCAGCAGGCTTCCCAGGAATTCGTGATCCGGATCTGCTTCACTTACCGCCTGGAGGAAGCGGATCAGGACGCTTCCGAACCAGGTGGTTTCATCCAGGGGGTTCTCCCCGCCCGGGGAAAGGAAAGAAGCGTCCCCTTCGCCCGGGGAGGGAAGAGGGGCCCCGCCGAAAAGCCGGTCCAGGAACCCGTCTGACTCCAGGACGGCGCGGAAACCGGAAAGCCAGGAGGACAGCTCCGGGTCCATGACCACCGCCTCCAGCTCACTGAGAAGCTGCTGCCCCTCCTCGGAGAGGTTATACACATCCACCGCGCTTCTGACCCGGTCCACACTGTCCCAGATGACGCCGATGGTCTGCCGGTCCTTTGCGGAAACATCCAGCTCCGCCAGGACCTTCATGGTGACGGGACGGTTTTCATAAAACCAGAGGGCAGCCTTCACGAAGACTTCCGAAAAAAGCTCCTGGATATCATCGCGGCTCAGCAGGCTGCGGACTTCCTCATTCCGGAGGGTTTCCACCAGGAAACGCAGGTTATCCGCCAGGGAGCCGACCTCGTCGCCCTCCCGGGTTACGACGGATTCCTGCAGGTCGGCAGTGCTGCCGTCCTCCCCAAGGGCGGGAAAGCAGCCGAAGAACAGGAGGGCCGCCAGGCAGGCAGCCAGCCATTTTCGCACAGTCAATTTTGCGCCTCCTTTGCGGACGGACTCGGAACAACCGCCGAAAAACGGGGAGTTCCGGGGAAAAAGCTTTTCCAAAGCGTATCGCCCGGGGCCCCGGTTGTCAACAGAAAAGCGGAAAAAATGCTTTAAAAAGTCTTCTAAAAGTCCAAAAAACACAAAACATTGCTTTTCAATCTCCATTCAGTGTGCTATAATCGAATTTGACATGGCACAGACCGCCCCGTCCGGGCTACAGGATGGGATGCGTAAAAAAACAATATGGAGGAATTTACTATGGCTGAATTCACAACCGGAAACATTCGGAATATCGCCCTCATGGGTCATGGCAGCGAGGGCAAAACCACGCTGACCGAGGCGATGCTCTTTGCTGCCGGAATGATCGACCGCCAGGGCAAGGTGGAAGACGGAACCACCGTTTCTGACTTTGATCCCGAAGAGAAAAAGCGCGGCTTCTCCATCAGCGCCAGCTACGCGCCGGTGCCCTGGGACGGAAAAGTGATCAACGTGATTGACGTGCCCGGATATTTCGACTTCATCGGCGAGCTGATGGGGCCCCTGCGGGTTATCGAGACGGCCGTGATCGTCGTTGGCGGCGTGAACGGACTGAACGTCGGCGCCGAGAAGGCCTGGGATTACGCCGGAAAGCACGGCCTGGGCCGGATGTTCATCGTGAACCAGATGGACCGGGAGCACGCCAACTTTGAGAAGGTGACCGCGGAGCTGCGCGAAAAATACGGCTCCAGCGTTGTTCCGATCCTGATCCCGCTGGGACAGGGCGCCGGTTTCCGGGGCGTTGTGAATGTACTGGAGAAAAAGGCCTATGAAGGCGCCTACAAGAAGAGCAAGGAAGTTCCCATGCCCGCCGAGCTGGAGAGCGAAGTGAACGAAGCCTTCGAATACCTGACCGAGCAGGCCGCCGCGGCGGATGACGACCTGATGATGAAGTACCTGGAGGGCGAGGAGCTGACCTATGAGGAGATCATGGCCGGCTTCCGCAAGGGCATGAAGGACGGAAGCATCGTTCCCGTGGTTGCGTGCTCCGCGCTGACCGGCGTGGGCATCGCCCGCACCATGGACCTGATGGCGAAGTACCTGCCGTCTCCCGCCCACGAAGGCCTGTTCCAGACGGGCAAGAACCCCAAGACCGGCGAAGAGATCAAGCGGGTCTGCAAGGACGAGGAGCCCTTCTCCGCGCTGGTGTTCAAGACCATCGCCGACCCCTTCGTCGGAAAGATGAGCCTGGTGCGGGTTTTCTCCGGCGTGCTGACCGGATCCACCCCCCTGTATAACGCCAACAAGGAAAAGACGGAAAAGGCCGGCGGCCTCTTCTCCATGAAGGGCAACAAGCAGAGCAACGTGGACAAGCTGCACGCCGGCGACCTGGGCGCGCTGGCGAAGCTCCAGATTACCTCCACGGGCGACACCCTGTGCGATCCCAGCAACCCGATCATCTATCCCGCCATCGAGTTCCCGGCACCCTGCATTTCCAAGGCTGTGTTCGCGGCGAAGCAGGGCGAGGAAGACAAGGTCTTCAGCGGCCTGAACCGGCTGGCGGAGGAAGATCCTTCCATCAAGATTGAAAAGAACGCGGAGACCACCGAGACCGAGCTGAGCGGCCAGGGCGAGATGCACCTGGACGTGATCAAGAACAAGCTGGCTTCCAAGCTCGGTGCCAACGCGGTGCTGCAGGATCCCAAGATCCCGTACCGCGAAACCATCCGCAAGACCGTGAAGGTTCAGGGACGGCACAAGAAGCAGACCGGCGGCCACGGCCAGTTCGGCGATGTGTGGATCGAGTTCAGCCCCATTACCGACAGCGACGCCGATTTCGAGTTTGAAGACGCCGTGGTTGGCGGCGTGGTTCCGCGGAACTTCATCCCCAGCGTTGAAAAGGGACTGCGGGAGAACATCGTGAAGGGCGTTCTGGCCGGCTATCCCATGGTGCACCTGCACGCGAAGCTGTACGACGGATCCTACCACCCGGTAGACTCCTCCGAAATGGCCTTCAAGACCGCAGCCCGGATTGCCTACAAGAAGGGCTGCATGGAAGCCAGCCCCGTGCTGCTGGAGCCCATCATGCATGTTGAAGTGCTGGTTCCCAACGAGTACATGGGCGACATCATGGGCGACATGAACAAGCGCCGCGGCCGGATCATGGGTATGAACCAGGTGAACGGCATGCAGCAGCTGGAAGCGGAAGCTCCCCTGGCTGAAATGTTCAAATACGCCACGGACCTGCGGTCCATGACCCAGGCGAGGGGTTCCTTCTCCATGAAGTTTGAACGGTACGAGGAAGTGCCGCAGGCGGAAGCCCAGAAGATCATTGCCAACGCGAAGATCGAGGACGACGACGAGGAGTAATCCTTTCTTCCGGAAACGGAGACATAAAGATCGGGGCTGTGAGAATAACTCACAGCCCCTTCTTTTTTTATATGCTTTCCCGGGATCCGCGGGAAGGCGGATCAGAGGGATTTCGTCCTGGGATAGAGATAGCAGAGAACCGGCAGGTCATCGGAAAACCAGGTGAGGTAAATGACGGAGGAATCCTCCCGATCCCAGCGCAGATAGGGGAACTGAGCCTCGGAGGAGCTGTCCGGCTCGCCGTGGAGGCGGATGAGGCCCTGCTTCAGGGCGCTGTATACGCTTCCCGGATGACGGACGGAGGAACCGATTTCCTCCCGGAACACATGGGTGACCCGGAAGCCGCCGTCCGTCCCGGACTCCTCCTCCAGGAGGCTGAAGACGGCGTACTGCCCGAAGATGCGGGGAGAATCATACTCCCGGGAAACGGAGGCCGCGCCGTACTGGGTTTCCGAAAGGGGAGAAAAGCCGGCTTCCTGCATTTTCCGGTCCGCCTCTTCAAAGGACATGGAGGAGGACAGCGCCACATCCCCGGCCTCCGCCCGCTGCCGGCTCCAAAGCAGGAGGGCGGCGGCCCCGAGGGCCAGGACGAAAAGGATAAAGGCGATGAGCCGGCGGGTGCTGTTCTTCTCCCGGGCGTAAAGCTTTTCAGGATCCCAGATGTAATCCTCCGGCTGCCGGTTTTCCTGCGTATCCATACAACCATCCTCATTTCCAGATTGATACCGGAAAGCATTATACACGATCCGGGGCCGATTGTCATTTCCGGGGAAAAGGAAACCGGCCTGCCACAGGGCGGCAGGCCGGAAGGGAATACCTGGATTATTTGTTGTCCGCAGCCACGGTGTTGGCAGCGGTGCGGCCGGAAACGAAGATCTCAACGATGGCGTTGCCGCCCAGGCGGTTGCCGCCGTGGATGCCTCCGGTGACTTCACCAGCGGCGTAGAGGCCGGGGATGATCTTTCCGTCCTTGTCCAGCACGTGACGCTGGGTGTCGACCACCAGGCCGCCCATGGTATGGTGGGTGGAGGGGGCCATCAGGCGGATGAACACTTCGGTGTTCTCCAGATCGTAGGTATCGGTGACATACTTGCCGGCATCGTCCTTCTGTACGTTGCCGATGGTACGGGAGAAGACCTTCTTGCCCACTTCGCCGAAATCGGCGGAGCCGGTGTTGGCCTTGGTCATGACGGCTTCGTCATAGGCCTTCACGGTGGCCAGCATGGTAGCCGCGTCGGTTTTGACATTGGCAAACTCAGGATTCTCCAGCACCTTGGCCAGCTCCGCCTCGTTGCACTTGATGCGGTAGTAGCGGCCGGCGAAGTGATCCTTGGTCAGCTGCGCGGTGGGCGGGCCGGGAATATACTGGTCCGCGTTGAAGAACTCGATGAACACGCCGGGAGTTCCGTTGAGCTCCATGCCGTGGCGGAATTCCGCCAGGGACAGCACGTCGCGCTCGGAGCCTTCATCCACGAAGCGCTTGCCGGTGTTGGGATCGATCCAGCAGGCATAGGTGCCGCTGCCGAAGGCCAGGTTGCCGTTGTCCACCCAGGAGATGGGCATCAGCTGGGTGAAGTCCATACCGGTGGTCGCCGCGCCGACCTTCTCCGCCATGAAGATACCGTCGCCCTGCAGGGAGGAGCGGTTGGTGGTCTTGGTGGACTTGGTGAGGTAAGCGGTGTCCCAGTAAGCATTGTCCCGGAGGACCAGGTCGATATTGGCGGCGTAACCGCCGGTGCACAGCACAACGCCCTTTGCAGCATGAGCGGTGACTTCGGTTCCGTTGGCTTTCACGGCCTTGACACCGGTGACCTTGCCGTCTTCAACAATCAGCTCGGTTGCGGTGGTGGAGGTCATGACATTGTCCTCGCCGATGACGCCCAGGGGGCCGGCGAAATAGGGAGTCCAGTTTCCGTCGGGGCTGGTGTACTCGTTTTCACGATTCCACAGGGCACCGATGAGGGTGGGCTGGGTGTGCTTGAACTGGGCACCCATATCCTCCAGCCACTCCTTCAGGCCCTGGCCGCCTTCGATGAACTGTTTGACCAGGTCGAGCTGGCCGTAGATCCAGCGGGTTTTGTCCGCCGTCTGCCGCAGGCCGCCGTAATAGGTCTGGAAGATATGAAGGTTCAAGGTGGAGAAGAGGGTCAGCTCCGTTTCGGGAATGCCGGCGTCCAGCTTGGGCTGCGCCCAGTCGAGATACGCCTGGATTTCCTTTTTCAGCTCCTGCAGGACGGGGAGATACTCGGCATGGACGCCGTGCTTCGCCAGCTCCACATCGTCCCCGGCTACGAACTCATTGGTCTTGTAGTATTCCTCATCGAAGGGCTCCTCGCTCCAGGAAAGGATGTTGCGGAGCACATCGATGCAGCCCAGGTCGGACTTGACCTTGGGATAGGACTGGCCGTCCCGGCCGTAGACGCCTTCGGTGGCATCCGGATCGGCGGGATCCCAGACCAGGTAGGGCATGACAGACTGGAACTGACCGCCGGAAACCAGCGTGTTGCCGCCGACTTCGGCATTCTTTTCGATGACGAGAACGGAATCACCGTTCTGGGTGGCCTGGGCCGCAGCAGCCATACCGGCGCCGCCGCCGCCGACCACAACCACGTCCACCGTCAGCTCAACGGGATCCTCGGCGGGATGATCCACCCTGGCTGCCTTGAAGGCATCCATATTGGAGCATCCGGCCTTTTCCGCGGCTTCGTTCACCGCGGCGCGCAGGGCGCGGCCCGTGAAGGTGGCGCCGGCAACGCCGTCCACACCGGTGCCGGTGGCAGCGATCATGTCCAGGGACATGGGGCTGATGGCAGAGGTGCCGACATGGCCGGTTTCGGAGGAGGAAACATCAATGGAGGTGATTCCCTTCTCGGTGAAGGTGACCCGCACGTCCACGGGGCCGTTGTATCCGTCGGCAGAGGCCTCATAGGTGCCGGGGGTGAAGGTGACTTCCGCCGCGGGAGCCGCCGCTTCATCGGACATGGCCTTCTTTACGGCTTCGAGGACGGCCTTCTGGGTGAAGGTGGCGCCGGTGAAGGTGTCAACGCCCTCATAGGTGCCGGCTTCGAGGATGGCGGCAGCCAGCTTGTCAACGGTGTCTTCCCGGTTGAAGCCGGCCTGGGAATAGGTCTCGGCGGAATCATCGATCTCCAGACCGACGATTTTCCCGTCTTCGACGGTGACGGTGACCTTGACCTCACTGCCGAAGCCCTGGGCGGAAGCGGTCTTCGTCTCCGCTGAGGCGAAGGACGCGCAGCCCAGCAGCAGGCAGAGGGTCAGGAAGAGAGCAACCAGTTTTTTCATGGGATACTCAATCCTTTCCTAAATATTTTGGGAACCATGAAAAGACCTGCAAACATGTGTTCGCTCAAATTCATTCTATCAGATGGAAATCGCTTCCGTCAATCCGGGGAACAGGAAATCTTTGCCAAATGGCGGCCGCTTCCGCCCCGGTTGATTCCGCCCCGGAAAGCAGGTATAATGAGGCAACCGCAGGAAAAGGAGGCAGCACCCGGTGAATTCCATGACACAGAAGGTCGCGCGTTTCGGGCTGCTGACAGCCCTGGCCCTGGTGCTGGGACTGGTGGACCGCGCCATTCCGCTGACGGCGCTGCTGGGAGGAGCCGCCCCGGGCATCAAGCTGGGGCTGGCCAACACGGTGCTGCTTTACGCGGTTTACCTGATGGACTGGAAAAGCGCAGTGCTGCTGATGCTGACAAAGGTGCTGCTGTCCGGGTTCCTGTTCGGATCCCTGACGGCGATCCTTTACAGCCTTTCCGGCGGCGTGCTGAGCCTGGCGGTGATGCTGCTGTTTCGGAAGCATCCGGACCGGGGAGCGCTGACGGGGGTGGTGCTGTCCCTGGGGGCGGTGATTGCCATGATGGCGAAAAACCCGAACCTGCGGGGGCAGCGGCTGTGGTATACGGTGCTGATCGCGGCCGCCTTCCTGGCGTGCGTGCTGTTTTATGCCGCCATCCGGAAAGGGAAGATCCGCGGCGTTCCGGGGACTTCCGTTGCCGGGGCTGTGGCCCACAACATCGGGCAGGTGCTGACGGCGGCCGCCGTGCTGCGGACCCCGCAGCTGCTGAGCTTCTACCTGCCGGTGCTGATCGGCGTGGGAGCCGCGGTGGGAAGCCTGACCGGAATTGTGGCAGAACGGGTATTCCAGGCGCTTCGCCTGCATCCGGAGAAAATTGAGGGATCACAGGAATGAGGAAGATACACAGATTACTGGCGGCAGCGCTGGCCGTTGCCGCCCTGGGGGCAGGGACCTTTCCAGGAACTGCCCGGGGAGAGGCTGCCCGGGAAACCCGGACGGGATTTTACCTGGATACGGTGATTACGCTGACCGCCTATACGGACCGGCCGGAGCTGCTGGAGGCGGGGCTGGAGGAATGCGGCCGCTATGAGCAGCTGCTGAGCCGCACGGTTGAGGGCAGTGATGTCTGGAGAATCAACCACGCGAACGGGCAAACGGTGACGGTGGACCCGGAAACGGTTGAGATCCTGCGGACAGCGGTGCAGATCTCGGAAATTTCCGGCGGGGCTTTTGACGTCACCATCGCCCCGGCTTCCACCCTCTGGAATTTTACGGACGGCGAGGGAAAAATCCCGGCGGCGGAAGCCCTGACGGAAGCCGCGAAGCTGGTGGACTGGCAGGCGATCCGGATCGAAGGAAACGAAGTGACCCTGCCGGCGGGGCGGATGATCGACCTGGGGGGAATCGCGAAGGGGTATATCGCGGACGCCGTGAAGGAAAAGCTGGAAGCCGCGGGGATCGAAAGCGCCATCCTTTCCTTCGGCGGGAACATCGTCGCCATCGGGCAGAAGCCGGACGGCTCCCCCTGGCGGGTTGGCATCCAGGACATAGACCAGCCTACGGGGGTGCCGATGATGGTTTCGCTGAATTTCGGCGGGTCCACGGTAACCAGCGGGATTTATGAACGGGGATTTGAAGTTGACGGGATCCGGTATCATCATATCCTGGACACCGCCACCGGATGGCCGGTGCAGAATGAGCTGGCGTCCGTTACGATCTTTTCGGAGAGCTCCATGATGGGGGACGCGCTTTCCACCGCGGCCTTCGCCCTGGGGACGGAGGAAGGAGCCAGGCTGATTGAGGGCCTGGAGGGAACGGAAGCGCTGTTTATTACCCGGGACCGGCAGGCAATCGGGACCTCCGGCGTGGGGAAGTACATGACAGACGGAGCGGAATACTCCGTTGCGGAGACGGAAAGCGAGCCGGAGGAGGCAGCCGACGGAAAGCTGACGCTGCAGGTGCAGGTGCGGGCAACGGATCCGGCGCCGGGATACATCCTGCTGCAGGGGGAGGAGATGACCGGATTCCTGCCGCTTCCCGAAGAAGGGGAGCGGACGCAGGAGATCCGCCAGACCCAGGAGGACGGGACCGTGTGGCTGAACCGGATCCGCATGACGCCGGAGGGATTCAGCATGACGGAGGCGGACTGCGAAGGGCATGACTGCGTGCAGCAGGGGGAAGTGACCCTGGGGAATATGGCGGACCGGGTGCTCTGGAACATGGTGATCTGCGCGCCGCACCGGCTGACCCTGAGCCTGTATACCCCGGAGGAAGCGGAAGCCCTTTCCCGGCAGATGATGGGACAATAAACGAGAAAAATGAATATCATACGGAGGTGCGGACAATGCTGCTTGGCGGTACGGTTGCCGGAGACTGGTCCTCTGCTGCAGAATGGGAGCGGATCCTGGTTCGGACAGGCTTCAGGGCGATTACGGCTCCCTTCAGCTGCAGGACAGATCCGGAAGAGGTAAAGGCATACCTGGAGGCAGCGGAACGGAACGGCGTGAAGATCGCGGAAATCGGCGTGTGGAAAAACACGCTGTCCTCCGATCCGGGAACGGAAAGGGAAGCCATGGAATACGCGAAGGGACAGCTGGCCCTGGCGGACCGGGTTGGGATTCCCTGCTGCGTGAACATTACCGGGACATCGGGATCGGCGGGCTGGGACGCGGCGGATCCGAGCAACTATACGGAGGAAACCTATGAACGGATCATCCGCATGATCCGGGAAATCATTGACGCGGTGAATCCGGAGCGGGCCTTCTACTGCATCGAGCCGATGCCCTGGATGGTGCCGGACGGGCCGGACGAATACCTGCAGCTGATGCGGGACGTGGACCGGAAACAGTTCGGCGTCCACATGGACTTTGTGAACATGATTTCATCCCCCCGCAGGTATCTGGCGGCGGAGCAGTTCATTGAAGAATGCTTCCGGAAGCTGGGGCCTTACATCAAAAGCACCCACCTGAAGGATTCCCGGATGAACCCCACGAAGCTGACCGCCTGCCTGGAGGAGTGCTCCCCGGGAGAGGGCGGGCTGGACTTTGAACGGGTGCTGCCCATCCTGGACCGGTACCTGCCGGCGGACGCCCCGGTGCTGCTGGAGCATATGCAGACCGAAGAGGAGTACAGAAGGGCCTATGACTATACGGCCGGAAAAGCCAGGGCTGCCGGCATCAGCGTGTGAAGGAGGAAAGCACCATGACGGAAAGGCCCCTGTCCGGAGATTCCATCGCCATCAACCGCCGATACCTGGACCACCTGCTGGTGGAAAGCAGGATTGTGGGAGCGGTGCGGCCGAAAACAGAATGCGTGCTGTTCGGCCATTCCTTCACGACGCCGGTGACCACCGGCGCCCTGAGCCACCTGCAGCCGGACATGAAAACCTTTGCCGAAGGGGCGAAGAAGGCCGGGGCCGCCTGCTTCATCGGGATGGGCCCCTGCGAGGAGCTGGAGCAGGTGCTGCAGACCGGGGCTAAGGTGATCAAGATTATCAAGCCCTACGCGGACCCGGAGGAAATCCGGAGCAGGCTGGCGTGCGCGGAGAAGAACGGCGCCATCGCCGTGGGGATGGACGTGGAGCATTCCGTGAACGTGCGGGATGACCAGGATTCCTTTGTGGCGGGATACCAGATGAAGCTGCCGGCGCGGGAAGAGCTGGAGCAATGGATCCGGAGCACGAAGCTGCCCTTTGTGATCAAGGGGGCGCTGAGCGTGCGGGACGCGGTGACCTGCGCGGAGATGGGATGCGCGGGAATCATCCTGAGCCACCACAACGGACTGATGCGCTGGGCGGTTCCGCCGGCCATGCTGGTGCAGGACATCCGCAGGGCGGTGGGAGACAGGCTGACGGTGATCGTGGACGGAGGCATCGAGGACGGATACGACGCCTTCAAGGCGCTGGCGCTGGGCGCGGACGCCGTATCCATCGGCAGGCCCCTGATGGAGCCCCTGAAGGAAAGCGGAGCCCGGGGAGTGGCGGAAACCATCCGGGCTTTTACCGGAGAGCTGAAGGCGATGATGCTCCGGACCGGATCCCCGGACGTGAAGCATATCGACCCGGCGGTGATCCATCCGGTTTCCTGGTAAAAAGACCGGAGAGCGGCCCGGAGGGAACAGCAGCAATCAAAAGGCAAACCGGGAAACACGGCCCCTCCCGACAGGGGGAAGGGAGACGCGATTCCCGGTTTTTTTCTTTGCAAAGAAAAACAGGCCGTGATATAATCAAATTTGATATTTTCATGCAGGAGTGAAAGAACATGGAGGAAAAGATCAAAGCGCTTCGGGAAAAGATGGAGCAGCAGATCAGACAGATTCAATCCAAGGATAACCTTGCCGCTTTCTGGCAGGAATATCTTGGCAAAAAGGGAAGCATCGCCGAGCTGATGAAGGGCCTCGGGGCGGTGGCCAAGGAAGAGCGGCCGGCCATGGGGAAGGTCATCAATGAATTCAAAATCGAGGCGGAAGAAAAATACAAGGCCCTGAGCGAGAAAATGGAGCAGGCGGAGCTGCAGGCACGGAACCGGCTGGAAGCCGTGGATATTACGCTGCCCGCAAAGAAGCAGCCCCTGGGGCATCAGCATCCCCTGACGTTGGTGAAGGAAGAAATGATCAGCGTGTTTGCCGGGATGGGCTTTGACGTGTTTGAAGGCCCGGAAATCGAGGACGACGATCACAACTTCACCCGGCTGAACGTGCCGAAGGATCACCCGTCCCGGGATATGCAGGATACCTTCTACCTGGAGGACGACCTGCTGCTGCGGACCCAGACCAGCGGCGGACAGATCCGGGTTATGGATATGCAGAAGCCGCCCATCAAGGTGCTGGTGCCGGGGCGCGTGTTCCGCTCCGACAGCGACGCGACCCATTCCCCCATGTTCCACCAGATGGAAGGCCTGGTGGTGGACAAGGGGATCACCCTGTGCGACCTGCAGGGCATGCTGGACAAGTTTGTGCAGCAGATTTTTGACGCGAATGTGCGTACCCGCCTGCGGCCGAGCTATTTCCCCTTCACCGAGCCCAGCGTGGAGGTGGACGTGAGCTGCTTCGAGTGCGGCGGCAAGGGATGCTCCCTGTGCAAGCACACCGGATGGATTGAGGTGCTGGGCGGCGGCGTTGTGCATCCCAAGGTGCTGGAGAACTGCGGCATCGATTCTTCCGTGTATTCCGGCATCGCCTTCGGTATCGGCATTGAACGGATTACCATGCTGAAATACGGCATCAACAATATCGGCCTGCTGTTTGAGAACGACCTGCGTTTCCTGAAACAGTTTTAAGGATCGAAGGAGGAGACAGACAAAATGAAAGTACCATACAGCTGGCTGAAGGAATATGTGGACCTGGACGTGTCCGCGGAAGAGCTGCAGGAAAAGCTGTTCAGCTGCGGATTTGAGGTGGAGGAGCTGATTTCCCTGGGCGGGGAGATCAGCAAGGTGGTTGTCTGCGAGGTAAAGAGCTGCGAGAAGGTGGAAGGAACCCACCTGGTGATCTGCCATGTGGACTGCGGGGAATACGGGAACGATATCCAGATCGTTACCGGGGCCCCCAACGTATATGAAGGAATGCACACCCCGGCGGCCCTGGACGGGGCGACCCTGCCCGGGGGCGTGAAGATCCTGGCGAAGCCCCTGAAGGGGATTCCCTCCAACGGCATGATGTGCTCCGGCGAGGAGCTGGGCCTGAACGAGGACCTGTATCCCGGCGCGGAGGTTTACGGGCTGCTGGACCTGCCGAAGGACACCGTTCCCGGAACGGACATCCGGGAGGTAACCGGGCTGGACGATTATATCTTTGATATCTCCGTGACCGCCAACCGGCCGGACTGCCAGAGCATCCTGGGAATTGCCCGGGAGGTGGCGGCGGTGCTGGGCAAGGAACTGAAGATGCCGGCAACGGACTATACCACCACCGAAACAACGGTGCCCGGGCTGGAGATCCGGGTGGACGCGCCGGACCTGTGCCCCCGGTACCTGGGACACGCGGTGCGGAACATCACCGTTGGGGAGAGCCCCCGGTGGATGCGGCGCCACCTGGCCCTGTGCGGCCTGCGGAGCATCAGCAACGTGGTGGATATCACCAACTATGTGCTGCTGGAGATCGGGCAGCCCATGCACGCCTTTGACATGGAACAGCTGCAGGAAATGAAGATCATCGTGCGCCGGGCCAGGGAAGGCGAAAAGATCCAGACGCTGGACGAGAAAGAGTTTACCCTGACGCCTGAGAACCTTGTGATCTGCGACGGAAACCGCCCCGTGGCGCTGGCCGGCATCATGGGCGGGCTGAACAGCGAAATTACGGACAAGACCACGCAGCTGCTGTTTGAAGCGGCGAAGTTTGCCCGGGACAACGTGCGCAGGACCTCCCGGGCCCTGGGACAGAGCAGCGACTCTTCCGCCCGGTTTGAAAAGGGAATCAGCGAGTATATTACGGAGCTGGGCATGGCCCGGGCACTGCACCTGATCCAGGAGCTGAACTGCGGCGAGATTACCGCCAGCGCCTTTGACTGCAGCGCGGGAGCGCCCCGGGAAGGAAAGCATTTCACCGCCAGCCTGCGCCGGATTAACGGGATCCTCGGCATCGAGGTGCCGGCGGACACCGTGATGGATATCCTGAAGCGGCTGAACTTTGAAGTGAAGCGGGACGGGGATACGCTGGATGTGATTGCTCCCCGTTACCGGGAGGATATTGAGGTGGGCGAGCCCGACCTGGCGGAGGAAGTGATCCGCGAATACGGATACGACCATGTGGTTCCCACCTTCCTGCAGTCCGCCACGGTTACCAGCGGCGGAAAGACCCCCGCGCAGCAGCGGCGCGACCGGACGGCCCGGATCATGTGCGCCCAGGGATACAACGAGTGCTACACCCTGTCCTTCTACGCGGACAGCGACCTGGACGCCCTGAAGATTCCGGCGGACGCCCCGGAACGCAATGTGATCCGGATCCAGAACCCCATTTCCGAAAAGCTCTCCGTGATGCGGCCGCTGCTGGCGCCCAGCCTGCTGAATGTTGTTGTGGACAACCTGAAGAAGGGAAACAACGAAGGACGGCTGTTTGAGATCAGCAATGTTTATGTTCCCGCCGGAAAGGGAGAGCATCCGGAAGAACGCCCGCACCTGGGCCTGGCAGCCTTCGGCGACGCGGAGGATTTCTTCACCGTGAAGGGAACCGTGGAAGCGCTGGGAGAAGCCTTCCGGCTGGAATTCGATGTGGAGCGGGCAGAGGATGTTTCCTACCTGCATCCCGGCATCGCCGCGTACATCCTGTGCGAAGGGGAGCGGATCGGCGTTTTCGGCAAGCTGGCCAACGAGGTGACGGCAGAGCTGAAGCTGCATAAGGACAGCAAGGCCAACCACAAGATCTTCCTGGGAGAAATTGACTACGAGCGCATGATGAGCCACGCGGCGGCAGGCCTCCGGTACAAGCCGGTGTCCGCCTTCCCGGAAACCGTGCGGGACCTGGCGCTGACGGTGAGCGAGGAAACCACCTGCGGCGCGCTGATGGGCGAGATCCGGCGCGCATGCCCGGCGGTATCCGACGTGGAGCTGTTTGACATCTACCGCGGCGAACAGGTGGGCGAGGGCAGGAAGAGCATGGCCTTCAAGATCACCTTTACCCCCGGGGACAAAGCCCTGGCGCCGGAGGATGTGGACCGGTTCATCAAGAAGATCCTGGGGAACCTGAAATTCAAGCTGGGGGCGGAAATTCGCTGAGACGGGAAACGGCATGGAAACGGAAAAAAGAAGCCCGGAGAGGATCCGGGCGGTGATGTTTGACCTGGACGGAACCCTGACGGATACGCTGCGGGACATCGGCGACGCCATGAACTGGGCCCTGGAGCAATACGGACTGCCGGGCTGGGCGACGGAGGAATACCGGTACCTGGTGGGCAACGGGGCGAAGGTGCTGGCCCGGCGGGCCGTGAGGGAACGGCAGGACCTGGCGGAACAGGTGCACGCGGCCTACCAGCGGCAGTATGAGACCCACAACATGATCCATACCCGGCCCTACCCGGGGATACCGGAGCTGCTGGACAGCCTGCAGCGGCGGGGAATCCTGCTCTGCGTGCTGTCCAACAAACCGGACAGGGACACAAAGCACGTGGTTTCCCACTATTTTCCCGGGATCCGATTCCGGAGGGTACTGGGGCAGACGGACAGGTTTCCCCTGAAGCCGGATCCGGCGGCGGCCCTCGCCATGGCGGAGGAGCTTGGCGTTGATCCGGAAGAATTCGCCTACCTGGGAGACACATCGGTGGACATGACCTGCGCGAAAAGGGCAGGGATGCACGCGACGGGGGTGCTCTGGGGATTCCGGGACGCGGGGGAGCTGACGGAAAGCGGCGCGGAGCACCTGCTTGAAAAACCGGAGGATTTCTTCCGGATGTATCCTTTATCCGCAATGAAATGAGGAATCAGGATGAAACTGCTTGAGAAACTGAAGAGCCTTTTCCGCAAGCCCGCTCCCGCCGGGAAGCAGCAGGAGGCGGCACAGGCCGGGGAAAAGCCGGAGCGGCTGAAAAAGACCTGCAAAAAATGCGGGAAAACCTTCTCCTATGACCCTGCCTGGGAATTCATTCCCAATTACTGCAAGGACTGCAAGCAGCAGTTTGCCCGGGAGAAGGAAGAGAAGCAGCGGGCGGGGGCCCCGCGGAAAATCAGGCGCAAATGCCGGGAATGCGGAAAGTTTTTCACCTTTCCGAGCACCATCCCGCATTATCCGAACTACTGTCCCAACTGCCGGAAGGCACACCAGCAGGCCATGAAGGCGAAATACACTTCAAAGGCCGGGAAACAGAAATGAAAAGGGAACCGAACCAACAGCTCCTGCCTCGGGCAGGAGCTGTTTCAGTTATTCCGGGACAGACAGGGGATGAATCATTCCTTGCTTTACGGAACTGCAAAAA